>JBDTZW010000139.1:0-24355 GCA_040004905.1 Acidobacteriota bacterium
GTTTCGTCGGTGCGGTCGAGGCCGCTGACGCAATGGTCAAGGCGGCAAATGTTCAGCTTGTCGGCAAAGAATATATCGGTGCCGGATATGTAACGATCTTTGTCCGCGGTGATGTCGGAGCAGTCAAAGCCGCAACTGACGCGGGAGCCGCCGCCGCCCGCCGGGTCGGCGAACTGATCAGCGTACATGTTATCCCAAGGCCGCACGGCGAGGTCGAGCGCGTTCTGCCAAAGGGCGGAAAGGTCGGATACAGCCCGGACGAAAAGGCCCTGCAGGGGGGAGGTGGACGTCAGCTAAGCGAGGGCGACGCCAGCGGAACTGCCGGGACGATCGAAGGCAACCGAACAAAGACAAAGTAATCACGCCGCACCAAACTGCCCACTGACATCTAATGGGTGATACCGATCTGATCGCACAACAGGAAGCCCGCGACGCCGTCGAATCGGCCGATCGTGCTTTCCGTGTTGTCGCCGGATTTGGCCAGGCGAAGATCAATACGATCTGCGAGGCAATGTCCAAAGCGGCTCTCGGCGAAGCTGCCCGGTTAGGCCTCCTCGCCCATGAAGAGACCGGATTCGGCAATGCCGAAGACAAACGCGAAAAGAATCGATTTGCAGCGGAAGACGTCTGGAACTTTTTTCGTGATCTGAAAACCGTCGGTGTTGTCGCCGATAAAGACAGTATTGTTGAGATAGCTTCGCCTCGCGGCGTCGTAGCGGCGATCATTCCTTCGACAAATCCTACTTCAACTGCGATCTTCAAGATAATAATCTCGATAAAATCGCGAAATACGATCGTACTCTCTCCGCACCCGTCGGCCGCCCGATGCATAGCCGAAACCGCCCGAATCATGCGCGACGCGGCTATAGCTAACGGTCTTCCGGCCGATGCGATCCAATGTCTGACCAATTCGACGATCGAGGGGACTGAGGCCTTGATGAAGCACAAAAAGACCGCCGTTATTCTTGCGACCGGCGGGATCGGCCTTGTGCGTGCGGCGTATTCGTCAGGGAAGCCGGCGTTCGGCGTCGGTCCGGGAAATGTTCCGGTGTTCATCGAGAAAACAGCCGACGTTGAAAAGGCAGTCGCCGATATCCTGACCAGCACCTGTTTCGATAACGGAACTATCTGTGCGTCCGAGCAGGCGGTCGTCGTCGACAAAAGCATCGCCGCGGCGGTTCGCGATCAATTCCAACACCAGGGCGGGCACTTTCTCGATCGACCCGACGCCGACGCAGTTGCAAAAATTTTACTTACGCCGCAACGGACGCTTAACCCGGCGATCGTCGGAAGATCTGCTGAATATATCGCGAACCTTGCCGGGATTTCCGTGCCGAACGGAACTCGCTGTCTGCTGGCCGACTGCGGCGGAGTTGGACGGGACTTCCCGTGGTCGATAGAAAAGCTCTCGCCTACTCTGGCTTTTTTCGAGGTTGACGGCGTCGAACACGGGGCAAAACTCTGCGACGATATTCTCCATTTTGGCGGTATGGGCCACACCGCCGGAATGCACACGCGCGACCGCGCGGCGGCGATCCGCTACGGCGAACAAATGCCCGCCGCCCGCGTTGTGATAAATTCGCCGACCACGCACGGAGCGATCGGTTTCTCCACCGACCTGGCTCCGTCGATGACGCTCGGATGCGGCTCGTGGGGCGGCAACGTAACGTCCGACAACGTCTCGCCCATCCATTTAATGGACATTAAGCGCGTGGCCTTCGAAACGAAACCGGTAAACAAGTCGACCACTTTCAGGCCATCTCTAAAGCAGGCGATCGCTCAAGACATTCAGCCCAAGCAGCGGCCGCCCATTAAACGCGAAGAGATCGCCGCCCTCGTGGATCGATTCCTGAGTCAAAAGTTACCCGCAGTGAGCGAAGTCGTTAGCCCGGTTCCGGTCGCACAAAAAGCCGAGAGGGTAGAGTCACCGGTCAAGACGATAATCCACGAGCTTAGGCAGAGCAACGGCAGCGAAAACGGAGCGAAACCCTCGCCGGTAGATTTCGTGAGCGAAGACGACGTCCGAAGGGCGATCACAAAGGGCGAGAAGATCTATATTACTTCAAAGACTATCCTGACGCCGTCGGCCCGCGATCTTGGCGAAGAAAAGGAGATATTTGCTCGAGTCTGATCGGGAAAAATAATTACGATGTCCGATGTTTTAGTGGAAGACAAAACTTGCGGCAAATGCGGCGCGGAAGTTCGCAGCGATACCCAGTTTTGTTACAACTGCGGCGAGTCGATGGAATCGATTGGCGTTTCATCTCCGGCGTCGTCCGTAAGCGAAAAGATCGATGATGCAAATGGATCGCACCAGATCGGAGGAACACAGCTTCGATCCGCTGCGTCGCTTCGGCGAAAAGGCCGTGACCGCGAACGCAAACCGGTCGAAGTATTTTGGGAACCCGCAGAAAACAGGGCGAACTTGCCGTTGATCATCGGGACCGTCCTGTTCGTGGTCTTTGCGGCAGCAGTAGTTTTCTCGGCGCTTTATTATCGCTGAGAATAGAAATGGAGATCGTTGTAGTTATATTCTTTTCGGCGATATTCCTGGGAGTTCTGATATTGGCTCTCGCGATTTTCCTTTTTAGCCGCCGCAAGCGAAAATAGCTTAGAACACACGTTATGGAAGCACTGGGATTGGTAGAATGCATGGGCCTCGTCGCGATGATCGAGGCGGCCGATGCGATGGTCAAAGCGGCGAACGTAACCCTCGTCGGTTACGAAAAGGTCGATGCCGGCCTCGTAACAGCTATCGTCCGAGGCGAGGTCGGCGCTGTGAAAGCTGCCGTTGATGCCGGGGCTGCCGCGGCACGACGGATCGGAACGGTCACCGCCGTTCATGTGATCCCACGTCCCCATGACGAGGTCGACCAGGGAATTCCTGTCCTGCATACTGGCGAGACGACGCGGAAAAAAATATCGGGATCAGTCCCCGAGAACTAGGTGCCTTTAATAGACGAGGAAAACGCGGTCTGATCTTCAGGCCGCGTTTTCCATTCGTTAAAGCAAAATCTACTTGTTCGTTTTAGGAGGGGTTTGAGCGGTCGATGGTGTCGGGCCGGCATTACGTCCGGACTTGGTGATCGCTATCCTCTTCTCTTTGTTAGGGCCGTCGTTGACGACCACTTTGATGTTCTTAAATCCACCGGTGGTGTTTGTCGGAAGATATCCGATCGAATACTGAACGCGGAGTTCCGACGAGAGGTCTCGGGCGATCTCAGGCAGTTCACCGACCGAAGTCGGGAAATACGATTTTCCGCCGGTTGTCGTCGCCATTCGCTCGAGAAAAGATTTCGCTTTCTGCTGCGGGCTCTTGCTGATAAATCCGCCTTCCTTTTGCAGGTCGCCGACAAATCCGATCACGAATATCTGAACATCCGATTCCTTTAGCATTTCCATCAACTGCGGCTCGGTGTAATAACTATCGCGATCTTCACCGTCTGTTACAAGTACTATCGCACGACGCTTCCGGTCGTCAGGTTTGTCGGATTTTTCGTACTCTTGAGTTTGCTGGACTGCAAGATAAACTGCGTCCATCACGGCAGTTTGTCCGCCCTCAATGTAGAGATTATCGAGAGTATCGTTTAGGTCTGCCTTATTCGGTGTGAATTGCTGCTCGACCGTTATCTTGTCTCGGCTGATAAATCGAATTATGCTGGTCTCGTCTTCAGGCTTGTTGCTGTTTACCAGGATCTTGCCTGCTTCGATCACCTTTTCAAGCTGCTGCCGAAGAGAGCCTGAATTGTCGAGTACTAGCGTGTAATTTGTCGGTACCTCTGATTTTGAGAAAAATTCGATCTGCTGTTCCGACCCGTCTTCCATTATTTTGAAGTCGTTTTTTTGCAGACCGTTGATCGGGCGATTGTTGCGATCGATCACGCGGACATTCAGATTGACCAATTCGGTGCCGACCTTGATCACGCCGTTCTCGTCATCGTCGATAAGCTTTGGCGGCGTGGCTTTCGGGGTCGGCGTAGGGGTGACAGAGGTTCCCGCGGTTCGCGGACGCTCGATCTGTGCGGATACGGAAGAAGCTCGGGACCCAATAATTAACAGCCCGAGAAAAATCGCCGTGATCGAAATAAAGAGAAGGTTTTTTGTCATCTGCAAATGTAGCTTCTAGTGGACGTTAGTATTCGGAGTCGCGTAATAGCCGTCGCGGCTGCGAACACTTAGACGCGGCAACCCGCGTGGGGGTTTTATCTTAACTTTCAGCTTTCGCCATTTTCCATCGGGGGTAAAATCCTTCGGTGTGTATCCGATCGAGTATTGATGACGAAGCTCCAGAGCTATCCTTTCGAAGATCTCGTCCATTTCGAGATCGCTCTGCGGATAGAATGATTTTCCGCCCGAGACCGACGTCAGCTCATCGAGAAACGCCTGGCCCTGCATTCCCGTCATGCTGGCAGCATCGCCTTCGCTGATGATACCAACGGCGTACGTGACGACGTCAGATTCCTTCATCAGACGCCGCACTTCACCGAAATTATACCGTGATGCGTTGTCCTGCCCGTCACTGATTATTACCAACGCTCTTTTCTGATGGGCCCCGCGAGTAACCTTGTCGACACCCAGATAAACGGCATCATAAAGCGCCGTATTTTGCGATGGCTGAACGAGCGTTAATTTCTGGAGTAGAGCTTCACCATCCCTCGTGCGGTCCATCAGCAACTGGGCCCGGCTGTTAAACGCTATTAGAAAATATTCGTCGGATGGATGGCTTGTTGCTATGAATTTCTCCAGAGCCTTTCGAGCCTTTTGGATCTTTTCACCGCTCATTGACCCGGATACATCAAACAGGATTCCGACCGAGATTGGAGCATCGCTGTCGCTGAAAAAAGTTATTTCCTGCTCTTCGTTGTTATCGAAAACCGAAAAAGCTTTCTTTGAAAGTCCCGAAACGAGGCGACCATAGAGGTCGGTCACCGTTAAGGTAAGTGTGACAAGATCGGTTTTGACCTTGACGGTCGTGTCAGGATTGTCGGGTTCCGGCGTAGGTGTGGGTTTGGCTTCCTGGGAAAAAGCTATGGCGGCACACAAAACAAACATGGAGAGCAGCCAGAATAACCGGAATCCAAGAGAACGGCCCGGAAGATCTGGCGTTTTAACAACCATAAAATTCTCCAAAAGGAATGTTAATATTCTAGGGAACGCCTAAAACTTCTGCAAGATAAATTCTTTGATGTTACATCCCACGTTTTAGTTGTTTAGCGGGCAGGCGCGAATTTTTCCGTATTTGCAACATTTTGCATGGTTTTGCGTGGTATAATTACGGCGAATTATGGCCGCTCGGCCGCTGCCTCGAAGTTTTCTTATGACCGAATTCATTTGCCGTCTCGGCACGCCTTCCGGTGAGGTAATAACGCGAATTGTTGAGGCCGCGGCGGCCGGGGAGGCAAAACTGCGTCTCGAACAGGAAGGCTTTCGTGTTTTTGCGGTCTCGACGACCGAAACCGGCCTCGCAGCACTACTTCCGGCAGGAACTCTCGGTAAGAAGAATAAGATCAAGCAGTCGGACTTTCTGCTGTTCAATCAACAGCTTTCCGCCTTGCTTAGAGCGGGAATTCCCGTCCTTCAGTCGATCGGCCTGCTCAAAACGCGGGCCGGTTCCTCAAATTTGAGGATCGTTCTGACGGACGTGGAGGAAAAGATCAAGAGCGGCGTACCGTTGTCCGAGGCGTTTGAGGCGCAGGGGATTTTTCCGAAGATCTACACCGCTTCGATTTTGTCCGGCGAGAAGAGCGGAGCCCTGGACGAGGTTTTGGCCCGCTTTGTCGAATATCTTAAACGCAGCGTCGGCGTTTCGCGCAAGCTCCGCGGTGCTTTGGCATATCCGGCGTTCCTGCTCGTCGCGGCGTCGTTCATGGTCGCATTTCTGTCGCTTTACATCGTTCCAAAAATGTCGGAGGTTTTTAAGCAACTAAGCGGCAATCGGCCTCTTCCTACGATAACGATCATCGTCGTGACCGCCTCGACCTGGATCGCGACAAATATCTGGTGGCTTCTGCCGCTTTTGATCGTTGCCCTTGCCGGCGTGTTTATTTGGCTGAGGACCGAATCCGGTAAATTGACGGTTCACAGGCTTCTTCTGAAACTGCCGATCGCGGGCCAATTGATCCGGAACATGGCAACGGCGCAGCTTGCTCGTTCGCTGTCCACATTGCTTGCCGGCGGCATTACTGTTCCCGATTCGTGGGAAATATCGTCACAGGCCCTGAATAATCTCGAGCTTCGCCGCCGGAGTCAGGCAGTTTCGCCGTTAATTCGTGAAGGCCGCGGGTTTACCGAAGCGCTTCAAAAAGCGAACTGGATCCCGGAATTGGCCTTGGATATGATCGGCATAGGCGAAGGTTCCGGCAGCCTACGCGAAATGCTCGAAGAGGTTGCGTCGTTCTATGATTCCGAGGCCGAGGTCCGGCTTGAGCAACTGACGACGCTTCTTGAGCCTCTAATCCTCGTTTTTATGGCCGGTATCGTGGTAGCGATCTTGCTCGCGATCTATCTGCCGATCATCCAGACGATCTCGGCGGGACCGATGGGTTCAAGACATTAGCCGGAGCAAGTTTTTCAAAATGAGCGAACAAAACGGAGCGACAACCAACGTTTCATCCCCAAAGATCGAGTTGGGAGATTTTCTTGAGAACGAACCGCCTGAGGTTCGCCAGGCCAAGCAATTGGCACAGCGATACCGGCTTCCGTACATCGATCTACTTCCTACCGATCAGAAAACGCCGATCGACTACGAAGAGCTCGCGAAGATCCCGATCGAGCTTATGCTCCGGAACCAGTTCGTACCGCTCCGACGGGAAGGGAATAATCTGCACGCTGCCATGGCCGATCCGACCAATCTGGAACGTCTCGACGAGCTCGAGAATGCGTTGATGGTCAGGATAGTTCCGCATGTCGCTACTGCCGGAGCGATCGATGTCGTGCTTCGAAAAGGCGACGCCACGCAGCGCGTTCTGCAGGAAGCGGCTTCGACTTTCAAAATATCGCTTGTAAAGGAAACTGACCAGGGCGATGAAGTTCTAGATCTCGACCGACTCGCGTCCGATTCTGACATGTCGCCGATCATCAAGCTCGTCGACACGATCATTTACAATGCGATGGAGTCGCGTTCGTCCGATATTCACATCGAAACCCGCGAACGCGATGTTCAAGTCAAGTTCCGCATCGACGGAGCGTTGTACGCCAAGGTCGATCCGATCGACATTGCATATCACCAGACACTGATCTCGCGTATCAAGGTCATGTCCGAGCTCGATATCGCTGAACGCCGCATCCCTCAGGACGGCCGTTTTCGCGTCCGGTACAAAGGCCGCACCGTCGATTTCCGCGTCTCTATCATGCCCACGGTCTTTGGAGAAGACGCGGTGATCCGTATTCTCGACAAAGAGCAGATCAACGAGAGCTTTAAGAATTTGAATCTCGATGTCGTGGGTTTCGACGAGGAAGATGTTCGCAGATTTCGCCTTTATATCAAAGAACCGTATGGCATGGTTCTCGTAACGGGCCCGACCGGTTCGGGTAAGACGACCACGCTGTACGCTGCGCTCAATGAGATCCGCAACGATGAAGACAAGATCATTACGATCGAAGATCCAGTCGAGTACCAACTTCACGGCATCGTCCAGATCCCGGTCAATGAAAAGAAGGGCCTGACATTCGCACGCGGACTTCGTTCGATCCTGCGTCACGACCCGGACAAGATCATGGTCGGCGAAATTCGTGACGAAGAAACCGCCCAGATCGCTATCCAATCAGCTTTGACAGGCCACCTGGTGTTCACGACCGTTCACGCGAACAATGTCATCGATGTCATTGGCCGATTCCTGAACATGGGCGTCGAGCCGTATAACTTCGTCTCGTCCTTGAACTGCGTCCTCGCCCAGCGTCTCGTGCGCCTCCTTTGCCCTACCTGCAAGCGGCCTTACACGCCGTCTTCCGACGAGATCGCAGCGTCTGGACTACGGCCTGACGCAGTCGCTGACAAGACCTTCTTTCGAAACGTCGGGTGCGACGCCTGCAACCATACCGGCTACCGAGGCCGGTCCGCGATCCATGAACTGCTCGACATGTCGGATACAGTTCGGGAAATGATCATTGAACGACGTCCAGGTTCGGAAATTCGCCGACAAGCGGAGAAGGAAGGCCTTTCGTCACTTCGCGAGTCGGCCGTAAGAAAGGTTTACACCGGCGTGACGACGCTTCATGAGATCAATCGCGTGACGTTTGTCGAAGAACTTCGAAAATAGCTCTTAGGATATGAAAATTACCTGCGTGATCCAGTATCAGATCGATCCATTACAGAAAGAGGTGTTTCGCGAATATGCCGTGAATTGGGGCCGAATCATTCCAAAATGCGGAGGGCATCTTGTCGGGTATTTTTTGCCGCATGAGGGCACAAATGACATCGCGTGGGGATTGATCGCGTTCGACAGCCTGGCATCGTACGAACAGTATCGAACGCGCCTAAGAACGGACGCGGATGCGCGGGCGAACTTTAAAATGGCACAGGACAAGAAATTGATACTTCGCGAGGAGAGAAACTTCGTCGAGGTTGTCGACGGAACCTTTGAGATCCCGTCGCTACTCGATCGCTAGACTAAAATTTTAGCGTAAACTACCGGATCGACATTACCGCCGCTCACGACCAGACAGATTTTTTTCCCTTTAAAAAAGCTCGGACGTGATAACAATGCACCAAGCGACAAAGCTCCGGTTGGTTCGCACTTAAGATTCGCAAGATCGAAGTAGAGCCGAACGGCCTCGATGATCGTTTCGTCGGCGACCTCAAAGATATCAGTAACACCATCTTTAATGATCTCCCAGTTCAGATTTCCGAGCGAGATCGTTCTTGCTCCGTCGGCGATCGTCATTGGCTCCGTTTCGTTCCTCACGATCTTTCCTTCGTGCAACGATCGAGCTGCGTCATTTCCGAGCAAGGGCTCTGCTCCATAAACGACCGTGGGTTTGGCGTGACGCCGCAATCCTTGAACGATCCCAGAGATCAAACCGCCGCCGCCGACAGGCGAGATAACCAGATCGAAGTCCTCAATGGCCAGTTCATCCCCGAGGGTTGAATTTCCCCGGATCACGTGCGCGTCGTCGTAAGCGCTGGCAAAATAGGCATTCGGCATCTCCTCAGCGAGCTGAGCGACATGCTCGTTCCGTCCCACTTTCGTCGTGTCAACAAGATCGACCGTCGCTCCGTAACCGCGAACCGCGTCGATCTTGACCTGTGCCGACGTGACGGGCATAACGACGGTGCACTTTTTCCCGAGCAGCTTGCAGGCGTACGCCAGCGCCTGGCCAAAATTACCCGACGACGCCGTCAGGATCTCATCGTTCAGTACATTTAGGGCAAGGTTAAAGCCCGCCCGGAACTTAAAGCTGCCCGTGTGTTGGAACGTCTCAGTCGCGATAGTTACATCAAGCCCAAGCCGGTCGCAGAGTTTTGCCGAGCGGATGAAGGTTGTAGGGCGGATGGCTTCGAGTAGTGATCTCATAAAAAGAAAGATTAACCGAAAGGCGTTAATTTGGAGAAACTGAAAACACTCTCGAATTCTTTTCCTTGAATCCTTGCGCCTTTGCTCCCTTGCGTTAAAATCGATTTTGCCTGGAAACTATGTCCAACGAACTCAGATACTCACTTCCGACGAAATTTGTCGAAAACACGATCGCTCTCTGCGGTGAAAAGGGGCGTATATGGCTCGACGAGCTGCCCGAAATAATTGCTTCGCTCGAATTCAAATGGGCGATCAAGGCTGAAAAGCACTTTCGAAATCTTTCATATAACTACGTTGCAAATGCGCTCTTGCGGACTGGCAAAACCGCCGTATTAAAGATCGGGTTACCGCTTACAGACGTAGAGATATACGGCGAAGCCGCTTATCTAGAAGCCCTCGATGGGGCGGGAACGGTCAAGCTTCTCGAATTTGATCATGACAAACAAGCTGTTCTCCTCGAACGTGTTTCGCCCGGCGCAAATCTTCGGTCAGTCTGCAAGAAAGATCAGGCGGGTGCGGTAACCATTGCGGTGAAGTCGTTGAAACGAATATTGAAGCCGGTTCCGAATGACGTCGCGGATTTCATCAGCCTCGACGCCTGGTTCGACGGATTAAAACGCGCGATCGGCACCAAGTTCCCGCAGGACTACGCGCATAAGGCGCTCGATCATTACGCGGAATTGTCCGCTGATAGGAAAAATATTTTCCTGCTTCACGGCGATCTCCATCACGATAATATTCTCTCGGCAACCCGCGAACCTTATCTGCTGATCGACCCGAAGGGAATCATTGGACACGTCGGCTACGACATCGGCGTTTTCCTCAACAATCATAACGATTGGCTTGAATGGGACACCCGGCTTGAAGGCAAACTCGAGCGGGCCGTTGCCGAATTCGCCTCGGCATTAGATCTCGAACCTCCCGTCATCAGAAAGTGGGCGTTCTGCCAAATGGTGCTCTCATGGTGGTGGATGTTCGACGAAATGCCCGAAACTTTCGGCGAGGAATTGGGACTCTCGGATATTTGGAAGGTTTGAATCGGTGAATAATCCCGCCTCCTTGCGACTTGACGACTTTGCGTTAGAATTGCCTTATGACTAAAGCACATTTCGGAATGATCGGCCTCGGCACAATGGGCCGCAACTTTCTTCTTAACATCGCCGAGCACGGCATCAGCGGCGTCGGTTTTGATCTCGACGGCGGCAAGCGCGACCTGCTTCTGAAGGAAGGTGCCGGAATGCCAGTCGATGTCGGCAGCGATCTCGCCGATTTTATTGCCAAACTCGAGACGCCGCGAAACATAATGATGCTCGTGCCTGCGGGCGCGATCGTCGATTCGGTCATCAACGATCTTCTGCCGCATCTCGAAAAGGACGACCTCATAATCGACGGCGGCAACTCGCATTTCACCGATACGGACCGTCGCGATGCCGATCTTGCAGCAAAGGGTTTTGGGTTCATGGGCGTCGGCGTCAGCGGCGGCGAAGAAGGTGCACGCCACGGAGCCAGCATAATGCCCGGTGGCCGTCGGGATTTCTACGAGCGCGTTGAAACCACGCTGCAAGCGGTTTCAGCGAAAGTAAACGACGAGCCGTGTGTTGCGTACATGGGAGCGGGCTCGGCTGGCCATTTCGTGAAAATGGTCCACAACGGTATCGAATACGGCCTGATGCAGATCATTTCAGAGACATTTGATTTCATGCATCGTGTCCTGAAAATGGACTACGCTGCAATGAGCGACACCTTTGCCGAATGGAATGGAAGTGAACTTAGCTCATTCCTGATAGAGATTACGGTCGATGTGCTTCGTAAAAAAGATCCCGAAACTGGCAAGCACTTGGTCGAAATGATCCTAGATACGGCAGGCCAAAAGGGAACCGGTAAATGGACCTCACAGGCGGCGATGGATTTCGGCATCCCGATTCCGACCATCGACTCAGCTGTCTCGATGCGTCAGATCTCTGCCCAAAAAACAACGCGGACAACCATCGCCGAAAAGTACGCAAAACTGCCCGCTATCAACAATCCGCTGTCCACTGAAATAGATATCGGACAGCTAAAAAATGCGCTGATGTGTGCGTTTATCGTCACCTATGCGCAAGGTATGTCGCTGATGCAGGCCGCGTCGGTCGAGAAGAGCTATGGTTTAAACCTCGCTGAGATATCAAAGATATGGCGCGGCGGCTGCATTATTCGGTCTGCTCTGCTCGAAGAAATGCGAAAGGCCTTTTCGGCAGCCCCCGACCTCCCGAATCTTTTGCTCGACGACAGCTTTGCTCAAATATTGGCTTCAAATCGCGAAGACTGGGCGGCCGTCATAAAAGGATTTATGGACAAACGGGTTCCTGCTCTATGCTTTGCCTCGTCGATCAATTATTTCGGAGCGTTCCGAACGCAACGCCTCCCGGCAAATCTGATCCAGGGTCAACGGGATTTCTTCGGAGCCCACACTTATCAGCGTGTCGACAAAGAAGGAACGTTTCATACACCGGATTGGGACAAATAGCCGGATTCTTTGCGAATTTTGACCAAACTTTTCTGGAAGAGGCGATTTCTCTTTACTAGTGTAGGATAAAGTCTTATAGTGATTCAACTCACGTTCGTAAACGATCTTCGGACGTAAGTGTCTGAATATACTGATTTTAGACTCTAGGAGAACAAGAAATGAAAAAACGTTTTCTCATGTCGGCAGCGATCTTTGCGCTGTTGGTTTTCGTGTTGGCAACTTCTATATTCGCGGATACGAGTTCTGCGGCTAGTCTTCGAACCCTGAGTGCGGCTCCGGCCTCGCAGAACATGCAGTCGAAACACAAACATAGACGTTGGCATCGACGTTGGCATAGACATCACCGACGACATCACAAAATGTAATCGTGAAGGCCCACTATAATCGAATTAAACCCCGCATATCGATATAGATGGCGGGGTTTCGATTTTTTGCCGCAAGACAAATTAGGATTCGATCATCTCCCACGCGCTTTCCGTTTTGAGCAATTTGCTCATTAGCGAAGCGTGCACCGAGTGCCCGCTCTTTTCAGCGGTGATCTTGCCTTTGATCGGCATCCCCAGTAACGCAAAATCACCAATAATATCAAGGATCTTGTGCCTCACGAACTCATCATCAAAGCGCAGTGGCTGTTCGTTAAGCATGCCGTCTTCGGTCAAAACGATCGCGTTGTCCAACGAACCCCCGAGAGCGAGATTTGCCTTTCGCAGCATTTCGATCTCGTGCGTAAAACCGAATGTCCGAGCCGATGCGATCTCCTTTCCGAATGACCCATTTTCAAAAACGAAATGGTAGGACTGGCGGTTAATGAACGGATGCGGAAAGTCAATTAGGCATTCGATCTCGTAACTCTCGGATGGCTCGACCGACATTTTTCGATCGCCCTGTTCGAACTCCACCTTTTCAAGCACACGAAATACTCGACGCGCGGCATCCAGTTCCTTGACTTCCGACTTTTTGATTAGCTCGACAAAGTCTTCGCTCGACCCATCCATGATTGGCAGCTCGATGTTATCAAGCTCGATAAAGCAATTATCGATACCCGAACCGCGCAAAGCGGACAGCAGATGTTCGCACGTCGAAAGCACAACGCCGCGCCGCATAAGGGTGGTTGCGTATGAGCAATGCGAAATAAACTCGACCGACGCTGGTATCTCGAAATTGTCGAGATCGGTACGGACAAAAATATACCCCGTGTTTGCCGGAGCAGGCTTCAAACGCAAATTGACCTCGACGCCAGTGTGCAGCCCGACACCGGCGATCTTTATTGCCTTACCTATCGTGGTTTGATTCATTGGTTACAAGTAGCCATGAACCTGCATATCAAGATCCGTGCCATGCTACAGACGCCGCAAATCTCTCGATTTTTTGACTTTCTTCTGATTTAACGACAAAGTCCTGTTGTTTCCGTACCACCGCATTGTAGGCGAATTTACTATTCACGATTCACGATTTACAATTAACGTTCAAATTATGGCAATTCAAACTGCGGGGCAGAAGACCGCAAAAGTAACAAAGGTCAGGATCGAGAATCAGGCAAGCTTTCCGGTGCCGGCATACACCGAGGAGCATATCAACAAACTCCTCGACTATCTGCCGATCGAGCATCTTCGCGGACTTGAAAAAGTAAAGCTGGTCGATTTCATCAGTGACCCGCGCTTGAAGAATCTCGATACGCCGATAAAGGGTGATCTGCCCGGCCTGTATCATCCCAAGGTAGGAAATCAGTCGCCTTGGATAGAAATGTCGATGGGCGCACTGCTGACGCCGACAGAAGGCTTCGCAAAAAAATGGATGGCGAAAAGCGGTTTTAAGGGAAACCTCGCCGGGCTAGTTTTCTCGCTCGTCGGTCAGCATTACTATTTGACGCTCAAGCATTCGGTTAAAAGGCAAAGCCTCGAACCCCAGATACGTCAGTACGCCGAAAAAAATCTGCGAGCGTGGAGCGCCCAAAACGATCAAAACAGCATGCGCGCCAAGATATTCAAACCATTCCGCCCGATGCTCGAACGCTGGGCGAGGTGGCTGAACAAGAAGGCAGCTCAGGCCCAGAAGGCGAAATAATAGGAAGATGGTATGGCAAATTATTGGTTAGTTAAGCAGGAACCCGACTCATATTCATTCGACGACTTTACGAAAGACGGAAAAACCGATTGGACGGGCGTGAGAAATTACACTGCCCGCAACAATCTGAAGTCGATGAAAAAGGGCGACAAGGTTTTCTACTATCATTCCAACATAGGAAAAGAGATCGTTGGACTCGCCACAGTCTCGAAGGAATTCTTCCCCGACAACACGGGGAAAGAAGGCGATTGGGTCGCCGTCGAACTCGAAGCCGGCAAGCCGTTAAAAAAACCGGTCACGTTAGCGGCGATCAAGGCGAATCCAAATCTAAAAGATATAGCGCTCGTTCGCTTGTCCCGTCTTTCGGTTGTTCCGATCACCAAGGATGAATTCGCCGAGATCACGGCGATGTCAAAATAGAAAAAATGAATACAGCTTTCGAATCGGCTAACGAAGCTTCGCTGTTGAAGGAAGCTGTTGCTTACTACCATTCATTGCTTGAGGATCCGGATCTCTCGTCGTCGTCTTATCAGCTTCTCCAGGACAGCCTCGAGAAAAACAAGCTGATCTTCGGCGGCCGGCCGCTTTCGCCCTACTTGCGGCCGCATTTTGTGACGGAATCGGATTGGGTGCGCGCCACACAGATCTGCGAGATCGTCTGGTCAGCGCTGCAAAAGGTAAAAGACGCCGCGGTAGCTAACGACGCGATCCTGGAAGAACTCGGGATAACCAAGATCGAGCGCGACCTCGTGAAGATCGATCCAGGCTACGCGCAGGTTTCGCCAACGTCGCGGCTCGATTCGTTTCTCACAGAGGATGCGTACAGTTTTGTAGAGCTGAACGGAGAAAGTCCGGCGGGAATTGCCTACGCCGATTCCGCCACCGAGATCTTTAAGTCGCTTCCGGTAATGCAGAAGTTCGCGGAGCGTTACAATGTTCGCGGGTTTGACGGCCGCCCGAAAATGCTCGACGTACTGCTCCGCTGTTATGACGAATTCTGCGGCGGCACGGCCGATAAAAAGCCTGTTATTGCCATCGTCGACCTGAAAGACCTTCCTACTATGAAGGAATTCGAGCTGTTCCACGACTATTTCGAATCACAGGGTTACGATTGTGTGATCTGTTCGCCGAACGAATTGCATTTTGACGGGAAACTTTTCTTCGGAAGTGTACAGATTGACGTCGTTTACAAGCGACTTCTTGTTAACGAGTATCTCCCGATAATGAATCAATATCCCGCGTTGCTGGACGCATGCCGGGCCCGTGCCGTTTGCATGGTCAACAGCTTTCGCGGAAAACTCGTGCACAAAAAAGCGATCTTCGCGGTCCTCACGAACGAAAAATACAAACATCTCTTCAACGATCAGGAACTAGCGTCGATAGGCGCCCATGTTCCCTGGACCCGAAAATTCCGCGAGGAGAAAACGATCAACCATGGCAACCAGATCGATTTGGTTTCATGGACGCGAGCCAACTCCGCCAAGCTTGTCCTCAAGCCGAATGATGATTACGGGGGGCATGGTATTTTCATTGGATGGTGTTCTACCCAGCAAGAATGGGATCAAGCAGTAGCCACGGCTTTAGAAAACGGCGATTATCTCGTCCAGGAGCGTGTGAAAACAGCTCGCGAAATCTTCCCGATGATTCATGACGAGCTAGGAAAATGGACGATGGTCGAGCAACTTGTCGACCTCGACCCGCTTCTGTTCAACGGCAAGGTGGGCTCGGCGTTCACACGGCTTTCGTCCAGCGAGTTGGCTAATGTGACGGCTGGCGGCGGCATGGTCCCGACGTTTATCATTTCTGTAAAATGACATCCCCTGAAAAAGCCTCTCGCCTTCGGACACTTACTGACGAATACCTGCGCCTTGAGCGTAAGCTTGAGCTGGGTGGCGGGGCGGCCAAGGTCGAGAAAATTCACAAGCAGGGAAAGCTGACTGCGCGCGAACGGATCGAGAAATTGCTTGATCTCGGCACGTTTTCGCGGGAGATCGGGTTGCTTGTGGCGTATGACGAGTATGACGGGCAGGCTCCGGCGGCGGCGGTTGTGACGGTGGTCGGCAAGATCCAGGGTCGCGAATGTGTTGTTGTCGCTAATGACGCAACGATCAAGGCGGGTGCCTGGTATCCCGAGACGATCAAAAAGATCCTGCGGGCGCAGGAGATCGCAATGCGTAACCGCGTTCCGATCGTGTATCTGGTTGATTCTGCGGGTGTTAATCTCCCTTATCAAGGCGGTGTGTTTCCGGGACAGTACGGTGCCGCACGTATCTTTTATTACAACTCGATCATGCGGCACTATCTCAAGGTCCCGCAGATCTCGGCCGTGATGGGAATGTGCGTTGCGGGCGGAGCGTATCTGCCGGCGTTGAGCGATGTCATTCTGATGGTCGAAGGCACGTCTTTCATGGGCCTCGGCGGCGCCAACCTTGTCAAAGGTGCAACGGGCCAAACCATTGATAATGAAACACTTGGCGGGGCCGTGACGCATAATGCGATCTCCGGCGTTGCTCATTATCGAACCAAAGATGAGCAGGAGTGCATCACCAAGATCCGTGACCTCATCGCCGAACTTCCCGCAAAAGAACAGCCGCGAGTCTCGGTAGCAGCTCCCAAGGACTCGAAGACTCCGCACTCCGCACTCTACGAACTCTTGCCCGAAGATCACCGTGCCCCGTACGACATGCACGCGGTGCTCAACACCTTCCTCGATGAGGGCGGTGTTGACGAGTTTCAGGCTGATTTTGCAAAGGAAATGATATGCGGGACAGCCCGGATCGGTGGCATTCTGGTTGGGATTATCGCGAATTCCCGAGGCATGTCGAAAGGCAAACCCGGAGCTCCGCCGCGGTTCGGAGGCATTGTCTATACCGAATCTGCCGAGAAAACGGCCTATTTTATTGAAAATTGCGACCGCCACTCGACGCCGCTACTGTTCGTCCAGGACGTGTCGGGTTTCATGATCGGGGCCGAGGCCGAGCACAGCGGGATCATTCGTGCAGGTGCCCGTTTTGTCGAAGCCATGGCGACCGCAACTGTTCCAAAGATTGTGCTTACGGTCAATCACGCCTCGGGAGCGGGTTACTATGCCATGGCCGGACAGGGATTCGATCCCGATTTTATTTTCACCCTGCCGACCGGCCGTATGGGCGTGATGGAAGGCGACTCAGCCGTCCAGGCGATATTTGGAACGCAGCTCGATAAACTTAAGAAAGAAGGGAAGTTACCGGACCCTGCCCTCGAGGCAGAAATGCAAAATGTCCGTGAAACCTACGAGCGGGAGCTAGACGCCAAACACGCCGCCGCCCGAGGCCTCGTAGACGCGATTCTAACGCCGGATAATTTGCGTAGCTCGCTAATGCTTGCATTGCAGACTTGCTTGAACACATCTACCCCTCACATTGGAGCGTTTGTGTTGCCGTCTGTCACCTGATAACCAAATATGTTCAAACGGCTATACTCATCGTTGCTGTCGCTTTTATTTTGATCAGCTGTAAAAATAACGGCACCGCCGAGCAGCCGCTGATGCCTGCCGCCACTGCAACCCCAGCGACTCAGAAAGATGAGCATGGGAATTTCATAAATCCGGACGGCTGGACATTACCCGTCATCAAAGAAACTAACAAGGAAAAGTCAACCCGGATCGAAAAGCATCAGGATGGAACGACCGTGAAAGTTTCTGTCGTATCCTACTCTATTGCTACCGACCCGGATCACCGGGTAGTTCTGGAGGGCCCGTTTCGTCCCGGCGGACAGGCATCCGTCATAACGAGCGTCGCCGAGCTGTCTGGTAGAGACGGCAAAGCATTTTGTTTTATCTATACATTTAGTCCTTTTACAGACGAAGGTCGAGGTGAAGAGATGACCGTTATTGCGAAATCCAGACTTTGCGATATGGACGGTGACGGGAAGTTTGAATTGAAGGGCGATGGTTTAGGAGCTGTAGTTGTTGCCGACTGGGCAAAATAGGGTCTAACCCGTACCCAATCGTAAGGCATCGATTCTAGCTTGCATACGTTTGGCCGGCCCCCACGCTCTCAACATTCATCTTTCTTAGTTTGAGCAAGCTCATTATTCGCAGTCGTTTAGCTGGGGAACCGGCATACCACGTCATAACGGGCAAAGCGCGTCATTTTGGTAAGCCCGGCTATTTATCTGACATTAACGGACTTACGATCAAATGGAGAAGAAAGTGGTCGCGATCGGGTGTTTTTGGATATGACCAAACACGACTCAAAGCGGACCGCGTTTTTGGGTGTTTGGGCTTATATCAATTGAATCGCTTGGAGCAACTATGGAGTTCAGAAACTGCGCGTGGCGAAAGAAGTATTTGACACGGATGGATTCGTGTGCTATATATGAGATAGTCTTTTATAGATGACATATGCCAGCACAACTCGATCGAAAATTTGAAAAATTCATGGGCGGGCCGACTGTGCCGCCTGAGACCCGAGTTCATGTCTCGATAGACGGTCGGGGCGTGATCACGATGAATGCGACCGCCTTCAGGCTCCTGGGCAAGCCAAAGGCCGTTTACCTGCATTTTAGCCGCGCGGACGACACGATAGCGATCGAGCCAGTCGACAGCGATCGGTTTCCCGCTGCATTTCCGCTCAGGCCGAACGGCACCGCGCGCTACCTGAACTCAGCCCCCTTCTGCCGACATTTCAATATCCGGCTCGATACAACCCATCGTTTCATTACCCCCGACCTACGAGACGGCGCCCTCCACCTGAAACTCCGCGAAACCGTCACGATCCGCCGCGAAAGAAAGAAGAAGTGAGTGTCTCGACCCAGCCATCAAGGAACTAGAACCGAAAGAGTCGAGCCGACGACACCATTGCGATCGAACCGGTCCACGGCCACCCTTGTTTATATAAAATAAGCCCTTTGAATTCGATGAGACGTTTTAGCCTTATCCGCTCGACAGACGGTCGGCGTCCATGATGGCTTTGGCGAAGTCTTGCGGGGCTTCCTGGGGTAGATTGTGGCCGACGCCGCCAGTTATGGTCCTGTGCTCATATCTGCCCGTGAATTTACTGGCATAGGCGCTCGGGTCCAAGTGAAGCGCGCCGTTCGCGTCGCCTTCCATGGTGATGGTGGGCACCGCGATCTTGGGGCCTTTGGCAAGCTGCCGTTCCAGGTCTTCATACTTCGCCTCACCTTTGGCGAGGCTGAGCCGCCAACGGTAGTTGTGGATCACGATGTCGACGTGGTCGGGATTGTTGAACGCCGCCGCCGAGCGTTCGAATGTGGCATCGTCGAAGTTCCATTTCGGCGAAGCGAGCTGCCAGGTGAGCTTGTTAAAGTCGTGCGTGTATTTGGCGTAGCCGTCGCGTCCGTAGTCCGTGGCAAAATAGCAGGAATACCAAAATGTGTGCTCAGCGACCGGCGGCAGCGGCGTTACCGCATACGGGTTGCCGATGAGATAACCGCTGACCGAGACCAGAGCTTTGCAGCGATCGGGCCACAGGGCCGCAACGACGGCGGCTGTCCGTGCACCCCATTCAAAGCCGGCGATGACCGCCTTTTTGATCTTGAGAGCATCCATCAAAGCGATAATGTCGAGGGCGACGGCGGCTTGCTCACCGTTGCGCAGGGTCGAGCCGGAGAGAAAGCTCGTGGTGCCGAAACCGCGCAAGTACGGAATGATCACCCGGTACCCCTTCGCAGCCAACAACGGAGCGACGTCGACAAAGCTGTGAATGTCGTAGGGCCAACCATGCAAAAGGATGACGACATTCTCGTTCGAAGGTCCCGCTTCAGCGTATCCGACATTGAGAGTTCCGGCATCTATCTGCTTCAGTGGACCGAAGCCGGGGTTGCATCCGGCTTGATCACAAATCGCTTTTGATCGAATTGTAAGCTGCTTATGCCGAGCGGTACCGCGGCAAACGCTAAGGCCGCATTGCCGAGAAGCCTGCGGCGATCGTGGTTGATCTCGTCCAACATATCCCTACCTCGTTTCATTTTATTGATCCTCGTAAATTGGCACTGCGTTTACGGCGTTCCGCTGTCGACTCAACGCCCGGATGCCGTTGAGCACCAACCGCTTGAAATGCTCGCTTCGATAGTGAGCATCGACAGCATCCTTATCCCGGTATACTTGCCACAACGCAAATACGTTCGGCTCGTCGCTGCTCGCCCAACTTCGAACCGGATCACGCCCGGCTCTTTGACCGACGTGGCGACAGCTCTTGAAAGAGCGATTCCACCTTGTCGCCATCCTCAGCAGCAAAACGTGTAATGGATCGACGTAATTATCATGACTCGTCCCGCGTTGAACCACTCATTTCACCAGCGTGATGAGCGGTTTGCCCTTTTCAACGATATACGTGGCGAGTTCCGCCCCGTTGCCGGTGCCGATATTCCTAACTGAGTGAACTACTCCGGCCGGGACGAACAAGACATCGCCGGGCTTGACCGACACCGTCTTGCCGTCGATCGTATACTCGAGCGTGCCTTCCAGAACATAGATGATCTCTTCGCCAAAATGCGTGTGTTTAGGGAAGGCATATCCCGCGTCAAAGTCGACACGAACCTGGACCACTTCCCGCCCCGGTGCCGTAAGATCGTGCTGCTGAAGATCAGTTCGTCTGACTTCCGGCCGCTGCGCTGCAGGCTTAGCGGGAACGACAAATGTGACAGACGCTTTGTCCAGGGCATGGTGATTCGTGTCCTCCAACTCGATCAGCACTCTGTGCTGTCCAGGCAAAAGGCCCATCAGGATGATCGGGTTGCCGCTCGCGTCTGCCCACACCCACGAGGCATCGTCCACTCTCACATGAAGGTGTCCGGCACGAGGCGAAACAGCTAGAGCACCCGATCCAAACACCGGCACAAGGTGGACGTTCTCGGCACAATATAGGATGATCGCCACTCCCCGCGTAGCAAGAGGTTCGGCCAGCGGCGGATCGATGACGATCTTCGACGCTGCCTCACTGGCTAGACGAATAACGCCCGCGGGCCGACATTTGTCGCCTGCACCTTGGGCCGCAGCCGTTATTGCGAAAAACACGATTGTGACTACCAACAGCAGAAACCTGCCGTTCGCGTTTGCGTGGGTTAGAGATGTCATATTCTTATCTCGTTTTGGTCCCGATCGTTAATTAGGCCGAGATTGAGTGGGAATACCTAGCTTTCGCCCGTATTCCCACCCATTTAGCAACTTGAAGGGCCGGCTTCAGCGTATCCGATATTGAGAAGGCCGGCATCGATCTGCCTCAGCGCGTCGAACGATGTATTAGTGCCCGGCTGGGATGTCTTACCGGCTTGCGTATTCGCCGGGACTAACAAGCCCAGCTCGGAGGCTGCGATGGACATCGCCGCAACACCGAGAAAGCGGCGGCGATCTTGATTGATCTCATCTGACATTATTCTGCCTCCATCTGAATCTGTTGCTACTTCATAAATCCCCGGACAAACCCGGCGATCTCATCTGCTTTCGTATCAAGCGCAAAATGGCCGGCATCGAGAACGTGAACTTCTGCCTTTGGCACGTCTCGGCGATAGGCCTCAGGCTCTGACGGCTCGAACGACAGGTCGTATTTGCCCCAGAGAACTAACAGCTTCGGCTGCTTTTCGCGCATCCATGCCTGCCACTTAGTGTAAGCATCCACGTTGGTGCGGTAGTCGTAAAAAAGATCGCTCTGAATATCGGCCTGTCCGGGTTGGTTGAGAAAGGTAAATTCGTCGGTCCAGAGATCGGGGTCATATCGTTCCACATTGGGGTCGCTCCCGATATGACGCGTCCGCGTTGTTGCCAGAGACAAGAGGTTGGTCCGCAAAGCACTCTCGTTGGCGGAGCGATCGTTCCAAAAGGCCCGCCTCGTCTTCCAATTTGTTGTGGCCCGCAGCATCCTGCACTATCAGACCTTCAACACGCTCAGGGTGCTGCAACGCCATTCGAAATCCCACCGGCCCTCCGTAATCATGCATATAAAGCGTATAACGAGAGAGTTTGAGCGCTTCGGTAAAGTGAGTGATGATCTCAGCAATGTGATCGAACGTGTATGCAAATTGTTTCGGCTCCGGCCAATCACTATGACCAAATCCGGGATAATCGGGCGCGATCAAATGGTAGCGATCGGAAAGCCTCGAGAATAGAGGCTCAAACTGTCGTGACGAGGTCGGGAGTCCGTGCAGCAGGAGTATCGTCGGAGCGGCTTTGGGGCCCGTCTCTCTGTAAAAGATCGAGACCCCGTCGATCTGTAACGTGCGATAAACGGTTGGGTTTTTCATTTGGCGTTCCTTACCCTGGCTGTGTGCCGTCAGGGGAAATGATGTGAGTGCGACGGAGATCATAAACGCTATGCGGCAAATTCTCATCGCTATACTCATGACGGATCACCCCTTGTTTTAGTTGTTTACCTCGAAAATGATCTCAAGCTCGACGGGCGCGCCAAGCGGAAGGCTTGCGACGCCGTATACGATCCGGCACGGATTCCGATCGGGGCCAAAAACACTCTGCAGCAGCTCGGAAGCACCGTCGGCAACTTTCGGTTGGTCAGGCACGTCGCCGGATGTAGCGATCATGACACTCAGACGGACAACACGCGTAACTTTGTCGAGCGACCCCAAATGCTCGCGGGTGACGGCGAGGGCATTGAGTGCGGCGAGGTGCGCGGCCTTTCGCCCGGTTTCTATATTGATCTCCGCCCCAACGCGGCCAACACATTTTGCGAGACCGCCTTCCGTCGGAAGCATCCCGGTCAAAAAAAGCAGATCGCCCGTTTGCACGGCTTCAACGTAGATTCCAAAGGGCTCTGGCGGCGGAGGGAGCCGGATACCAAGTTCCGTTATCCGTTGCTCTGCACTGACTCGCGTGGAGGCTTCGCCGGTTGCCATCTGCCCTTTCGAATCTGTCCTCATCATCCACCTCCTAAGTCTCAACCCATTGCGAGCGCCAGGCCGGAGCGTCGAAGGGCTCGGCGAAATATTGGGTTTCGTGGATGACCTTGCCATTCTCAAACTCCATAATGCTCACCGTCTGATAGGCCTTGTCCTCATATTTAATGTCGTACTCCGTCACCCAGAGATCACCGGTTCCAGCTATTCGACGGATCGTAAAGCCGCCGGGCTTACCGGGATGGTGCCCGCGAAGCGCCTGTATGTTACGGCGGCAGCGGATCCTCTCGCCCGATTGCGGGTATTCGCAAATCGCGTTGTCGTCATAGATATCGTGCTCGGCCTCGATGTCGCCCGATGCAGAGGCGGCCCAGTGTCGATCGAGGGCCGCCCGATTTTGTTGATCTTCCATGGCTTTTCCAATGCTATTAGCGCAGTGACCGGAAGCCTGTGCGGAGATCTTCTGTGAACCACTGCGGCTGCTCCCAGGCCGCGAAGTGCCCGCCTTTGGGGTGCCGATTGTAGTAGACAAGCTTTGGAAAGGCCTTCTCCGCCCAACTTCGCGGAGCCTGGTAGAGTTCGGTCGGGAACGCACTCACAACGACCGGGACCTTCACACCCTGCGGTGCGAAGAACGCAAGCTTGTTCTCCCAATAGAGCCGAGCCGAGGACACTGCCGTATTCGTCAGCCAGTAGAGCGTGATGTTGTCGAGGATGTCGTCGCGCGTCAGGCCTTCATTCTGGCCGTCGAAGACACGTGAGATCAGCGTCAGGCTGTCCGCGTCATGATCGAGGATCCAGGCGGCGAGGCCGACGGGCGAATCCTCCAGTGCGTAGAGCGTCTGCGGCCTGAGCGTCATTTCATTCGCATAGCCCAGACCTTTCTTGAAAAAGAGGTCGAGCTGTTCGAACGCATGCTGCTCGTCGGCCGGGAGGCCGGTCGGCTTTGGACCGCCCTGCAATGCCTGGAAGATCTCCGGCGGCACGGCCGACGGCATGTTCAAGTGGATGCCGAGCACTTGCGTCGGCGAATTGACGCCCAATTGCTCGGTGACCGGATCGCCCCAGTCACCGCCCGAGGCGACGAATTTCTTGTAACCGAGACGGTCCATTAGCGTGACCCAGGCCCGTGCGATGCGGGTGGGCTCCCACCCGAGTTCGGTCGGCTTTCCGGAGAAGCCATAGCCCGGTAGCGACGGGATAACGACGTTGAATGCGTCTTCGGCCTTCCCGCCATGTGCGGTCGGGTTTGTCAGCGGATCAATGACCTTCAGCTCCTCGATGATTGAGCCCGGCCATCCGTGGGTGATGATCAGCGGCAGTGCTTTCGGATTTTTTGCCTTTACGTGGATGAAGTGAATGTCGACGCCGTCGATATTGGTTACAAATTGCGGCAAAGCGTCGAGTCTCGCCTCGACCTTTCGCC
>JBDTZW010000295.1:0-2208 GCA_040004905.1 Acidobacteriota bacterium
CTGGCGACGATGTCGAGATCAAGGTATTTTTTGTAAATCCAAAGATCGCGAACGGCAACGATTGCGACACCGGCGAATTTGTCACGCGAAAGATCCCCAAAACGACCAAGGTTGCCGACGCTGCTCTGCGTCAGCTTTTTGCCGGGCCGACAGACGCTGAGAAACAAAAGGGAATGGAAGGAATCGCCTCGCTCGGCAGCTATTATATCGGCGTCACGATCAAGAACGGCAAGGCCATCGTCAACTTTAAGCCGGGAGCAGAAAAATACCTCTACGTTGACGGCCCATTTTGTATGCAGAGCGGCGTGCTTACACCGATATCAAAAACTCTGACGCAGTTTTCCTCAGTCAAGGATGTCGATTTCGCGATCAACGGCAAGATCATTGAGGACTGGGATGCGTGAAACTCTCGGATCTCGAATTTGAAAAAATAGGAACCGGGGGCGAGGTTTTTTCAGGCAAACAATGCCAGGAGCAGGAAAAACCCTATCAGGTTTACCAGTCCGCCCGCGGCGCCTAGCAGCCAATTGTTAAATCGGTTCTCACGATCGATGTCTCGGGTATAGGCGGCGGCGATACCGTCTTCTTCGGTCGGATCTTTTTTGAACACTCTCGTTCGAAGCAGTTTGATCGAGCGGAACGAGATCAAAAAACCAAGCGCAAAGATCATCACTATAATGTAGGGCATTGCCCTTACCTCATACGCAAAGCCCGCGACCCAATGCGGTGCGAAAAAGATGAGACCCAGGATGCCGGCTTCGACGATCGCGTAGATCAACAGCTCCTTTGTTGCCGCCCAGGGATCTTCGTCGTCATCGAGCAGGTTCTCGTACGCGGCCGCTTGCCGCTCCGACTTAAGCTCTGCCTCCGGCCCGTCGCCGTACAGCTCGTCCCGTATGCTGTCCCTGATCGACATATTCTTTCCTCACTTCATTCGCTGCCTGCTTCTCGGTGCCATGACCGTCCATTATCTCACGGATATCAATCGTCCCTGACGCGACCGTGTTCCTTTTCCTTCCTTCCCGCGGGTTGAGACCCATGAATATCGTCTTGTTTCCCGCGTGGCCACGGAGGTGATCAAGATACAGTGCGTATCATTTCGAGTTTTGATCCGTGGATCTGAGCTTTATATTCTCGAGCGTTTTTAAGGCTCTATTGGTAGCGTTGGCTGGGTCGCTATCTGTCGCTGGGATATTCTTGGGTTTGAGTGTGAATGCAGCGGATCTGGTGTCGAGGACCTTGCCGGTGTTGTCCATCAGCGTTACTTCTTCTTTGAATTGGCCGGGTTTTGTTAGCCCCATATAATTCATCCTGACCTGCCCATTGGGAATATCCGTAGTATTATCCAACAACACCTGGCCGCTTGTAATGCCGTCAACTTTTTCCGCTGTAAATACGCTTTTTACCTTCAGCTTTTCCTTCGAGTTCGCCACTACTATCACGGCCCAGATATCATCGCCTACAGTGAACGACGTTTGGCCCGTCGCAGGCTTATCGCCGAGTTCGAATGTGATGGACGCGATGGTTGGCGGATCAACGCGGCAACCGCAAATGAAAACAGCCAAAATGCCGTAGACAAAAAATGCGACCGTGCGTTTTTTCATTGGCTCCTCTCAGGCCTTTCATCGTTTTTCCGACAGACCTCGCGCGAGTGTATGAGGTCGATGACCATCATGCCGTCGGGCGTGATCTCGATGTAGTTGGTGGCGATCGTGTTGGTGACCTGGATGTTGTTGTAGCGAAGGAACGACAGGGCGTAGAGTTCGCCGTACCGGCGGTCCCGGCGCAAATTTACATCGATCGCGTCCTCGTCGGTACACTCGGCCGGCTTCATCCCGATCCGCCGTCTTTCCTCGTCGTAAAAAAGCACTACGGCCTCGGGGAAATCGAGCTTCTCCATCAAAAAGGTGTTCAACTGTATCTTGCCGCGCTTGTTGATCGATACATGCATATAGCTCTTACGCGGTCCGCGGTATCCGGGCGTGAATCTCTTCCAGCCCGACGAAACGTTTTCCATTTTCGGTTTTGCATCTTCTCCTTACATAAAGTCTCGTGCGCGATCAGGTTTCGCCATTTTTGCGATAGACCGACCTCGTCACGCCCTCTACTATGCACACTTTTTCGCAAAGGTGTTATAGGCATTTTCCCGATATGCACGAAATTCTTAATATTCTAGATATTCTAGACACGACGTGGTTTTCCAGGCCG
>JBDTZW010000028.1:0-2203 GCA_040004905.1 Acidobacteriota bacterium
ACCGGCTTGCCGAACCCCTTACTTCCCCGCTCACGATGTCCGAAGATGAGTTTGCGTCTAGCAGCGTGATCATCGCTTCGCTTAAGATCACCGACGCCGACTTCGCCCGTAAGACTCTGACCTATACCGACAATCTCGAATTCGCAGGCCAGCCGGCCAGGCTTCGATACGCCGTACGTCTTGCAAATGCTTCCGGACAAAAGGCAGCCTTTTCTAATTTTCTCCTGATCGAACCGTCGGCCAGCGTCGCCTCGAACCCGACCGCTCTTACGACTCAATTATCGCAGGATGCCGTGAGCCTTTCATGGACCGCACCGACCGCCAATGTCGACGGAACCAGGCCGCCGAATATCATCGGATATAACGTATATCGGTCGGCAAACGAGAAGGAGGCAGCTGTGCTTTTGAATAAAACGCCGGTGACCTCGACCACCTTTGCCGATACCGCCTTTGAGTTCGAGAAGGATTATTTTTACTTTGTACGAACTGTTTCGGTTGGCACGAATGCGATCCCGACTGAGAGCACCGAGTCGAATATCGTTAAGCTTCACCCGGTGGATACATTCGCGCCAAGTGCACCAGCGGCCCTCACGATCGCGGCGACGCCAACGACCATTTCCCTTTTCTTTCCGGCGAATCCCGAAAATGATATGGCGGGCTACAAGATCTATCGATCGACCGATGCGAACCAGGCCAAATCGGCGTGGACGCTTTTGACGCCAAAGCTTGTAACCGCAACGACGTATCAGGACGATAAGGTCGAATCGGGCAAGACTTATTTTTATTACGTAACGGCAACTGACAGGAAAGGAAACGTAAGTCAGCCGTCCGAAGTGGTCTCGGACGTCGTTCCATAACAGCGAGATGAAGATCGAATTTAGCGCGATAAGACCGCCGTCTAAGATCGTCTGTGTTGGACGAAACTACGCCGAACACGCAAAGGAGCTCGGTAACGAGGTCCCCACTGAGCCACTTCTTTTTCTCAAGGCGCCTTCGGCGTTGACCGGTCACCGAGATCCGATCAAGATCCCGTCCCAATCGCACCAGGTTGAACACGAGGGCGAGCTCGCCGTCATTATCGGACGCACGTGCAAAGGTCTCGCCGACTCTTACGATCCGTTCGAGTATGTCTTGGGCTACACCTGTCTCAACGATGTGACGGCAAGGGATATTCAGCGAAAAGATGTTCAATTTACGCGAGGCAAATCTTTTGACACCTTCTGCCCGATCGGACCGATCGTCGAAACGGATCTTGATGTTTCGGACGTTCGCGTTACGACCCGCGTGAATGGCGTGGTGAAACAAGACGGGCGGACATCGCAAATGGTCTTCCCTGTCGGCTTTTTGATACGATATATTTCTGATCAAATGACGCTGGTCGAGGGCGACATTATCGCAACGGGAACACCGTCGGGCGTGTCGAAGATGGAGCCAGGCGATGTTTGCGAGGTTGAGATCGAAGGCATCGGTGTCTTGCGTAATCCGGTCGAATAAGAATGAAACGTTGTCCCAAATGCAATCGAAGCTTTGAAGATTCCCTCGATTTTTGCCTCGAGGACGGCAGCCGGCTGGCTTCCCTTCCGGATACCGCAACGAATGTAACAATAGAATCCAA
Organism: Acidobacteriota bacterium; assembly: GCA_040004905.1. GTDB lineage: Bacteria > Acidobacteriota > Blastocatellia > Pyrinomonadales > Pyrinomonadaceae > OLB17. The sequence continues at coordinate 1,616 of JBDTZW010000028.1, forward strand.
GCCCCTAAATACAGTCCCGCCGACGGTTGCGTATCCGCTCGCACCTGTTCGAGCTGCCGCGAATGAACTCAGCAAGGCTGCCGAAGTTGAGACCGTTGTTGCCAAAAAGGAGATCCTCGGGGTTGAGGCCGTTTCGCGGTCGAACGTTGTTTTCGAATACGGTGCGGTGGCTATCGCTCTTGCACACAATTGGTGGCAGTGGCTGTATCTCGAAAAGCAGTATTATTCATCCTTTTTCGAATACGTTTTTTCCGCTAACTTTTTAATGTGGCTGCTTTTGCTTGTCGGCGGAACCGTTGTCGGCTTGCTCGTCCTGAGAAAAGGCTCGAGTAAAACTTTTGGCGTGGTAAGTTTGGTTATTCTCGCGATAAATCTGATACTGTTTTTAGTACCGAGGAGATAAAGATTCGCGACAAATAAGTGTTTGTCGCGAGCCGGAGACGATATGAAATTTTTTATTGATACCGCTAATTTGGACGAGATCAAGGAAGCGAACGAACTGGGCCTGATCGACGGTGTGACAACAAATCCATCGCTCGTCGCGAAGGAAGGCGACGTCGATTTCAAGGAGCATATTGCCAAGATCTG
>JBDTZW010000149.1:0-7312 GCA_040004905.1 Acidobacteriota bacterium
GAATTATCAGGCCTATCCATGCAAAAAAGCAACCCAGCAGAGTTGCCGCAACAGCCCGCCAATTCCAGCCGCCATAGGAGCCTTTGTTACGGTAAAGATCACCGAGATTCAGGTCCCTTCGGCGGACGAGCCAATAGTCCGCGATAAGCACTCCTGCAATCGAACCGAGGCCGCCCGAGTAACCGACCAACCAGTCGAAAATATAAACGGTCGGATCCGCAAGCAGTTTCCAGGGCTGGATCAAAATGCCGACGATGCCCGTGATCAACCCACCCGTCCGGAACGAAATGAAACGTGGGAATGCATTGGCAAAATCGTTGGCGGAAGATACGACGTTGGCGGCGATATTTACCGACAGTGTCGCTACGACCACTGTGAACATCGAGATCGCGACCACCACCGGCTGCGAGAACTGGCCGACAAGCTTTACCGGGTCCCAGGCATCGGCGTGATTCATATTCGGGAAAACGACGACTGCCGCTGACGTAATCAGGATTCCCATCGCGGCAAAGACAACCATGGTTGTCGGCAGAGCAACCGTCTGACCTACGGCCTGTTCCCGTTGGCTTTTTCCGAAACGCGTAAAGTCGGGCATGTTCAGACTAAGCGTCGCCCAAAATCCGATCATACCTGTAAGGCTCGGAATAAACACCGGCCAAAATTGTCCAAGCGTCTGAAATTTGCCGGGCTCGTGAAGGAGAAAACCGATCCCGCCTGCCTGATAAAGTATCCACCCGAGCAGGATTGCGGTCATTGCCAGCACATATGGGGCCGCCCAATTTTCCACCATTCGTAGAAGGTCCATTCCACGATATATGATCGCGATATTCAGCCCCCAAAACAACAGGAACGATAGCCATTCGGTGACGGTGTGCCCACCGACCGGACCACCGAGCAGAGTTGCCCACCCCGGGATGAATGCCGCGAAGAAAGTCTGCAAAGCCTGTCCACCGATCCAGGCCTGAATGCCAAACCAACCGCACGCCACGATCGCACGCATCAACGCCGGCAGATTCGAACCGCCGGTTCCATAAGCAGCCCGGGCAAAAACCGGAAACGGAATACCGTATTTCGTGCCCGGATGCGAATTTAGCAATATCGGAGCCAGCACGATGACGTTGCCAAGCAGGATCGTCATCAACGCCTGCCACCAATTCATCCCCGCCGAGATCAGCCCCGAGGCCATCATGTAGGTCGGTATGCAATGCGCCATCGAGATCCATAGCGCAGCGTAGTTGTACGTCGTCCAATTGCGTTTCGCGACCGGCACGGGCGCAAGGTCTTCGTTGTACAGAGCCGAACCCGAAATCTCCGCAAGAGCGGTTTCGTCCAGCTCAACTCTTCCGTCATCGTGTTGGATGGTTTCGGTCATATTGGTCTTATTCCGGCAGATTCATCCGTTTTCGCAGCTCTTTGAATCGCGGATCATCGCGCAATTTTGCGAAGGGATAATCGGCTCGTATCTCAGATAATTGAGAACTATGGTCTGCAAAAGCCTTGTCCAACCATACAAAAGTCTTCTCTTTGTTATCCAGACCTGCATAGACCGAGGCCACGTCGCGTCAGCCTGACGGTTGGCGTTCTTTGCTCAAGTTCCTGCAGAACTTCATCGATTTCATCCCGATGGCCTGATGCAGCAGCGACAAAGCCTAAACAAATAAGCGAACGGTTCGAGCGCTTAGTAATCTCGACGACATTTTGTGCAGAAGTCCAAGCTCCAGCAGTTTGACCGTTCGCGAGCTGTGAATATGCCAGATCGATCCAGCCAAATGAGAAGTTTGGGTCAAGAGCAACAGTTTTCTTCGCCTGTTCGAGAGCAAGGTCCGCCTTGCCTTGAGATAAATAAGTTCGACTTAGATTGTCGTTGATAACGGCGGACGAGGGCTCGATCTCAACCGCACGTTTTATCAGGGCAAGTCCTTCTTCATCGCGATTAAGAACATGGATATTGAATCGAGCAAATCGCATGAGAGCGGAGGAGTAATTTGGATTTAATTCCAGCGCACGTCTATAATCCGACTCTGCTTCGGCCCATTTCCAGGAACCTTCGTTCACAAACGCCAACGAAGAATGTGTCTCCGCAAGCTGGTTATCGAGTTCTAAAGCCCTAACAGCGTATGGCATTCCTTTATTTACGAATTCGTTCGCCCGACCGCCCTGATAAAACGGCAATACCGAATAGGTGTCTGCCAGGCCGGAATAGGCAAGTGCAAAATTGTCGTCCTTCTCGATCGCAGCCTTGAAACTATCAACGGCTTTTGTCTGGTCATCTAAAGTCCGTTTGCCCCAGTGGTACCGGCCTTTTAAATAAAGTTGATAGGCTTCGTTGTTGTCAGTGTAGCGTTTGGTAATGCCCTTGGTGTCATCGCCGGCCAGCTTGAGTTGCAGTTTTTGCGTTGTCGTCGTTGCGATCTCACGCTGTGTGGCCAGCAGATCAGCCATCTTGCGGTCATATTGCTCGGCCCAGATCAATTTCTTGGACCGCGAATCGATCAATTGAACGCTGATCGAAAGGTCATCGCCCCGCTGAACGAGCCTGCCCGACATCACCGCATCGACCTCAAGTTCCTTTGCGATCTGCGCAACGTCAGTTTCCTTGCCCTTATACCGCATAACCGAACTCGTCGGGCTTACCTTCAGATTTGGCAGTTGCGAGAGCCGATAGATCAACGAGTCCGCAAGGCCATCAGAAAGATAATCCGTGTCCGTACTGCCGCTTCGGTTTTCGAACGGCAGGACAGCGACCGAATTTATTTGCTCGCCGCCCGCGGACTTGAAATATCGATACCCAAAGAATCCGCCGATAAGAATTATGATCGCCAATCCGATAGCCATCAGCGGCTTCGCCGCTCTATTTGCGGAAAGGCTCTGCTTTTCCGAGGCGTCACCCCAACTCTTTTGAGGCTCCGCCTCCGCTCCGGTTTGAAGTATCGCGGTTTGCTCGGTCGTAAGTGTCTGCTGACGCGTCTCGTCTTCACCGCCTCGGAATCCGGTCGCTACCCCTCCCGGTTCTGACAGGATCGCCGTCTGCGGTTCATCCATCGACACCGGGCCGTCGAGCAGCGGCGTGCCGTCATCGAGACAATACAGCAGTGTGTCGTCGTAATAATCCCGTCTGCATTCAGGGCATCGTTTCATATTTTCGAGCGGCCGGGTTCGGATTCCAGCAATTTCGGATACGGTGCGCCTTAGCCGATGGACAGGAGTCTATTTTGGAATTTTGTTAGGCGAACTTGGCTTGCATTGTAGCATCGTTTTATCCTGGGAAAAGTCCGATCGCTTTACTCGAGCTTAGTGCTTCTTTTTTTGACGGGCGAAAGCGGAGGAGCATCTGAAAAACCTGCGTGCACGATGAGCCGTCCGTCGGCGTAAGTCAACAAAACGGCCGACGCGTCGATGCGGACACGTTAGCGGCTCAAACTACCGGAAAATTTAAGTTTAGCGGGATGTGGTAAAATTTGATCGCGCGTTTTGAAGCTAATGTTGCGTATTTTGGGGCTGTCTTTATATAAAAGTAAGCCTTTTTTATTTAAAATCAGCGTACTTTTAGTCATTTTTAAGACGTTTTTGTGCAAAAGTAGAGTGATTTTGTATAAAAGTGGATTAAAAATGAGTAAATTTGGTCCCGGTTTAAGTGTTTTTGGTATGGTTTGATATGATTTCGGCCTTTTTTAAATCAGATTGCCTTCCTTTTCAACAAACGCATTTACACTAAGAGCATTGTTTCGCTGGATCAGCAATTTAGACAGTGCGATCTCAATCAATCGCGCGTTCCACTGATCAAACAGTAGCTGATTTTCGATCTATTCATTCCGAGTATCAAGGCCAGCAACGACGCCTTTAGGTTATTGAGGCTCTGTTGTTTTATCCGTTCGCCCACCCACATTTTTTTCAATAGAAAAGTCATCACGGCCAAGGGAGCGTGCGCCAGCGATGGAGCTGCTTGCCACGAAACATCCTCAACCTCAATGTCCCGGAACCCGTTTTTTTTCAACGCCGCAACAAAATCTTCGAGCGCTGCCATTTCAAGAACGGCCCAGTTCCGGCAGGCAGCGTTGTATAACCGTCCGATCAAAGGATTGAATCTGCGTTCTGGATCGCGAACAAAACAATCGGCAACGACAAAACGTCTACCCGCTTTTAGAACGCGCGACATCTCCGCCACCAGATCTTCCTTACCTGAACCGCTTGCATAGCATGCACTTTCAACAGCCCAAACACCGTCCGCGGCTCCACTCCGGAAAGGCAAGTCAACATAGTCCGCTTCCAGAATTTCGATCTGCTTTTCGAGTCCGCTTATTTTATTTCTCTCCGATGCGATCCTAACCTGTGAGGGAGCAAGTGTAACGCCTTTTATCTTCGCATTCGGATAACATTTTGCTACGGTTCGACTAACCGCACCCATTCCGCAGCCAAGATCGATGAGGAACGTGCCCGTTACCGACGGCAGTTGCAGACGTTTCGCAATTTCGTGGTTAAGCTGCTCGAGCATTGCCTCCCGGTCAAAAGGATTCATGCCCCAACGATAAAAACCGAGGTGCATATTGAGTCCCGGGCTCCAATGCTCGTAGTCCTGTCCGGCCTCTTCATAGAAATGGACAATGCGTTCTTCGACTGAAAGTTCTGAGAGATCGGCGGAGCGAGATTTTGCAGATGGCGATAGTATCGTCGAAACAGAATCCATTGTCTTATTCAGCTATAACGGGAGGTTCGATGTTTTTCACCATCGTATCGAAATTCGATCCTTCCGAGTGTACGTGAAACCCGAGCCGATGATAAAGCCGGACCACCGGATTTCGTTTATCGACGCTGAACGAGACCCTGTTGAAACCCGCCGCTGACAACTCGCCAATGATCCTGGTTATCAATCGGGTGCCGGTCCCGCGATTTCCCCATTCCTCCTTGATCGCTATTCCCAGTTCGGGCGTTTCGTCATCCACATAGCCGTGCGAACTCACCTCGTTCGAAAAACGTCGCGTCCATGCGGCACCTCCCAGTCCTTCTGCGGTTTCGACAACCAAAGCGATCTCGCCCTCTCGACCAAAGTTTTCAAAGTAACTCGAAAGGACCGGGTGAAGCTTAGTTAGTTTTTCCTGCTTTTTAGACGGGTCGGGAAAATAGGCCGCCTCGCGAAGGATTTCATCGAGAAAATGACGTTCGCTAGCTTTTATCTCACGGATCTCAGGCATTGTTTTCTGTGGATTCGAGGACCATTTCTCGGTTTGACGAAACGTTAATCCACGTTCGCCGCAGGTCGGTCGCCTTGTCCAGATTGTTGTGATCAAAACGACAGACCTTTTCCGGCCTCGGCGATCACAGCCTGCGCGGATTCCATCTGTTCGCGGCAGTCACATTCGATGCTGTTGAAAACGTGCCCGCCGACGCACGCCGAGTGAAGCCTGTCCGTCATAATAGAGGATCTCGTTAAACGTTCCGAAACGGTTTTCAATTCCCTCTGCGCGAGGCGCGTGTTCATAATATTTCTCAGATAGTTCGCAAAAACTGCTATTCCAATCGTCTAAACAAAAATACGTCTTTACAAGGTATTTTCGTGGATCGATGTCGAAAACGGCATCCGCTATCCGTTCACCCGAGTTCGAATTCGATTTCTTAAAATTAAATTGGAGGAATTTAGTATGTTCAAGAAAATAATGCTATCTGCGATAGCTCTGATGATGTTTATGGTCGTTCCCGCGTTTGCCGACAAAAATTGCGCGACCGGGGATTTTGTAGGAACCTATACACGATTGACGCCCGCGAGCGATCCGGTCGGCGACGGGATACTGCATGCCTATGTGTTTCAGCTAACTCTGCATGCCGACGGAACGGTAACGCAGTATTGGACGGGACTGCCCGATTATCAGAACACCCTCGGAACGGGCTCGATAAATATCGGAGCATGGAAATGCCGCGATAATGGTAATTTGCTCGTAACGCTGTTAAGCGCGAGCTATGCTCCAATAGCTGCCAATCCCGGTTTCGGCACGCTTGACGATGTTCGGCTTGTAAGCCATCAGCGCTCTACGATGGTATTTAACATCGACGATAACAACACGGTAACCCGATTGAAGAGCAGAACCCGGAATTATGCTCCTGCGGCCGACCCAACCGATCCCAATGGAGGAACCTTGGGCGCCTTGAATACTACTCTGGTAGTATACAAGCGGCTAGTAGCCTCTGCTGCCGATCTGACAGCGCCGTAAGAGCGGAAATATCTCAAATAAAAAAGGCGGCCGGATTCGGTCGCCTATTCTTTCTCCACTTTTAAAGATCAGGAATCTTCAAGGTTCTTCACCATAGTATAGAAATTAGGGCCTTCGGCGTGCACCTGAAATCCGAGCCTCTCGTATAGCCGCACCGCGGGGTTTCGTTTGTCGACGCTCAGGGATACCTTGCTAAAACCGGAGGCCCACAGCTCGCCGACGATCGTCGTGATTAACAGCGTACCAAATCCCTGATTCCGAAGCGGTTCCTTGAGAGCGATCCCGAGTTCGGGAGTTTCGTCATCGACGTAACCGTGCGACTTGTTCTCTTTAGAAAAGCGCCGGGTCCAGGCTGCCCCGCCCAACCCATCAGATGTGACCGCCACAAAAGCGACCTCGCCCTCACGTCCAAAGTTCTCGAAATAGTTCTCGAGGACCGGTTTAAGTTCGGCAAGTTTTTCTTCTTTTTTCGATGGGTCGGGGAAATAAGCGGCCTCGCGGAGCATTTCATCCAGAAATGGGCGCTCAAAGCTCTTTATTTCGCGTATCTCGATCATCGTTTTTCGCCGCGGTGACCTGCATTTCCTTGATACCCAAAACAACGATTGATTCCCGTGCAACAGAGCCGCTGGATAATATTACCAGTTATTTAACTCGTTGTGTGAATTTTTCCCAAGCGGTCAAAAACATCCAATCCTCTATTGCGGCAAGCCCATTCGCCTGATCAGGTCCTTAAAGCGAGGGTCTCCTCGAAGTCCATCATACTCGTAACCAACGCCTATATACCGCAACAGGAGATCGCGTTTGATATACGCCTGCTCAAGCAGGGACATCGCACGATCATTGTCGTCGAGTGCCGAATAAACTGCCGCCAGAACGGCCGGCGAAGCATATTCATTCATCGATTCGATCCTTTTCAGTATCACGCGTGCCTCAACGCGTTTTTCGGGGATCCTTGCATACGTCGCGGCGAGATAAACCAACGCTTGACTGTACTTATTTTCGCCGCCGAGTACCTCGACCGATTTTTTATAATATTCGGCTGCTTCCTTATATTGCTTTTTTCCGGCGTAAGCATATCCGAGCGAAAAGTTCGGGATCTCTCTGGC
>JBDTZW010000371.1:0-7276 GCA_040004905.1 Acidobacteriota bacterium
CTGCTTCGCGCAAGTATACATTCAACTCGCAGATGTCCTTAACATAATCACCGATACGTTCGAGGTGTTTGGCGACGAACATCAACTGTGCCGAACCGTTCGCGGTCGCCGGATTTCCGGTCATTGAACGGATCAGGTCGTCGAATACTCGTTTATAGACATCGTCTATCCTCTTGTCACGCCGGATTATTTCCCGCGATTTTTCAGCGTCCTCGGCCGTGAATGCGTCGAGCGCTTCGCGAAGCATGTCGGCCGCGATCTCGGCCATTAGCGAAAAATCCGCGTAGCTGTTTATCTCGGGCTCATTATTCAATATAAGGGCCGCTTCGGCAATGCTTGTCGCATGATCGGCAATTCGTTCAAGGATCGGCGTGATCTTCGCGACCGAAACGACCAACCGCAGGTCATGGGCTTCGGGCTGCTGCGAGGCCAGGATCTCGATGCTTAGCCGGTCGATCTCCAGCTCCATCTGGTCGATGACCTTATCGTTCGCCCGCACCTCGCGCGCCATCTCGCTGTTACGTGAGAGCAGAGCTTCCATGGCGGTATGGACCGCAGTTTCGGTCTTTCCGCCAAGCAGCAGGATCTTGTCCCGCAAAAGGTTCAAATGTGCCTCGATATCCCTCTCTTCCATATCCCAAGCCGGATCGCTTCCGGCACACACGGACAAAACATCTTTGGACACGGAATTTAGGCGCATGACCATATCCATAGATTCTAGTTCATCGGCTCCGTCCAAGTAGTTAAATTATACTTAACTTAATGCCCACAACGAGTTTTACCGCCGCTGCTTGTAACATTCTTGTAACATTCTGTTAATCCAGTAGAGTACGGCGGACTGCCGGGTATGTCGATCATGTTTCAGGTCGAACCCAATGAGCAGGTCAGGCGACCTGCTCTACTTTGTGGCAACGGCTGCCTTTAAGCTTACATCCAAAACCCTGCCTCTCCTCTGACCATTTTGGTATTATTTAGGTTCTTAGGCTTATCTTCGTACACCGGGAGCACCAGATCATGAAAACTCGTTTTGCCAAAGCATTTACCGTTGCCCTCCTTGCGAGCACTATCGCTCTTCTGCCTGTTTTGTTGATCGGGCAAACCCGTATCGCGATGCCTAAGAATAAATACAAGGTGCAGGACGACGTCAAACTCGGAAACGACGCGGCCCGGCAGGTCACCCAGCAATTTCCGCTTGTCAACGATGCGGCCGCGCAGCGGTATATCGAATCTGTCGGTCAGCGGCTGGTCGCGGCGATCCCGGCTGAATTTCAGCAGCCGGCCTTCGATTACCGATTCAAGATCGTCAATGCGAGTGATATCAATGCCTTTGCACTGCCCGGTGGCCCGATGTTCGTAAACCGAGGAATGATCGAGGCCGCGAAAAACGAGGGTGAGATGGCAGGTGTGATGGCCCATGAGATGAGCCACGTTGCACTCCGCCACGCGACCGCTCAGCAGACCAAGGTCAACAATCCGCTGAATCAAATACTCGGTATCGGAGCGATCCTCGGCGGTGCGGTTCTCGGGGGCGAAGCCGGTGCCCAGGCAGGGCAGGTCTTCGCCGCCGGTTACTTTCTCAAATTCAGCCGCGAATACGAAAAACAGGCAGACATTCTCGGCGCGAGAATTATGGCAAACGCAGGTTACGACCCGCGTGATCTGGCTAACATGTTCCGCACGATCGAGCAGCAAGCCGGTGAACGAGGGGCCCCCGAATGGCTCAGCAGTCACCCCAATCCCGGTAATCGCTTTCAATATATCAACCAGGAAGCCACGGCGCTGCAGGTGTCCCCCAATCCGATCAAGATAACGCAGGGCTTTTCCCGGACGCAGGAAAAGCTTCGCGGCATGCCGCTGGCCCGGTCGATGTCGCAGATCCAGCAGAGCATTCAGCAGGGCCAATCGCCCGGCAACACGAGCCAGACGGCGGGCGGACGATATTCTAATTCCGTCCAGCTTCCATCAACCAGAACACGTTCGTTCTCTAACAATCTGATCCAGATGGAAGTTCCCGACAATTGGCGCGATTTCCCGATGGTCACGTCGGTCCAGTTCGCACCCGAGGGTGGCTATGGCGATCAGGGCATTACGCATGGCGTGCTGGTCGGCGTCGATACTTCAACCGCGTCAAACACGCTGCAGGCTACACAGAATTACGTAACAAGTGTCGTTCAGGGCAATAGCTACCTCCGGCAGCAGGGTAGCTATACTCGGTTCAATCTCAGCGGCCGCCAGGGCTACACGACTACGCTCTCGGGAATTTCGCCAATAACCAACCGCATCGAATCCGTCGCGGTATACACGGCGATGCTTAGCAACGGCCAACTACTTTTCGTAACCACCGTTGCGCCCCAAAGCGAATCGTATCGCTACAGTAACGCATTCCGAAATCTGCTTGCATCGATCCATGTAAATGATTAGGTAGCCGCGTCATCCTGGTGCGGCTTTACGGTCATTAGTAGGGCCGCTGACACGATCGACACGGCGGCGCTGGCAAGGAATGCGGTCGGTGCGCCGAATCTGTCCCAGGCCAGTCCGAAAAGCAGCGATGCGGGAAAAACCGTGATGCCGATCGCCAGATTATAAAGCCCGTACGCCGTGCCCCGTTTTTCTTCCCCGACCATATCGGCGACCATAGCTTTTTCGGTTCCTTCGGTCAGCCCGAAATAGGTCCCGTAGATCAGGAAAAGCCCCCATGCCTGCCAGGCCGTGGAAACAAATGCAAATCCCGCATAAACAAGGGCGTAAACAGTCCAGCCCGCAAATATAAGTTTTCGCCGTCCGACGCGGTCAGAGAGATTGCCGAAAACGATCGAACTGCAGACTTTACTGAAATGAAGAGCCATCCAAAGCAGCGGCAGTACAGGCGGAGCGATCCCCGACTGCTGCGCTCTTAATAGCAAAAATGCATCGGTCGAATTAGACAGTGTGAAGAGAGCGACCACACCCAGCAACCGCTTAAAGTTTCCGTCAAATCCGGCCAGGGATAATTTTACGGGAATATTTGCTTCGGTCCGGACGCTTTTCTTTTCTTCCTTAACGAAGAAAACGATCACGAAAAGGCCGATCACCACCGGTAGCGACGCGAACAGAAATACTTGCTGATATTCACGGGCGGTAGGACTGTTGGTGTCGGCCGCTATCCACGACAGCAGCACGAACGCACACACCGGACCTATCACGGCGCCGAGGTTATCGGCGGCCCGGTTAAATCCGAATACCATGCCGCGCTCTTCTTTAGGAACGCTCGCCGCAAGCAGCGCATCGCGAGGTGCGCCGCGAATGCCTTTGCCGATGCGGTCCGTCATTCGCACGAAGAGCACCTGGGGCCAGCTTCCCGCAAAGGCTAGGAACGGACGCATTATCGCGGCGAGCGCGTAGCCGACAAACACGAGCAGCTTCCGTGTTTGAAACTTATCGCTCAGGTAACCGGAGAATAGCTTGAGTATGCTCGCGACCGATTCGGCAAAGCCTTCGATCAGGCCGATCGCAAAGGGCGAGGCTCCGAGCGTCAGGGCCAGAAAGGTCGGCAGCAGGGGATAAATTATCTCGCTTGATGTGTCATTTAAAAGGCTGACAAAGCTGAGCGCTAGGACGTTGCCCGGCAGAGTGAGGTATCGTCGCCAGAGCGGGGTCTTAGTGGGTTCTATCATCAAGAAAAAATACGACACACGGCGTCGTCTGTCGATCAACCCGCTACCGGGCGGTCTTGTTCTACTCTTGTTCTACTCTTGTTCTACTTCTATCGCGTCTGGTTGGTTCGCGGCCTTGGCGGTTTTGAACCGCCTGTGCCCAGAAAGAAGAATGCGGCCGTTCCGGCGACGGCAATAGCAAGCACAAGCAGAACGACCAAAACCCGGATCGCCATGCCGACCGTTTTCTTCAGCAATTTGAAGGCAATAAAAGCGACGGCGGCGAGAACAACGAAAAAAGCAACCGCCGCGAAAACTCCGACCACACCGCCCGGAGGGCCAACATCCATCAAAATTTGGGTAAAACTCATGATTCCTCGCTATCCTTCAACGCCTTTTCTATCTCGTCCCAATCACGCTCACTGAGATCCGACACCTCGGTCGGCAGAGCATAATCCTCATCCGCCCACGCTCCGAAGTCGATAAGTTTACATCGCTCCGAGCAAAAAGGCCGAAATTCGTTCTCGTTGTATTCCGCTTCGTTTCCGCAACGCGGACATTTCACAAGTGGCATATCGTCTTTTGCATCACAGACTAGCACAGCCGGGTTCGCATCAAAAAACACTTCCGCGATCGTCGATGCTTGCTATAATCATACAGAGCTTGGATACAATTTACGCATCAAACGAACTTGTCCCGACGGTTTTCGTATCCAATAAAGCAGGACGAACGAAATGAGCGATTACAAAGAACGATTCGAAAAATGGCAGCGTGACGCACGCGAAAAGCTCGATGATATCGACAAGCAGCTTCATCTAAAAGAGAAGCTCGAGGACAGCGCCCGCATCGTGGTCGAGACCGCCCAAAAGGGCGCCGAAAAGATCAAGAGCGAGGCCGAAAGGACCGATGTCGGTAAGCAGGCGGTCAAGGCTGCCGAGGGCGCTGTAAAGGTTGCGGGCGACACCGCCAAAACCGCTTGGAACGCCAGCGAGCCTATTCGCGAGGTTGCTGGAGAAGCCGGTCAAAAAGCCGGCGAAGCCGTAAAGGAAGCGGGCAGGAAGGCGGGCGAGATATTCGAGGACGTCGCGGATAGCGTCGGTTCGACGGCAAACAACGTTTCAAAAGCATTCAGTTTCGGCGCCGGGTGGTCGCGAACGCTGGACTCGGCGTTCAGTTCCTTTCAGAAGGCTGCAGGCTGGGTTCAGGAAAATCCGCTTCAAGCTGCGGCGACCGGTGTCTCGATGGCCGTAGGCGCGGGGCTCGGCTTTGTTTTCACAGGCTTTAGCTCGCATTGGCTTTTTAATTCAGCTTTGCCTGCCTGGTCGGTTAAGATGCTGGCCGAGCAATTCAACGGTTATTTGCGACGTCGCGAAGACCTGATCGAAAAGGGACGTCTCAACGAGGCCGATGCCGAACGCATCAAATTCGAAAGGGACATCGCCAAATACGTCGGAGCTCCGATGCTGGGTGCGTTTTCGTTCGCGTCGGGTGCGGTGATGATGACAAATATCTTCAATCCGAAAACCATTACAGGTGCTCCGATCGACTGGATCATCGGCGGCAACCCGATCCTCGAAGGTGTCTGGTTCTTCGGCAACGGTTTGGTCTGCTTTAAGACCAGCTATGACTTTTTCATGATCGCACTCGACGGCCAGGCGGACGTCGAAAAAATGGTCAAAGAGATCAAAGGACTACTGCCGGTGTAGGAGCGGTGAATAGCAAATAGTGAATAGCTAAAGCCCGGATTCGATCTCCGGGCTATTCTTTTTGAGATCCGCTAGTTGATCTGTATCGGAAAGGGTACGAAGCACAAAATAAAAATGATCAGGGTCGCAAATGCGAGGGCTTTCCGCTTACCATCCAGCGGGGTTTGGTCGTAGGGTTCAGGGTGTGGAATGCGCATCATTACGCCGAGGAGGACCGCGATTAGAAACCCGCTGGGGCTGCCGTAGAGGAACCAGCCGAGGATAGAGAGAGTCGCCATCACGACGAACGCGATGCGGCCGGTCCAATAGTGGATCCGTTTGCCGAGCAATGCGTAGATCGCGTGCCCGCCGTCAAGCTGGCCGGAAGGAATGAGATTCAGGGCCGTCACCAATAATCCGACCCAAGCGGCGTAATAAAAGGGGTTTCCGACGCCGAAATGCAGATCTTTGACGAAGAGAAGCGCGATCGACTTCAATAGAAGCGGATCTGAAAAAACGATCCCGCCTTGCACGTTTACCGCGTGTTCCGGCGAAACTACCTGCATCGTCGCGATCCCGACCAACGCCACGGGGATCAGAGAAATAAATCCCGCGATCGGCCCCGCAACGCCGATATCGAAGACGGCTTTTTGCGAGGGCAGCGGCGAGAGGATCTTGATGAAGGCTCCGAAGGTTCCGGCCGGGCCGATCATAGGCGGTGTCGGGATGAAAAAGGGAAGCGTCGCATCGACCTTGTAGATTCGGCATGCGACGTAATGGCCCATCTCGTGTGAGATCAAAATAAACAGCAGCGACAAGGAAAAACTGACGCCGTAAACGAGTGCCCCGTCCTGATTGGTCGCGAGCTGATGCAGAATGTCACCGACTAGCGCGACGTATTTAACCGGAAGCGAGGCGATAAATTGCAGGACCTCCGAAAACGATTGCGGATCCTCGGTTGGGAAAATATCGGTCTTGCCGAACGGATAAATAGTTCCTGCAATAGTGGCTGTGATCGCGGTCGCGATCAGTAAGGCGATGTGGAGCAGATACGATCGCCACGTCGGGCGCATTCCGCCGCCGAGTTCAAATTCGTCCAGGTATTCCAGCGGTTCGTTCATCTGAGGACGCCTAAAATGAGAAATCGTAAATCATAAGCGGGAAAAACGTCAGCTTACGATTTACGACGATATCTCAACTTCTGTTCGAGTACCTTAGTCCGGCACTGCCTTTGCCGACAAGTCCTTGCCCGGTTTGAACCGGATCGTTTTCCCGGCGGGTATCGGCACCTCGGTGCCCGTCCGCGGATTTCTGCCTACGCCGCGTTTTCTTGGTTTTACTACAAACACGCCAAAACCTCTCAGTTCGATGCGTTTGCCGAGTGCGAGAGCGTCCTTCATCGCATTGAATAAAGAATCCACGACCTGCTCTGCCTTTTGTTTTGGTACACCCGTTTTATCAGCAACAAGATTGACGATGTCCAGTTTGATCATCACTTCCTCCTATCTGTCCGAAACGTGAAAGATAAAAACGGTTACGCGACTTTAACTGAATAGTATTCCTGTAAGTTCGCATCTGTCAAGGTTTTGCGAGAAAATTTAAAATGGGGTACCTGAGGCAACGGTATGCCCTATGTGCCCTGCCAACGCTGATCGGCGGCCGTCATATCTGTTCTTTAATATGCGCAATGGTGATACAATCCAGAAACGAGTTGATCAAAAAATAAGGCCGGATATCATTAAATTATGCGATGGGGAGATGCGGGGCAGAGCGATAACGTCGAGGACCGGCGGGGCATGCGAAGCGGATTGGCGGTCGGCGGCGGAGGGATAGGAATTCTAATTTTGGCGCTTGCCGTGTGGCTTTGCGGCGGCGATCCCCGGGCGCTACTCCAGGGCGTTCAGCAGGATTCGCAGCCGGCGGTTCAGCAGCCGGGCCCGCAAAATAAAACCGCCGACG
>JBDTZW010000157.1:0-24016 GCA_040004905.1 Acidobacteriota bacterium
CCGCGATGTTGCGTCCCATCGACGAATAAAATTTGTGAGTCTTGCCGCCGCCCCGGGCAGGCGGACCGCCGCGTCCGTCGAAAAATACTACGTCGATCGCATATTCGTGGGCGAGACGCGTCAGTTCGTCTTTCGCTTTGTAGATACTCCAATTGGCCATAAGGTAGCCGCCGTCCTTGGTGCCGTCGCTAAAACCGAGCATTATCGTTTGCCGGTCTTTTCTTTTCGTCAGATGCTCGCGATAAGCAGGCAGAGTGTAAAGCTCGCGCATGATATCAGGTGCCCGCTGCAGGTCCGCGATGGTTTCAAACAGCGGAACAATGTCCACCGAGAGATCCGCGATATCCCAGCCGCCTAATCGGAAGATCGCAAGTACCTCCATCACGTGGATCGCATTTTGGCATTGGCTGATGATGTAACGGTGACAACCCTCGATACCGTTTTGCTCCTGGATCTGCCTAACCACCCCGATCGTTTTCAGCGAGTCGCGTACGAAAGCGTCCGCGACAGCCTCGATATCAACGGAGCCCTTGATCGTCAGAAGTCTTTCGAGTTTCGACTCGTCAGACATAGAACGATAGCCGGGTAGGCCGGAGGCCTCTATAATACGTTCGTGCTCGGACGCCTCCTGCCTGATATCGAGGGTCGCAAAGTGAACACCAAAGATCTCTGCCTTGGCGATAAGTTCGTCGACGCGATGACTGAAGAGACCGTTGTGATCGGTGACTAACGCATCCCGGATCGCGACCAATTGTTCGACGATCTGCGCACTATCTAAAGTGCTTTCGGTATCCCGAAAAGCTTCGTCGTAAAGCTGCTTCTCCAGATCGGCAACCGCCGTTTCCACGTTTGCAAATGTCAGCCGACGCTTAAGGCCGCGAACGTCGCGATAATAACAGCGGAGGATCGATCGCTTTAATGCGGCAGCGACCTCCGCGGTTGTCTCGCTCGTCACCAAAGGATTTCCGTCGCGATCGCCGCCCGACCAAAAGCCCATTTTGATCAGGTTTTTTAGATCGATGTCACCGCCGATAGAATTTTTCAATTCCGATGCGATCGCTCCGATAGCGTTGTAAAAGACGTTTTCGAGATACCAGATCAAGCTCGACGCTTCGTCGACGGGAGTCGGTTTCTGTTTTTTTAGAAAAGGCGTGCGCCCAAGCTGCTGAAGCAGCGTATTAATGTCTCCGACGTTATTTTCCGAGATAGCGCCGACAAGGTCGTTTATGATCCCGAGGACCGCTCCGGGATAAAACTGTGTCGGGTGGGCCGTCAAAACCAGATGGGTGGAGAAACGAGCAAGTCGGACCTTTAATTCATCTATCTTACCCGACTGAGTCGCGGTCGATTCCAATTGCGTTAAAGTGCCGGTTCCCTCGGTGTCATTCAGCTCGGTGAACGCAGCGTCTTCCAGGGCATCAAAGAGCACGACCTGGCGTTCCGTATATTGGACGAAACGAAACAGCAGGTCGATCTTTTCTTCCGTCGTTCGGTTTGCGAAAAAGCTATCGATGATCTCCATCGGGCTCTGGGAATCGGCAAAGCCTTCTTCGCATCGGCTGTTGAAGAGCGAAAGCAGGATCCCTGTCTTATCGACACCGTAGAATGGAAGTGAAAGAAACAGGCTGTTGTAAAGCTGGAATTTTATCCCGACGAGGTCGTCGAATTGCTTACGTTTCCCGTGAACGGTATCGATCATAGTCAAAATTGTATTATAGAGTTGTTGATTTGAGAGACAGATGCGAAGAAGTAAGATAGTTGAATAGAGAAATATGGCAAACGAACGAACGCTGGGTGAGTTGCGAAGGAACGGCTATGAGGGCCGGTCCATCAAAGACGAGATGCGGGCCAACCTGATCGCAAAGCTGCGGTCCGGTGAGCGACTCTTCCCGGGGATACTAGGCTACGACGAAACGGTCGTCCCGCAGCTAGTGAACGCGATCCTTTCAAAGCACAATTTGATCTTGTTAGGACTCCGAGGGCAGGCCAAAAGCCGGATCATCCGCCAATTAACCGAGCTACTCGATGAAGAGATCCCGATCATAGCGGGTTCTGAGATAAATGACGATCCGCTTCAC
Organism: Acidobacteriota bacterium; assembly: GCA_040004905.1. Classification (GTDB taxonomy): domain Bacteria; phylum Acidobacteriota; class Blastocatellia; order Pyrinomonadales; family Pyrinomonadaceae; genus OLB17. Next base: position 2,079 of record JBDTZW010000157.1, read on the forward strand.
CCACTCAGCGCTTACGGCCGCGAACAAGTAAATCTGCTTGGCGACGAGACGACGATCGCTTGGGTGCATCGTGACAATCGCTTCGTAGAGAAACTCGCGACGCCCGATGTGACCATCGCCGATATTATCGGTGACGTCGATCCGATCAAAGCAGCGAAGGGTGGCCATATGCTTTCGGATGAATTGACGATCCATTTCGGCCTGCTGCCGCGAGCCAATCGCGGAATATTTGCGATCAACGAACTGCCCGATCTTGCGGGAAAGATACAGGTCGGATTGTTCAATATCATGCAGGAGGGCGACGTTCAGATAAAAGGGTATCCGGTTCGACTGCCGCTCGATGTATTTCTCGTTTTCTCAGCAAACCCCGAGGACTATACGGCACGTGGAAAAATTATCACGCCGCTCAAAGACCGCATCGGCGCTGAGATCCAGACGCACTATCCGGCGAGCGTCGAGTTGAGCGCCGCGATCACAAAACAGGAGGCATGGACAAATCGCGAGGGCTTTGAAGAGTTCGTCCTGGATATTCCTGAATTCATTTCCGAGACGATCGAGCAGATAGCATTTGAGGCTCGTCACGACCAGCGGATCGACAAGCGGTCGGGCGTGTCGCAGAGATTTTCGATCACCGCGCTCGAATCGGTGGTCTCCAATGCCGAGCGGCGAGCCTTGATCACCGATGAAAAAGAGATCGTGCCGCGCGTTTCCGATATATACGCGGCGCTTCCCTCGATGACCGGTAAGATGGAACTCGAATACGAAGGCGAGCAGATCGGTGCGTCACGTCTAGCCAGGGATCTGATCAAACGCGCAAGTGGCGTCGTTTTCGAAGGGTTTTTTCTCGGGATCGATTTTGCCCCCACAGTGCATTGGTTCGATCAGGGAAATAAATTGTTGCTCTCGGACACCGCGTCGGCCGAGGAGTGCGTGATGCTGCTGGACAGCGTGCCTGAGCTGATCGAATCGACGCTTGTCCCGCTCGAATTTCGTCGGACAGACAAAGCGAAACTCGTATCGGCCTGCGAGTTTGTTCTCGAAGGCCTGTACGCCCAGAACAAAATTTCGCGAAACGAGGAAGGCGGATTCGAAGCTGTGACCAAAACCAAGCGCGACCGCCGCGGAATGATCTATGAGGATTTCACCGATGTCGAAGGATACAATTGAAAAAGCGTGGCGGACCCTTTCGGATCCGTCACGCCTCTTCCTCCCCTGTGTTCGTGGTTTGCTTTTGCTTAGCGATTATAAGCTCTGTAATACCGGTGGGTCTTCGGATTGAGCTTGTAAGTGTAGAGGGCTGAGCCGCCCGCACCGATCGCGCCGCCGATCAGAGCACCTTTTCCTCCCCCGATCAGAGCTCCGATCAGAGCTCCTGCACCCGTACCGATACCAATATTTATCAGGTTCCGATGTTTCTGATAAGTGCTCCGGCTGTCATAGCGGTTGCCGTTGTAGGGCGTGGTGTAAGTCGACTGACTTCTGTAATATCGCCGCGTTTGAGCACTCGCATTCGTTGAAAGAAACGGGATCGAAATAGCCATCATGGCTACCATCATTAATGTTGCAAATATCTTTTTCATTGCTATTTCCTCCTACTTAGCTTTTGAAGGTTTCCCCTCGCTGCCGTTGCTAATCGCAACAGGTGTGCCAGAGTTTCAAGCTATTGAATTATCAGGAGTTAGAAAGATTATCGAAGCGCGGTCAGATTTTTGGGAACACGAAATCGGCAGTGATTCGACGTTTTCGTGAGCGAAAAAGAGAGCCGTGATGAATTTCACATCGCGGCTCTCGATAGTTCGATATTCGGCAATTAGTAATTGCGGTAATATCTGCGTTTCTTGGGGTTTAGCTTGTAGGTATAGAGTGCTCCTGCGCCCGTGCCGCCGAGCAGACCGTAGCCGACACCGCGGCGTCCTCCGATCAATCCGCCAACCAGAGCGCCTGCTCCCGCTCCGATACCCATGTTGATCATATTACGGTGCCGGCGGTAGAAGCTCGGGCGTTGGGCGACGTAGGATTGAACGCCGGAGGTTCGGTTACGATAGACGGTTCGATGCGAAACGGAACGCCGGCTGTAGCAACGGCAGGTTTGAGCGTCGATCGTCAGCGGCAGGCCGATCGCGAAAACAAGCATCATCATCGACAAAACAAGAAATTTCTTCATACGTTTGTACCTTCCTCGGATTAGTTTCTTCTCGGAGAGAGAATTGTGCTAAGTTTTGGAGAGAGTAAAAACGTGGGCAAAAGTGTGGACGAGTTCGAATATACCCGTTCGAATTCGAAATGACAAGTCGTTTGTAGACAGCCGCCGGGAAAATGAAGTTCATACGCTATTCAAAATTCAAGGGGTTCGATGTTTTTGGCGTCGATCTGGGCGATCTGATGGATTCGCTGTCGAATTCGATGCTCGACTCGGGCTACAACGAGGACTACTGGTGGACGCGCGAGAAGAACGAATTTGACGATTCGCTGGACGGCCTGCGGCAGGCGTTGCTAAAGGCTCTGCTCGACCAGGAGATCCTGAACGAGCGCGATGTAGAGAAAATGCTAGACGACAACGGCGGCAAATTTCGCGGATCTCTACTCGAAGAACTGATAAATAAGCTGATCGAACGCCTGGTTGAAGAAGGGTATCTAAATCTAAAAGAAATAGAGCAAGAGCAGCGTCAGCAGGGCGGACAGGGGCAGGGCGAGATCGGCGAACCGCTGCCCCGCAATATTAAATTTGAGGTCACGGAAAAAGGACTCGATTTTCTTGGCTACAAAACCCTGCAAAAACTGCTGGGGAGCTTGGGCAAATCGTCGATCGGCCGTCACGAGACGCCGCAGCTCGATACCGGTGTCGAGGCTGCCTTGAGCTCAAAACAGTACGAATTCGGCGACACGATAAACCTCGACGTCAACGCAACGCTGCTATCGTCGATCAGCCGCGAAGGCCTGACGTTTCCGCTAAACCTTGAATATAGTGACCTTTACGTGCACCAGCAGGATTACCGCTCGTCGTGTGCTACGGTCGTGATGCTGGACTGCTCGCACTCGATGATCCTCTACGGCGAAGACCGCTTTACGCCAGCGAAAAAGGTAGCTCTTGCCCTTGCACACCTGATCCGCACGCAGTATCCGGGCGATAGCCTAAAGGTCGTGCTGTTTCACGACGGGGCTGAGGAACTGCCCATCGCGAAACTTGCGACCACGCAGGTCGGGCCGTATCACACTAACACCGCCGAGGGACTAAAGCTCGCCCGCCGGATCCTTACTGCTCAGGGCAAGGATATGAAACAGATCGTAATGGTGACGGACGGCAAGCCCACGGCCGCCTTTCTCGAACCATCGAACGCCGCGTATTTCGGCTATCGCAAATATTCCGAAGCAGTGCAGGGCGAAAATCGTCTGCTCTATAAAAACTCAATGGACAACGATCCGTTCGTGATGGCCGAGACATTCAAGGAGGTCCAGGCCTGCCGCAAATCGAACGTCATGATCAACACCTTCATGCTCGCCAGCGACCCGTACCTTGTCGATTTCGTCAAAAAAATGAGCGAAATGACCCGCGGCAAAGCCTATTTCGCTAACCCAAACAACCTTACGCAATTCGTCCTGATGGACTTTCTAAAACGTCGAACGAGCCGAGTGAAGTAAAAGGGCAAGGTGAACCATCGCATCGCGATGATTTAAAATAGCCTTGGACGGGTTACCCCCACGGAAATCAGGTATCGGCGGCTGTACCTAAGCATAAAATAGCCGCACCTCAGGTCGGCAGCATCTACAAACCCGCCCATGTGCTCGATAGTATGCCTACGACGATCTCGCCCAGCCAGGCCGCGAAATTTCTGAAGGGGTGATTCGTCGCTTTGAATACACAGAAAATTTCGGGATCTGCGGTCACTTCGGATGGCAGGACGGCCACAGAGCATTCTCCGTATCGCCGTCCGCAAGTACCGTATGTCATCAGATACATCCGGGATCAACGCGATCATCACCACAAGGAGAGATTTGAAGACGAGTATGTCTTGCACCTAAAACTCCATGGTGTCAATTACGATGAGCGATTTCTCTTCGAACGTGCTTCCGCGCAGCGAAACTAGCTTCGTTCGCACTAACGTGGTCGATGCTTATCGCCCTACCGAAAATTCCTCAACTCGTAAATAGTTGAATCTACATATGTAACGGTCTTTGAGGTTATTTTGAGGTTTATTTGATTTTGCGCCCAACGACATCTCAGCCGCCAGTATCTAGCCTGTTTTACGGAACAAAGAAACGAGGAGCTTCATTGATCCTTTGGCGAGATCATCTGTTTCGCAAAATTAGATTTATTGAGAAATAAGGAGTTATTAATCGGAATGAGGACATTAAAGGTAGGAATGAACGGTGAAGATGTGCGGTTGCTGCATGCGGTTTTGAACTGGCATTTGCCTCCGCCTTCTGACCAACTGCCAACGTCGGGAAGCGGATCGTTGGATTTCGGGTCCCGGACTTTAGCTAAGGTAAAGGAATTCCAAAAACTAAATCGGATAGATATCGGCACCAGAGACTTCATGGATGGGATAGTCGGCCGTGATACTCTCGCGGTTCTCCAGGCCGGGGCCAAGATCGATTTTCGGGCAAGCTTCGATGATCTCTCTCAGATCCATCCAAATCATTTGCCAGATCCCTTTCCGTCACTCAACCTTCCTCCACTGGTCCCGCCACCCGCGCCACAGCGGCCACCGCTTATCCCGGTACCAAAACTGAGATTGGATAATGTGCAGATCCAGGCGGGAGCAAGTCATACGATAAATGCGACCAGGTCGAATAGTGATGCGGTTTTTTTTCAGGCCAGCTATGTCATTCTTTGGAAAAATCAGGGACCGCACACTGAGATCGGCTTTGGATTTACTAATGTTTTCAACGTCCCACCAAGCAGGGACGGAAACGATTTTCAAATGTTCGGGCAGATAACACGGGCCCAGATCCCTATCTTCGGCAGAAAGGATCTCTCTTTATCGTTTTTCGGACAGGCTTCAGGAGCAAATTTCTTGCCGCTGAAACCGCTTCGGCCGGTTATTGGCTTCGGCGCGGGCGGTCAGGTCACTTGGGAGATCATCAAGGATACATTGTCGATCGGGGCGCAAGGAATGCCTTTTCTCAATATCGTCAATGAGCGCGATCCCGACCGGCCCGGACATGACCGGCTCCGTTTCCTGACCGGCGTACAAGGTCAAGGATTCATGACCATCCAATTGGACGTGGGGCCACGAGAATAGGAAGGAGGAGGCTCCTCGGTGTCCCGATTGGAAACTCGCAGGTGTGGACGGGGCGGAGCCGGACACCGACAAATAGTTCTCGGCTTCCGGGGGAACATATGACAGAGCGTATGTTACAGACGTTATATTGGGACGCCTTGATCTTTGACAGCACAGTTGTCTGCGCTTAGTGGTCGCTAGAAAGTTGTTGATCCGTAGCTAGGACTAAAAGTGATGTGTAAACCCATTTCAGAACGACACGCCGTTTTAGCGTGTTTAACATGCGTGTGTGACGCTGGGAAAGTGAACATGGGACACGCAGGACAAGAAGTCATAAACAAAACTGAAAGTCGAGCCTCCCGGTTGAAAGGGGCGGCCAGTTTTATTTTTTGGCAAACTCGTTCCGCCATGCTTCATCTAAAGGTTGCCCACAAAGAAGTAGCTTTTCAAACTCAATTCTGGGGGGAGGATCCTATGAAGAAAATTGTATTGGTTTCAGGTCTGCTAATTATTGCAGCCACAGGGGCTTTCGCTCAAAAATCGCCGGTCGTCAACACCGCTTCCAGCACGTCGGCTTCAACCAGAGCCACGGGTTCGGCGGGAAACGGCGCCGCTATGCTGAAATCGGGCACCCAGCTTTCGGGCCAGCTTCAGAGCTCGCTTGACGCAAAAAATGCCAGATTAGGCGACCAGGTCGTTTTGAAGACGACGAACGCGATCAAGCAAAACGGTCAGGTCATTGTTCAAAAGGGAGCCAAATTGATAGGCCACGTGACCGAAGTCGAACAGAAGGCCAAGGGCAAAGCCGGGTCGAAGATCGGCGTACTTTTTGACACGCTGCAGCAGGATGACAGTAGTCTACCGATCAATGCGGTGATCACATCGGTGGTGCAGGCGAATACGGCGGCGAATGTTGGCAGTGACGACAACTTGACGGGGTCGGGGATGTCTACGACACAGGCCGGCACTTCGACCCGTTCAACAAGCAGCGGGAGCAGCGGCGGTTTGCTGGGCGGCGTGGGTAATACAGTGGGCGGCGTCGTCAACACGACAAACCAAACTGTCGGAGGCGTGACCAATACTGCCGGGCAGACGCTGGGATCGACGACCGAGGCTGTCGGCGGAACGGTGCGTGGCCTTCAGATCTCGCAATCGACCAATGCCTCGGCGAGCGGAGGCTCCACGCTGTCGCTGAGCAGCGGCAATCTTAGACTCGAAAAAGGAGCCATGATCGGCCTGAGCGTCAGCCAGTCGAGTTCGACCAAAGCAAATTAAACCTCCTCTAATTTGTAGAGGCTAAGGAGAGGATTGGGAATTTTCTCAATCCTTTTTTTGCGTCCCACGGGTTGCACCGTGGGTCGCCGAGCGGAAAAGCCCTGCTTTTCCGAAAGCCTACCCCTCGATCCCGCTCGGCTGCGCCGCCATTCGCAGCCCGGCGGCATAGCCGCAAGAATTCTTTTTTAAGCCCCACCGGAGAAGCACAACCTTTCCGCTCGGCAAAGGCGACAAGTCGCGAAACATCATCAGCCGATCTTTTCGGCCAACTCCAGGATCATTCCCAGGCCCACGGATATAGCAGAGCTTGTAAATTCCTTCGTAGTTTTGTATCTAACCAAAGGTCTCTGTACCTCGCGATTGGACAGTGCCGCTGGGCTCCGGACATTTTCATGTGACATGAAAATCAGCGCCGTAAAGTTTCAACCGCAGTTTCCGTGCTACCGCCTGCGAGGCGACATTTTTCCATGAGGTGCTGTATAGCGGAATTGCGGCGGCTTTCAGAACGAGACGAGCCCAGTCAGCGACAACCTCTGTGGCATAGGCGTTTCCGCGAAACTCCGGCAATGTCTCAACACCGGCCTCGTGCGCCTCTGGCGTAATACGAGCACTACGACAGACGGAGGCGGCACGACCCTTCTTGATTAGAGCGACAAACGGCTGCCAGGCCGGAAGCTCGGTAACTAACTCCTCAAAGCCGTTCTGCAACCGTTCCGCGTCGTTTTCCGTAAGGGCGACAACAGGTCTTAGAGGGATAATGTTTTCAGGGAAATAATACGCAGGACCCCTTGAAATTTCTTCGACAGGCGTGTGTCTTTCCAGCAGAAACAAATACCTTTCGACGTAGCGAGGCGGATCATTAAACTCGATATCCAACGGCGGCTCGTCGGCGCACAACGAATTCAATTCTTCGACAAGATCCTCTGGAAGGTCGGCGCGAAATCTCCAGATATTGCCATCTCGCGTTCGACCCAAAAACAACCGAGGAGCAGGTGCACTCTGGCTGTCCGGTTCGTTGACAAACAAAAGCCGCGACTCCGCGTTATGTGTGAACAACGCGGAGACGTGAATATTCATTAGATCTGAATCAGTGAGTGTGTTGGACATCTTTTAACCGGATTTTCATATCCGTACACTAATAGTTCGAGAAATGCCGTGTCAATACGAAACGCTAGGGCCATTTTTTCTCGCCTTATGACGGATGCAAGCGAAAGAAGTGAGCACGGTGTAACGAATTCTAGACGGCTGTCGCTTGATCTGAAAGGTCTCGAACGATCGCTTCGAGGGTTTTGAGACTCTCTTCTAGAGAGGCCACGCCGGTGTGAATAATCGATAATCCCAACGCATCCGCCTGCCCGCGTAAATAGGCGGCCCAACAATCCATTTGTGCGTTAGCAAGTTCCGGCTGTTGGCGTTCGGCGCGAAGGCGTTCATTTCGTATGGCGGGGTCGCAATCGACCAATACGATTCGAGAGTGTGCGACGCTGGCATCATCGAGAACCTCTTGTGCAAGATGCGGACGAATTTGGGTGTCAAGCACGGCTAGTTCTACTCTCTCTTTTCTCAATTTCTCGATCCAGTAGCTAAGAATTGCCGCCTGCCGATCGCCAGGCTCTGCGTTCTCGGGAATAACTACCGTCACCCGATCGCAATTAATTCCCTCAACTCCGGGGATTGCAAGCTCATTTAATTTCACGATCAGAGATGTTTTTCCTGCACCGGAGGCGCCAGTTAAAACGATTATCGACGGAATATTTGGTGCCGTTCTGTTCATTCCAATACTGAATTTAGCCATCGACGATGGTTCTATTTACACGGCGTCACCGGCGGCGGATTGTCGATAAGGTTGTTGCTCGCGGGGAGTGCGGAGTCGTGCAGGACGAGCGCTAAGGCCCCGCGTATTTCGGACCCAATAACCCGTCCGCGATGGACGACGCCTGCCGGTACGATAAAAGATCGACCAGAGACGAGCGGTTTTCCGAACTTCAGCGTCTCCACGCATTGCCGACCTGTTACGACGTAGAACACCTCAGGACCGGAATGGGTGTGCACGAGGGTAGTGGTTCCGGGTTTGAGCAGGGACGACTGCACACGCATTGTTAATTGGTCTACGGCAGGTATCGGAAGCGGGCCTATCCGGGCAACGTGATGTCCTCCGTGATGCTCTTTCTTAGTCAGCACTTCGACAGTCATGAGCCACACATAGCCGTGGGCCTCAACGGCAAACCCGTCAGGGCCGGCAGCTTTCTTCGCGGCGGCCAATGAATCGAAACGATCAATGTGCCAATAAAGAGGCTTGATCCGAGACGCAAGCAGAGGCCGGGTTACCAGGATCGTGCAGCCTTCTTCCCCGCGTCGCTCGGGAGAATCTTCGGCACACTTTACCGTTCGTTCCTGAGACTGAACAGTCTCGCCAACGGGAATTTGAGGGTGCACGGAAACAAACTGTGACAAAAGCAATACGAGAACTGTGCAGACAACCGGCGCTACATTTTTCATAACTTTCCAAGCTTGAAATGCGCGAAGTATGCGACGGATCGAGAATTTGGTCAAGTTTGGAGGAATGGCGGCAGCGCGGCAGCGAGGATGTTTATAAAGAAATGACAGGGGCCGTTTGGGACACAGCATGGCCGCAAGAGGCTTTAGTCTTCAGTTTCGGTTGAAGATTCGTCTGCGGCTTTTGTTTGGTTTAGGTCGGGACGCACATGGAACACGTGCCAGGTGACTGCGTCCCAAGCGTTGTGGATGCCTATGAGCAGGAATAGAAAAACGGACGCTCCGACGGCGAAGAGCGATGGGTGAAGGTACCATGGAGACGTTAACGCCGAGATCCCCAGGACCAAGTATGCGGCGATGGGAAGAGCGCAGTGAAACAGCCAATCTTCGAGGGCGGGTTCGTAGAAATCCTGCTTTCTGATCCGATGCGTGATGAAGATCTCATAGATCACCCCGGCGAGTCCCGCGAGGCCCCAAAATATCGCCGCCGACCTGACCGCTCGCCATGGGGCCAGCATCAGAGCAGCAACGAAAAGTACCGAGCCGAAATGAACGATCGTCGGTGTGGCGAACGTGGCACCTGCTGCGGGCTGCGCTCTTTGTTGACGCTGAGCGATCAGCGTCAACACAACGAACTGCAGTCCGATCAGGGCACCAGCCGCCGAACCGACGACGACGTAAAAATTACTCCATACGGTAAATTCGGGCATAGACAAAACCTAGGCAGACTAAAGCGACGACATGTCGATCGAGAAACGATATTTTACGTCAGACTTGAGCAGCCGATCGTATGCCTCGTTGATCTTTTGGATCGGTATGATCTCGACGTCTGACGTGATGTTGTGCTTGCCGCAGAAATCGAGCATCTCTTGAGTCTCCGCGATCCCGCCGATGGCCGAACCAGAAAGGCTCTTTCGTCCAAAGATGATTCCGAAACCGGCGACCGCCATAGGCTCGGGCGGAGCGCCGACGATCGTCAGGTTGCCATCGCGTTTAAGCAGGTTTATGTAGGCATTAATGTCATGCTTGGCGGAAACGCAGTCGAGAATGAAATCGAATGTGAATGCGTGCTTTGCCATCTCGTCAGGATTTGTCGAGACAACGACTTCGTCGGCACCTAACGAGAGAGCATCGTCCTTCTTACCCGGCGACGTGGTAAAGACGATCGTCTTAGCGCCCAGTGCGTGCGAGAATTTGACGCCCATGTGGCCGAGCCCGCCGAGTCCTACGATGCCGACCTTTTTGCCCGGACCGACGTTCCAGTGCTTCAGCGGTGAATAGGTCGTGATACCGGCACACAAAAGCGGTGCGGTTGCCGCGAGGTCGAGATTTTCCGGAATTCGCAATACGAAATGCTCGTCGACGACGATGTTTTCCGAATATCCGCCAAGCGTTCCCGGAGCCGTGGCGTGTTTGTCGGGTGTGCCATACGTCAACGAAAAATTTGGGCAATACTGCTCGAGACCTTCCTGGCAATTCGGACACGTTCTGTCCGAATCGACCAAGCATCCGACGCCGACCGTATCACCGACCTTGTATTTGGTAACTTCAGAGCCGATATCGGTCACTTTCCCGACGATCTCGTGACCGGGCACGCACGGATAGATCGTTCCCATCGTCTCTTCCCATTCGTTTCGGGCGTAATGCAGGTCTGAGTGGCAAACGCCGCAGAAAAGAATGTCGATCTTTATGTCCTTCGGCGTCAAATCGCGACGTGCAATCGTGGTTGCGGCGAGCTGCGACGTCGGGCTTGTAGCTGAAAATGCTTTCGCGATGTACATAAGTTATTCCTTCTCCTTGATCTTTAGCGACCCACTAATTTCTGCATGGCCTCCGGATACCGGGCGCCTTGCACGTCTATCTGTTTTGTAATTTCATCCAATTCGGCAAGATCGACTTTAGACAATTCTACATTGACCGCTCCGATATTTTCTTCGAGCCGGTGCAGTTTTGTAGTCCCTGGGATCGGCGCGATCCACGGCCGCTGTGCGAGCACCCAGGCAAGCGCGATCTGAGCGGGCGTCGCATTTTTTGCGGCGGCGAATTTCGCGATCAGATCGATCAAAGTCTGATTGGCCTTCCGCGCCTCTGGCTTGAAACGCGGCACGGTGTTGCGAAAGTCCTTTGGATCGAATTCCGTGTTGGCATCGATCTTTCCCGTCAGAAATCCTTTCCCAAGCGGGCTGAACGGAACGAAGCCGATGCCCAATTCAGCAAGCGTCGGCAGTATCTCGTCCTCGGGCTCGCGCCACCACAGCGAATATTCGCTTTGAAGAGCTGCGACCGGCTGGACGGCGTGTGCCTTGCGGATCGTTTCTACGCCAGCTTCGGATAGACCAAAATGTTTGACCTTGCCTTCCTGGATCAGATCCTTGACGGTGCCGGCGACATCCTCGATCGGAACATTTGGATCGACGCGGTGCTGATAGAACAGATCGATGTGATCGGTCCTGAGCCGCTTAAGCGATTCTTCGGCGACTTGCCTGATACGTTCCGGTCGGCTATTAAGCTGCGGCGGAACACGGAACGCACTTCCGTCTTTATTGTCGGCCGTTGAGGCCTTTTCGGTTTGCCAGCCGAATTTCGTCGCAATAACGACCTTGTCGCGAACCGGCTCAAGAGCTTCTCCAACGAGGTCTTCGTTGGTCCACGGCCCATAAACCTCGGCCGTGTCACAGAACGTAACGCCAAGTTCTACTGCCTTTCGGATCAGAGAGATCATCTCATGCTTATCCGCCGCGGGCCCTAACCCAAAGCTCATACCCATGCACCCGAGCCCGAGTTCCGATACTTCCAGTCCATTTTTCCCAAGTGTTCGTTTATTCATAAAATTGCTCCTATTTCTCGTCCAAGGCCTCTTTCGCGATCGCGATCGCGGACATAGCTCGGGGCCATCCGCAGTAAAATGCCAAATGCGTGATCGTTTCGATCAGTTCTGTTTCGGTCACGCCGTTCTCTTTTGCTCTGCCCAAATGAAATTTGAGCTGTTCGGTGTTGCCGCCCGAGATCAGAGCCGAAACGGTGATCAGGCTGCGATCACGTTTGGACAACTCCGGCCTCTCCCAGACGTCACCGAAAAGCACATCGTCAGTAAGCTCTACCAGTTTCGGTGCGAGATCGCCGTATGTTTTTTTAATTGTCGAAGGTTCCTTATCCACGTCCTTTTTCTCCTAAGCGAGATTTCCGCCGTCATCTATTCGAACAGACTGATCCTGTGATCCTGGCCGAGCAACTACTAATTGATCCCGCCGAACGGTTGCCGCCGATGGACAAAATTACAGAAGAAAACCAAACAACCGTTGTTGTAAAATGAATGAATTTCATTTAGCCTCCTCTTGTTCTTCTCTCATCCTCAATATCTGGATATTAGCTGGAAGGATATCGAATGCGATAAGACGAAATTCGCTAATGATTGTACGATCCTGCAAAAGTGGGTAGGGACGTATTCCAATCGGTTTAAGAAATCGTTAACATGATCTCATGAGTAGAACACGGCCGGACACTGGCAAAACAAGGCTTGAAGTTGAGCGGGCGGAACTTGCGGGACGAATATCGAACATTATACCGTCGGACGGAATATTGGAGATATTTCCAGGGGTAATGGTGGCGCGATCCGCGACGCCGACCCACCCAAACCACTCTGTTTTTACGCCCGCGTTTTGCGTAATTGCCCAGGGAAGCAAGCAGATCTTTCTCGGGGAGGAGAAGCTTAAGTACGACACGGGTCACTACCTGATCTCGACGATGGACCTGCCTATCGTTAGCTGCGTGCTCGAGGCTTCGGAGGAGATGCCGTATCTCAGCTTTCGCCTTGACCTTGAACCGTCGCTCATTGCCGACGTTTTGATCGAATCGGGTGTGGAGATGAAAGGCGGAACTTCGCCGGTCAAAGCGATGGATGTAAGCGAGATCGACGCCGACCTTTTGAACGCCGTCGTTCGGGCGGTTCGGCTACTCGATAAGCCGGGCGATGAGAAGATGCTTTTGTCGCCTATCAAACGCGAGATAGTTTTCCGTTTGCTGAAGGGAAATCAGGCCGCACGGTTGGCGCATCTGCTGTCCGGCAGCGAAGATCGGCGCATTTCAAAGGCCATCGAGAACCTTCGCGAGAATTTTGACAGGCCGCTTCGCATTGATGCAATCGCCCGTGATATGGGAATGAGCATTTCGGGGTTTCATCATCACTTTAAATCCGTCACGGCGATGAGCCCGCTGCAGTTTCAAAAACAGATCCGGCTGCAAGAAGCCCGACGACTGATGCTAGGCGAAGACCTCGATGCCGCCAGTGCGGGTTTCCGCGTAGGATATGAGGACCCGTCGTATTTCAGCCGCGATTATAAAAAGCAATTCGGTGCCCCGCCGCGGCGGGACATCGCAAGTATCAGGAGCAATCTTGAGCCGTCAAAGTAAATCTTCGATTTGGCAGACCTCGGCCCTGAACGGTCGTGGTTTCGCGATTTTGTTTTAGATTCTTGAACGCCAAATTGGGAGCTACTCATCGTCTTTATTCGGAATGTCTGGCGGCAAAATCATCATTGGTGAGTCGAGTTCATTCTGCATACTAGTGATCGCGTCGCAGAGAAGCACATCAATTTCATCAGCTTGAGCACAGGGTTCGACACTCGACAACATCACCTCGAACTCGCTGCCTTGATTAAGTCCACACCTCGATAGTCTAGTCTAAACGAGAGGGGAAGCATATCTTTTTTGAAAAGACGTGCGGGCAAGGTAAAATAGCTTTCGCGAAAGTGTTCACAATAAATGTTCAAATCCGAAATTCCTGAGCTGGTGCTCTTTTTTGATCTGGAATGGGTGCCCGATGCTGTCGGGGCCAAGCGGCTGTTCGATCTGCCGGACGAGACGACGGAGCTTGAGGCGATGCAGGCGTTTTGGACGAAGGCCGGAGCCACGGACGAGAATCCGCGGCCGTTCGTCAAGTATCTTTATTCACGGGTCGTTTCCATTGCATTTCTCTCACGCAAGATCATTTATCGCGACGGTGAGCGGACCGTGGAATTTTCGCTCAATTCGCTGCCGAAATTGCCGCTTGAGACGGTAGCGGTTGACGAGGCGCAGTTGATCGACAGGTTTTTGTATATCATCGGCGAGCGGTGTCCGCAGCTAGTCGGGTTTAACTCGCAGGAATCGGATATCCAGGTGCTGATCCAACGAGCCCTTGTGAACGAAGTTGCTGCTCCGGCGTTCTGCAAGCGGCCGATGAAGCCGTGGGAAGGCCAGGATTATTTCGACGGACGGAACAGCGAAGCGCATATCGATCTGCTGACAAGATTTTCGAATCGCGGCGGCATGTCACCCCGCCTCGACGAGCTGGCAAAGCTGTGCGGGTATCCGGGTAAGATAGACGTGAGTGGCGATCAGGTCGTCGATCTGTGGCTGGCGGGCGATGTGAAGAAGATCGTCGAATACAATCAGATCGATACATTGAACACATATCTCGTATGGCTGCGGATGGTGTACTTCGCGGGAAAGATCGAGGAAGAGGCGTATCACGCCGAACAGGAAATGTTTCGCGAATTTCTCGAGGCCGAGACGGCGAAGCCTGAGAAGGTTTTTGTCGAACAGTTCCTCGAGAAATGGGAGTTCTGATCAAATGCCGCCCTTTGGCGAAAACAATAATTCCGCGGCACAGACCGCCTGGGCATGCGTCGTCTATTCGATGGTGCCGTATCTCGGGATACTGTTCGTTCCGGCGGCACTCATCGCGAGCGGCCTCGGACTGATTTCGGCGCGAACCGCGGGACGAGGCGGGCGAAAATTGTCGCTGATGTCACTGTGGATAGCGGTTTTCATTCTCGCGGCGCAAGTATTTTTATGGTGGCTGTTGTATTTCATTCCGACGATCCACCTTCAAACAATGTGAACAAATGATCGGACTGAGCAAGATATATCGGGAGAATTGTATCGAGACGCTGAAGCGCATGCCGGATGACTTTCTGGACATGACGCTGACCTCGCCTCCTTACGACGACTTGCGCGAGTACAACGGTTATCATTTTCCGTTCGAAGAGATCGCGCAACTGCTCTATCAAAAAACGAAGGCGGGCGGCGTGGTCGTGTGGGTGATCGGTGATCGCACGTTGAACGGCAACGAAACACTGAGCAGCTTTCGGCAGGCGATCGCGTTCCAGGAATCCGGATTTCGCGTTCACGACACGATGATCTACGCGAAAAATAATCCGATCCCGAGCGACTGCGGCAAACGATATCGGCAGTGTTTTGAATACATGTTCTGCTTTAGCAAGGGTCAACCGGCGACGTTCAATCCCATCACTCAGCCGATCAAGCAGGAAAAGGCTTTCAAATCATTTCGTATCACAAAGGTCGGGCGGAACGATCTCGCACACGACCATGTAGCTCCGAAAGAGCGAAAGGTGAACAATATTTTCTTTTACAACGTGGGCACATCTAGTTCGAAGGACAAGATCGCGTTCGAACATCCGGCGATCTTTCCAGAGCAATTGGCTCGCGATCAGATCTCGACTTGGACGAACCAGGGCGATCTCGTATATGACTGCTTTATGGGAAGCGGCACGACGGCCAAGGCCGCAACCGAGCTCGGGCGCCGTTGGATAGGGTCGGAGATATCGCAGGAATATGTCCGCATCGCGGAGGAGCGATTGATCCAAAACGCCAAAAAGGACGGCAAGGCGGCGGCTAAGTGACAACCTAAAGCCATTTCCGAGCGTCTATTAGGTTACAGCTTCCCCAACTTTGCAAAAACGGCCTTTAATTAAACGCATATGAGATATTTGAACCTGGTTTGCACACTGATATTTCTCGGAGTTTCGATCGCAACCGCGCAGCCGCGGCCGATACAGGGGACGCCCGCCGCCGCTGTCGTAAAAAGGGTTCCGGCAGCGCCGCCCTCGTTCGAGGCTAAGTACGAAGGTGGTATGTTCGGCTACTCGAGTAAAGAGGCGGGGACGCTGAAATTCGACGACGACAATTCGCGGCTGGTTTTCTTCGGCTCGGACAAAAAAGAAAAATTTTCGATCCCGTACAACGCTTTGCTCGTAATTTATCCGCAGTCGAAGTCGGTCACGTCAACAACCGGGAACGTTGTAAAATATATCCCGCTTCCGGGTGCGGGGCTTGGAGGATTCATCAAGGAAAAGCGACGGTATCTCGTTGCCCAATTCAAGGACCCGGATGCGGACGTCGAAGGTTTGGTGAATTTCAAGATCGACAATCAGGAGCTGCTCGATTCGGCCATTCAAACGCTGGGCGCAAAGGCCAGCATGCAACCGAGGGGCGATGCGTATTACAAACCGAAGACGAAAAAGGATAGCTAATTGATATCGCCAAAGCGATTTTGAAGGATCGCCATGAATGCGATCGCGGCGGTTTCGGCCCGCAATATACGGCCGCCGAGCGTTGTGATCTGAAACCCGCGTTCACGAGCAGCCTCCAGCTCATTGTCACCCCATCCGCCCGCCGGCCCGACCATAGCGGTCAACTCGCCGGCGGGTTTTGTTTTCGAAAAACTCTCTCCGTCACGCTCCGAAAACATGATGACGTTTCCGCTGACCGATCTTGTGAATTTATCGAAATCGATTGGTTCGCTCACTGTCATCAGCTTTGCGCGGCCGCATTGTTTTGCGGCTTCGAGGGCGATCTTGCGCCAACGGACGAGGCGGCGGTCGCTGCCGGAGGGTTTCACCTCGCACCTCAGCGTGTAAAGCGGCTGGAGACCGGCGGCCCCAAGCTCGACCGCTTTTTGTACGACGATGTCGAATTTCTCGCCTTTTGTGATTGCGGCAGCGAAGTTGAGTATCAACTTTGATTCAGGAGCCGAAGGTGCAATTTCAGAGACGATGCTAAGGATCGAATGCTTTTTCTCGATGGATTTTATTTTGCAGGCGTACTCACGACCCATTCCGTCAAATACATTGACCTCGTCGCCGATTTTGAGGCGAAGCACATCGCGAAGATGACGCGTTTGCTCGGCGTCGAGTTCGACAGACCATTCGGCAAAATTTTCCTGTGGAGCATAAAAGCGTCGCATCAATTTTAAAGCTGCCCAAATTTGGCGATAAAATCCTTTGAGCGGAGGCGGAGGCGCACCCAGTTGTCGAAAACCCCGGGCGACTGGAGCCATAATGTTAGCCATTCGGCGATCTCGAGGTTTCTAGCAGCGGTCTCGGGCGTTCGCGTCTTTTCGGCGGCGGCCTTAAGCTCCTGTTTTCCACGCAAGGCTGTTTCTCGAACCAGCCTGATGCCGGTCTTATCCTCGTCCGACAGAAAGGTGTTTCGTGCCCGATCGAGATCGGCGATGGTTGTAAGAGCGCGTTCGAACGAATCCAGTTTGAGAATATTGCGAAGGACCCCGGCGTAAACCGTTTCCTGATTTCGCTCAAGCCAGAGCTTCATTATCTCCGAATGCCGAAGCTCGGCTCCCTCGTCCGCAAGCAGGCGGGCGATCGTCATCGGCGAATCGACAGCGGCCTCGCCAAACACATCGCGAATGACGGTTTCGATGGCAATTATCTCTTTTGCTCCGACATTTTCGCAGTCAAGCTTTTCCCAAACTTCGGTCATCAGATCGTCTTTTGTGCGCGAGTTCCACATCGGAAGCAGTAGTCGGTAGCCGGGAGTCAGCAGCCAGTTACCGATGAGTTAGCCTGATTAATTGCGGCGATCAGATCGGTAGAAGAATGATTCTTCGGGTCGCCGACGATCGCGACGGTTCCCCCATAGCTTCGAACTATCTCACGCTCAGGTACGGTGTCGGTCGTATAGTCGGTCCCTTTGGCATGGATATCCGGCCTGATCGCCAGGATCAGCTCTTCGACCGTAGGTTCGTCAAAAATAGTCACAGCGTCGACGAATCGGAGCGAAGCAAGTATCTCAGCCCGCTCATCTCCGGGCATATAGGGGTGGCCCAAACCTTTCAGTTGACGCACCTGACTATCCGAATTCACCGCGACGATCAGGGTCCCGCCGAGAGCTTTTGCTCCGCTTAGATATCTAATGTGCCCAGCGTGAAAAAGGTCAAAGCAGCCGTTCGCGAGAACGACCTTTGCTCCCGCAGCTCGCCGCCGCGAAACAAATTCGACGATGCCTTGCCGATCGAGAATTGCTGCTGTATCGAGCGACATATTAAGAAGCACTCTGGGACGCACGTTCTGCACTTAAGGCCGAGAGCGATCGAATGAGCTCCTCGGCCGACACTGCCGCCGTGCCTTTTTTCATTACGACTAACCCGCCCGCGTGATTGGCTATGTTCGCCGCATCAGCGAAGGAGAGGCCGGAGGCAATGCCGAGTCCATAAACGGCGATCACCGTATCGCCCGCACCGGTGACATCGACCGGTTCGAGGCCGCCGACAGCATCGAGCCGCAGGGGCTTCTTGTCCCGCTCTACGAGCAGCATGCCCTCGTTGCCGCACGTTACGAGCAGAGCCTCAAGATGGAGCCCATTTCTAAGGCGTTCGCAGTCAGCGTCGGTGAAATCGGTGCCGAGGATCTTTTCGATCTCTTCCTGATTCGGGGTCGCGGTCGTCGCACCGGAGAGGTCGCGGAGACGGTATCGCGAATCAACGATCAGGGGAATATTTCGCTCGGCGGCGAGGCGGCGGGCGGTTTCCATCAAACGCGGATCGGCGGCTCCGTAGCCGTAATCGGAAACGATGATCGCATCAGCATTTTTCACGGCCTTCGTCAGATTCTCTCTCAATTCGCCGAGAATGTCGTCGCCGATCTCGGACGTGTTCTCGTAATCGATCCGAATGACCTGTTGCCGAGCCGCGTAGTGCTGGGCCGCCAGAACACGGACCTTGGTTGTCGTCGAGACTTTGTCGGAAGAAACCACGAGATCGCAGTTCACGCCGATAGACGTTAGATTTTTCGTCAGAAGGCTACCATTCGTGTCCTTTCCAACGAGGCCCACAAGCGACGCAGTGCCTCCGAGCGACGCAATATTCGTGGCCGCGTTTGCAGCACCGCCAGGCAGCGTCTCCGTCTCGTCGTGACGAAGTATAAATACGGGAGCCTCACGGGATACCCGCGAAATGGTCCCGCGAAGAAACTGGTCCGCAACGAGATCGCCAAGGATGGCGATCCGTTTTCCGGGGAAATCACGAAGGACTGTTAGTGTCAGGTCTCTCATCGACTAAACGAAAAATTACTACATCTCGGAACCATAAACAAAAAAGGCCGGTGGCTTTTAAGCCTCCAGCCTTCTTTCTAATTTAAAATGACAAGCTTAGTGTGAATCGTAGCCCGCAACAGGGAAGTCGTTGGGCATTCCCCAAGTCGAGCCGGAGATTCCGCCATCAGAGCTGCGAAGCACCCAGAAGGCTCCCGTAGAATTCCGCCAAATGGCAATATCCGTCCGTCCGTCCCCGTCGTAATCGTTCTGAACCGTCAGATCGTCTCCGGTGAATCCCCATTGAGCGATCGAGATCGAACCGTTGGAACTATTCAGTATGAACCACGTAAGCGGGCTGTTGGGCGTCAAACCCTCGCGAACGATAGCAACATCGGTTCTGTGGTCGCCGTCGTAATCGCCGGGGACAACGATGTCGTTGCTGCCCTGGCCCCATCCGGTAATAGCGACCGCACCCGAGCTTTCGAGAGCATAAAAGACGGCTGCCGATGTAGGTGTCGCGCCAGGACGCTGGACACAGAAATCGAACTTTCCGTCACCATCGTAATCGCCCGGAGCCGTGAAATCGCCTGATGCGCCCCATTGTGCGATGCTGACACCGCCGTCCAAACTGCGGAGCACATACCAGACCATAACATTATTGCTCCGGCGGACGACTGCCACATCGGTTCTGCCGTCTCCGTCATAATCCCGGGCGACCGGCTCGTCACCGGGAATACCCCACGAAACGATCGAGACCGTATTCGTAGCACTGTTAATGATGTACCAAACCCCAGTTGTGTCACGATAAACCGCTACGTCGGCTTTACCGTCACCATCAAAATCACCAGGTGTAGGGAAATCTGTGTTCGGAAGGCCCCAATTCGAGATCCCAACGCCCCCGCCGCTCTTCAAGGTATACCATGTCTGGTCGCTCGGGCGGTACACGGTAAGATCGGCTTTACCATCGGCGTCGCTGTCCATTGCTTTACGCAAAGCAATCTGCGCAAAAGTTGCCGCAGCCAGAACAGTGCCGAAGATAGCTGACACGAGCACTTTGGTTACAAAGCTCGAATAATGTCTCATTGTTTACTTCCTTTTAGGTAAAATGTCGTGCGGACTCAGGACAGGTCACGCGAACAGACTACTAAATATACTATGTTTACCCATCTTCTGCAAGAAATACCTCTCGCAATTTTAGGCCGAAATAACGGCACCATATCAGATATGATACGAGGTTAGACGCCACTACTTGTATTAAAGTTGGAAAGCCCTCGACATTTCATAAGCCGGGGACTCGCGACTGTCGTACCTGAACAGTTTGGCCGGCAATAGTGAGCGTCGTGGCCCGGGTTATCGCCGGATTGAAAGTGGCTCGAAATGTCACGGTTTTGCTGCCGCTGATCACATCGGCGCCTGAAACGTGGATCCAGTTTACCGGACTTTTCGCCGTGAAATCACAGTTTTGCGGGGCGGTCACATTGACCGAAAACTCACCGCCTTTTGTCGGTAGATTGATACTGGTACTCGCCAGTCCATAGGAGCAAACGGTCGGATTCAGCATGGCGTTCGCGATGTTTAGCCTGCCGCCAGATTTAACTACCCCGACCCAATTTGCGAGCGGATCTACTGTATTCATAAGCGTTGCCTTTAACGAGGCCACCGAGAGCGCCGGGTTCCAGGCCGACAGAAGCGCCGCCGCTCCGGCGGTGTGCGGGGTAGCCATCGACGTACCGCTTAAGGCTCTGTAACTAGAATCAGAGGAGAAATAAGTGCTCAGAATGCCTAAACCCGGGGCAGCAAGATCTACGGTCGTGGCACCGTAGCTCGAAAAACCAGCCTTGTTATCATTTGAATCAGACGCCGCCACGGCAAGGATGCTGGGGCTCGTGTACGTGGCCGGGAAAAACGGCGAAAGATCGTTATTGTTATTAGCATTTCCCGCGGCAAAAACATTCAGCACTCCGGCGTCGCCAAGTGCGTCGATCGCGTCTTTGGTCGCCTGGTCGTAGCCGCAAGCCTCTGGGCAGTCTCCGTACGAATTATTGGTAACACGGATGTTAACGCCGCGGTTTTTCATCAGCCGTACGTAATTGTATGCGTTTACAAGCATTGCCGACGTAGAATCGGCGGCGCCGGCACTGTAGATCTTTATTGGCATTATCTTTACGTTCCAGTTGACGCCTACGACGCCGAGCAAATTATTGCCCGCGGCACCGATCGTTCCGGCGGTGTGCGTGCCGTGGCCGTTCTCATCGGCAGGGTCAGGGTCGTTGAACCGAAAATCGTAGCCGTGAACATCATCGATAAACCCGTTCCCATCGTCATCGACGCCGTTATTGGGTATCTCACCCGGATTCGTCCAAACGTTTGCTGCCAGGTCCTCGTGCGTGTAACGCATTCCCGTGTCGATATCGGCGACTACCACGGCTGAGCTGCCGGTCGTCATGTCCCACGCCGACGGAGCCGAGATCTTGCTCAGGCCATACATTCCGGGGCTTGTAAACTGCGGATCGTTTGGCGTGTTTAGCAGTGCGTAGTAGAAATTGGGCTGCACGGCCTCGACATCGGCGAACTGTGTGTAACGCGAAACCGCCTTTTCGACGGTTATCGCCGCACCCAGCTTGACCCTAACCCAACCCAAGTCGCCCAGACGTTCGACGGTTTGGGCACCGAGAATAGCGTTGGCCTTTTTCATCGCCGCCCCGTCGGTCCCAGCCCGAAACTTGACCAGAATCTCGCCCGAGACGAACGATTCGGACGGTTTTTGAGAAAACGCCTGGATCGACGCGAATGCGGCAAATGCAAAAAGGACTGCGCAAGATCTGGCCTTCATAA
>JBDTZW010000317.1:0-2182 GCA_040004905.1 Acidobacteriota bacterium
CTGCCTTCATGAAACGGCTCATAGCCAAAGGTATTCGTAGAGAACTCGGCGACAGCTATCCGGATGAGCACTTCTCGCCCGACTACAACCCGTGGGACCAGAGGCTTTGTCTCGTTCCCGATGCAGACCTTTTTGATGCCATTCGTCAGGGCCGCGCATCGATCGTCACGGGACATATTGACACGTTTACCGAAACAGGCGTCCGCCTGGGAAACGGTGAAATTCTCGATGCGGACATTATCGTCACGGCGACCGGTTTGTTGCTAAAGATCATGGCAGGCCTTCAGCTCGTCGTTGACGGCAAGCAGGTCGATCTCTCAAGGGTAATGGCGTACAAAGGCATGATGTACAGCGACGTGCCTAATCTCGTACAGGCCTTCGGCTACACCAACGCTTCGTGGACGCTGAAGTGCGATCTGACCGCCGAATACACCTGCCGCCTTCTGAAATATATGGATGCCAAGGGTTATGCGAGCTGTAGGCCGCGCATCACCGACGCGTCGATCTTGCCGGAACCCGTTCTGGATTTCACTTCAGGGTATGTTCAACGAGCGCTGCACGAACTCCCGAGCCAAGGCTCGAAAAAACCGTGGCGGCTGCACCAAAATTACGTCAAGGACCTCTCAATGCTTCGCTACGGACGCCTCGATGACGGAACGTTAGAATTTCGAACTCGAGTCACTTAGTCTTATTCGACTTAATTACTTAATAGATCGTAGATGCTGGTTTGCCGCGACCCGTGGATGCCTCGCCCCGCTCTTCCATCTGAATTGACGGAACGTTGTACCGTTATTAAAACAGTTTCCCAAATCTGCAATAATTATGATAGCCTTCCATGAAGGCGTTCGTTAGCGTCATTTTCGTGCGCAATGCTGGTCCGTCGAAATTTGAAAACGCAGTTCGGCTTTCCCACAAAAAGGTGCGAACCCCGTGAAACACTGAAAAGCCATGAGAGGAGCGACGAGCAAAAAAATTGCGAAAACCGTGGAACACAGAATGTACGTGTCAATGAACCAGAAGTCGAACAAAATACTGGACTTAACTACCTTATGTCCCTGAGAAGCTGTATTAATTTGTATTACAGAACCAGACCCCTAAGTGACTTGTAGGCTTGCTATGCGTTGGATCGAAGCGAACTGTCGGCTGAGGCAAAACTAGCGGGTTTGCCTAAATCCACCGCCTAAAATACTATTTTCGGTAGCGTTATGAAGATCTTTCACGGAACCGAGAATGCCAATATCGCCCGGCCTACGGTGCTGACGCTCGGTGTTTTTGACGGCCTGCATCTCGGCCACCAGCGGATCATGCAGACGGTGGTCGACCGAGCAAAGTCGATCGGAGCAGTTCCGACAGCGATCACCTTCGATCCGCATCCGCGGGCGGTCCTCCATCCCGAATCCGCCCCGCCGCTGCTGCAAACGCTGGATCAGCGCTTGGCCAATTTTGAGGTGCTCGGGATCGAACAGGCGATCGTCATCCCTTTTGATCGCGAATTTGCTTCTACTCCGGCGGAAGGGTTTCTAGCAGACGTTATCCGCGATCGGCTTCACGCCAAAGAGGTTTACCTCGGCAAGGGTTTTGCCTTTGGCAAAGGCCGCGGCGGGAACATTGAACTGCTTCGCAAGATGAGTGCTGACTTGGGTTTCGAGGCCGATGAAGTAGATGAGGTCACGCTCCGCGGGCACCGGATCAGTTCATCCCGTATTCGCAACCTTCTGGATGAAGGAAAGGTCAACGTCGCCCGTAGAATGCTTGGCCGTCCGTATGGCGTCGAAGGCGTGGTCATTCGCGGAAACCGGCGCGGGCACACCATCGGCTTCCCGACTGCGAATCTTAAACCGCACAACCGGGTGATCCCGCGTTTCGGCGTTTATGCAACGGCGACGCTTATCGACGGCAACTGGCGGCGAAGCATCACCAACATCGGCGTCCGGCCGACTTTCGAAAACGAAGCTGAGCCGTCGATCGAAACGTACGTTTTTGACTACGACAACGATCTCTACGGAGATGTGTTACGAGTGCGTTTTCTGCATCGCATCCGTGACGAACGCAAGTTCAACGGAATAGACGAATTAAAGGCCCAGATCCAAAAAGACAGTTCGCGAGCCATGAACTATTTCAGCCACCGGGGCGTACGAAATATGCTGGAAATTCTATGAAGGTAACCGAACTCAGACCAATG
>JBDTZW010000229.1:0-7242 GCA_040004905.1 Acidobacteriota bacterium
TTCTCGAAACCGAAGAGACGGTGGCCCCGATGGCGGAACTACTGCTTTTTGCCGCGGACCGGGCTCAGCACGTCGAATTTCTAATAAAACCCGCGTTGGCCGATGGACGAGTCGTCATTTCGGATCGCTACGCCGATGCGACGTCCGCCTACCAGGGAGCGGGCCGCGGTTTCGACGAAAAAACCGTAGATCAAGCTATCAAGCTCGCGACTGGCGGGCTGAAACCCGATCTGACGATTTTTTTTGACATATCGATCGAAAACGCGCTTCGCCGGATGTCCGACCGTCATCAAACCGAAAAGGCGAATCGGATGGACCTCGAAACAGCAGAGTTTTACGGCCGTGTCCGGGATGCGTATCTTGGCATAGCGAAACGCGAACCCAAGCGTTTCAAGACGATCGACGGCGATACCTCGGTCGCTGAGATCCATGCGGAGGTGGTCACCGCCATTTCGGCATTTCTCAAGATCTGAACACTGGATGTTAAGCGACCTGATAGGAAATCGCAGAATCAAGGATGTGCTGACCAGATTGGCGGCGAGCGAGCGGCTGCCTCATTCTCTCCTTTTCGTCGGTGACCAAGGAATAGGTAAAAAGCTATTTGCGCTCGAGATGGCGAGAACCTTGGTTTGCCGTTCAGCGAAGGAGGGACACGCTTGCGGTGAATGTGCGTCGTGCAAACGCGCGGATAAATTCACGTTCCCCAAATCGGAAGATAAAGACGAATACAAAAAGGTGATCTACAGCGAACATCCGGATATCGGCATGGTTTTGCCGTCGGGGCGAAATGTCGTTGTCGACGCCGTCCGCGATCTTGAACGCGAGGCTAATTTCAGGCCGTATGAAGCCAAGGCTCGCATTTTTATCATCGACGAAGCCGATAAAATGAATGACGCCGCGTCGAATGCATTGCTGAAAACCCTGGAAGAGCCGGCAGCGACCACATATATCTTCTTGATCACGTCACGCCCTGATTCGCTGCTTTCGACCATTCGATCGCGATGTCAGGTTCTCAGATTTGCCCCGGTCGAGACAATCGAGATCGAAAGCCATCTTATCTCGAAAGGGAAATTCGAGACGATGGACGCTGCGTTGGCCACTCGCCTTTCAAATGGAAGCGTCAGCCGTGCGTTGTCGTTAGATCTCAAGAAATTTCGAGCTCAGCGAGAGGCGATGTTGGGAGTCGTCAGTTCGGTTCTGCGCGATGACGACCGGACGGTGATGCTCCGGATTAGCGAGCGAATGAACGACGCAGCCAATAAGGACGCCTACGAAGAAACTCTGAATATTCTTCAAATCGTCATTCGAGATCTTTGGCTCGTGTGCATCGGCGACGAAGAAAAGGTCGTAAACGCCGACATTCTTACGGAGCTACAAGAAGCGGCTAAAAATGGCCGGCCCGATCGACTGGCCGGCTGGGAACGGCAGATCGAGACAATGCGCGAGGGCCTCGCGGTCAACATTAACCGAAAGATAGCCACCGACGCATTGTTTATGCAGATGGCCGCGGGTTGAATTGTTGCTCACCCTTTTCTAACATCGGAATGATCGAAATGGACGCGATCCTGGAAAACACCGAAAGATACAGAACGATCGCCCGATTGGCGGCTGTCGGTGGTATTGCGACTCTCCTCGGCGGGTCGACGATCGTCGCGTATTTCGATCCGACGCAGGCCCATTTCTTTCCGGTTTGCCCGCTATATTCGCTGACAGGATTTGCGTGTCCTGGATGTGGATTGACACGCGGATTTCACGCCCTATTCCGCGGTGACCTTGCTTCCGCTATTCACTTCAACGCTCTTATACCGATCTGGGTCGTAATTTTTTCGGCAGTTCTGATCTCGCTCGTTTTGTACTCGATCCGCGGGCGCGGCTTGCCGATCGGAAGGATATCACCGAACTGGTTGTTCGTGCTTCTTGGCGTTATGATCGTATTCGGCGTGGTGAGAAATATTCCTGCATATCCGTTTACGCTTCTGTTCCCATAGTAAGCTTTGCCCGCGAAAAACAGGAAAATAAGCGAAATATAGATAGGTCTCTAATTTCGTCTTCTTTCGTGTATTTCGCGGACCGATCTTTTAGGTAATTTGAACGAGCGGTTTGTTTTCGATGAGCGACTTGGCCGATGTGCCTTCTTTTCGAAGTTGTTCTACCTCTTTCACAAATTCCTCGACGATATCGGCACCGGCAACGCGGCGCATTGGGACGCCGTCCTTGAAGATCATGCCGACGTTGCGGCCGAAGGTAATTCCGAGCTGCGAGTCGTGCGCCTCGCCCGGGCCGTTTACCGCGCAGCCCATAATGGAGAGATGCAAAGGCTCTTCGACATGGGCAAGGCGGCGCTCAACCTCGGTCACGATCTCGACGAAATTATCGATATCTAGACGCCCGCAGGTCGGGCAGGCGACGACGGTCACTCCGCGTTTGCGCAATTCGAGCGATTTCAGAATTTCCCAGCCGACGCGGACCTCTTCGTGCGGCTCGGCGGCGAGTGAAACGCGAATCGTGTCGCCGATGCCATCGTGAAGCAAAAGCCCAAGGCCGATCGCCGATTTGATCGTGCCGCCGAACGGTGTTCCGGCCTCGGTCACGCCGAGGTGCAGCGGGTAGTCGACCTTAGCGGACATCAGGCGATAAGCCGCGACCATTCGATTAACGTCCGACGCTTTGAGCGAAATGATGATGTTGCCAAACCCGAGATCTTCGAGGATACGGATATGCCGCATGCCGCTCTCGACCATCGCCTCGGGCGTGGCCATGCCGTATTTCCTGAGCAGGTCTTTTTCGAGCGAGCCGCCATTGACGCCGATGCGGATCGGTACTTTTTGAGCCTCAGCCGCACGAACGACTTCGCGGACGCGATCTAGCGAGCCGATATTGCCAGGATTGATGCGGAGCTTGTCTATTCCCGCATCGAGAGCTTTGAGTGCGAGCTTGTAATGAAAGTGAATGTCGGCGACAAGCGGGACGTCGGTCCGCTTGCGGATCTCCTTCATCGCATCGGCCGCATCATCGTCGGGCACCGCGATGCGGACGATCTCACAACCCGCTTCGACCATTTCTTCGATCTGCCGGATCGTCGCGTCAACGTCGGTCGTGTCGGTCTTGGTCATCGACTGGACGACGACCGGTGCTCCGCCGCCGATCTGGATATCGCGAACTTTGACCGAGCGAGTCACTTTTGACATAAAGTTATTTGCTGAAAAATCGCGAAACGTCAAAGAACGTGACCGTCACGATAAGCAGCAGAACGATCGCGAGCCCCGTCAGCTGTATCCGTTCTCTGGCGACCATTGACAGCGTGCGGCCAAACCACGACAGGACCTTTTCAACACCGAGTACCGCGATCTGCCCGCCATCTAGCATCGGTATCGGCAGCAGATTCATAACACCCAGACTGAGACTGATCATCATCAGGATCGAAAGTACACCGATAAACCCGCCCGCAAAGACGGCGTTAATGATCGCCTGACCGATCCCGATCGGGCCCGACAAAGTATCGCGGGCCGCTCTCTCGCCGGTGCTGACCTGTCCTAGAGCTTTGCCGGTAAGACGCAGGATCCTGAGATTTTGATTGACCGAATACCCAAAGGCACCCATGACACCGGTTGGCTCGCGGTGGTCGAGCAGCGTGTCATCCGGATAAAAACCGATGGCCCAGCCCTTGTCCTTTTGGACCGCGGCAACTGTTATGTCGAGATGCTGCTCTCCGCGAGTCAGGCTCAGCTTTATCGGCTGATCCTTTGCTTCGCCGATCGTCGTGCGGACGTCACCCATGTTCTTGACCGCTTTGTCGTTGATCGATGTGATCCAGTCGCCTTTTTGCAGTCCGGCCCTTTCAGCCGGTGTATCGTGATCGACCGCCCCTACCACAACCGGTTCCGTGCCAGGGTCGGGGTCCATATCGAGGAACCCGCCGGACTGGCCGTCCTTGGTCACTTTGGTCGGCGAGATCGTCAAAGGGACACGTTGTCCGCTTCGCTCGACGGTGATCGTAACCGGTTTTTCCGGTATCAAAAGAGCGTCATCCGCAACACGTTCCCATGACGGGTTTTCGACGCTATCAAAGCCGACGATCCGATCGCCAGGCTTGATACCCGCAGTGTCGGCCGCTCCGCCGGGCCTGACGTAATTAATAACGGGAGAAGGATTGGTCGGGACACCGTAGAGCATCGCCATCGCGAACGGGATCGAGAGTGCCAAGACAAAGTTCATGAACGGTCCACCGAGCATCACCAAAAACTTTTGCCAACGCGGACGAAGCTCGTAAAGCTCGGAATCGGGCACCGGTTCAGCCGTGGTGTCTTTTGCCTCAAGCGGGCCGGCTCCGTCATCACCGTAAAGCTTTACGTAGGCGCCGAGCGGGATCGCAGAAATTCGATAATCGGTGTGGCCGATCTTTACGCCGAACACTCGCGGCCCAAGCCCGAAAAACGAATACGCCTCGACCCGCATCCCGAAGACCTTTGCCACGAGAAAGTGGCCGAACTCGTGAATGTTGATCGCGACACCTAGAACAAATAGTATGGCTAATATGGCTATGATAACGTCTGGCATTTATTAGAATTTCCTGCCCATTCGGGCATTTAATTAGAGCGGGTCACAAACCGCTGAGTTGCAAACAAAGTGTAGGACCCATGCAGGATCCAGTCAACCTGGTATTTAGACCGCGCCGGCGACAACCGAATCGGCACCTACCAGCGATCCCGCTGTGGCCCTCGACCAGCGATCGGCTTCAAGAATTACGTCAATACTATCCGCGGGCTTCGAAATATGTCCGTCCATAACTTGTGAATTAATGACGGCGATCTCGGAAAGCGGGATCTGGCCATCCAGAAAAGCTCGAACAGAAACCTCATTCGCCGCATTCAGGACCGCCGGCATCGTGCCGCCCGCTTTCAGGGCTTCGTAAGCAAGCCCAAGGCAGGGGAAACGCGCGTGATCCGGCTCCTCGAAATTAAGCTGGCTCAGACGTGTGAAATCGAGCGGCGATAGGCAATTCTGTTTACGCTCGGGATATGTCAACGCGTACTGGATCGCATGTTTCATATCGGTTACGCCCATCTGAGCGATAACCGAGCCGTCAATCATTTCGACCATCGAATGAACCACCGATTGCGGGTGCACCACGACAGAGATCTGATCGGCGTCAAACCCAAAGAGCCATCGGGCCTCGATCACTTCGAAACCTTTATTCATCAGGGTCGCGGAATCGATCGTGATCTTTTCCCCCATCTTCCAGTTTGGGTGGGCCAACGCTTCTTCGCGGGTAGCGTTCTCGATCTCGGCTTTGGCCTTATTAAGAAAAGGGCCGCCCGATGCAGTCAGGATCAGGCGCTTTACCTCGCGTTTAGTTTCGCCCCGAAGGCATTGGTGGATGGCGTTGTGCTCAGAATCTACGGGAAGTATCTCGGCTCCGGATTTTTCTGCCGCCCGGGTCATGAGTTCACCGGCCATGACCAGAGTTTCCTTGTTAGCCAGCGCAACGCGTTTGCCGGCCTCGATCGCTCTCAAGGTGGGGACAAAGCCCACAGCACCCACCGTTGCCGAAACAACGATTTCAGCCGCCTCGTGCGTTGCGACGGCGATCAAACCGGGCCCACCGACCTCGATCTTCGGAGCCGCCGAACCGAGAGAGTGAAGTTCCCTCAAAAGGATCTCGACGCACTCCTCGTTGTCTACGGACACTACCTCAGGCGAATATTTCGCAGCCTGCTCGGCCAGCTTTTTCATATTCCGTCCGGCTCCGAGCGCAACGACATTTAGATCGCCGAGGTGGTCAATAACTTTTAGCGTATTGCAGCCGATCGAGCCGGTGGAACCGAGGATGGAAATGCCCTTCATAAAAGTGCCAAAGAACAGATTACCACAGGGGGGATCTTTAGGATATTATTTGCTTCGTTTTAGGACATCGTGAAGACCGTAAAGCATGTAAATAATACATTTACAAAGCTTTACACAAGCCCGGGACAACGCGTTGTTGCTGCCTAACCGTCATACCCACGGTCGCAGGCTTCTCCCGCCATCAGCCAAAAATTTGAAGCAACGGAGAAAATAATTATGAAAAAGGTACTTTTATCAATGTTGATGTTAGGTTCGATAGCGTTTGCCGTTCCGGCGGCTGAGGCGTTTGCCGCGACGCCTGCAATTTCGGGAGGTCCGCAGATCAAGGTCCAGATCGGCCCACAACGTAATCGCCGCCGGATACATACTGAAACCACCACACGCATAACCCGCGTCGGACGATTCCGTTACCGCGAAACGATCCGCACGACGTATCTTCCCAATGGACGCACGCGAACACAAGTCGTAACCCGTGTTTGAATCGTCGGCAGAGGATAAGGCAGGCAAATTCGTTTAGAAAAAGAGCGGACTCAAACGGGTCCGCTCTTTTTCTCGTCTTCGGCGAAAATGCGCCCGGCTTCCATGCGGTCGAGCTTTTCGACGCCTTCTTTCTGCCTGTCAGCAAGAAATTGATTGAATTGGCCGGATCTGTTTTTCGGCACGCTTAGGTTTTGCCATTCGGCGGACCTGAGGTGCTTTGCGAGAAAAACGATCTGCCCGATGTGATAAGCGTAATGCGTCAGTTGGCGGTTCATCGCCTCGACAATTGTATGCGGCTCGCCCCGGATCGTGATCGACTTTAAAAAATCCTCAACGGTAAATGGCTCGATGTTCTCAAAAAGCGTTTGCCAGCCGTCTTCCCAAAATTTCATCAGCGATTCGCGCGTGCCGCCTGTCTTCTCGAATTCCGCATCTCGGTCGCGAAAATCCTTTTCGCCATCGCTCGTCAGAAAATCCGCCCAACGCGAAAGCAGATTTCCGGCAACGTGTTTGACAATGACCGCGACCGAATTCGATTCGGCATCGATGGCCTCAAAGAACTGCTCATCGTCGATCTGTTCGATCGCATTTTCCGCGAGCTTTTTATAATTGCGAAACGATTGAAGTGCGTCAGAGTGGAAGTTTGTGATGATCAAGTTCGTCATAAATATCTATTTACATAAGACCACCAAGCGAGACCCTTTCAAGTATTTTATCGATCTCGTTCCGGCCAAATTCTTCCTGTTCCCCCGTTTTCATATTCTTCAAGGTCACCTTATTTTCCGCGACCTCGCTCTCACCAAGAACACAAACAAAAGGAACTTTGATCGAGTCGGCGTATTTGATCTGCTTGCCGAGCTTGCCGGGTTCGGGATAGACCGTGACGCGAATTTTTTGCGCGCGAAGCTCGTTTGCCAG
>JBDTZW010000415.1:0-2177 GCA_040004905.1 Acidobacteriota bacterium
CTCGCGAAATCGATCGGTTTCGTGGTGACGTTGGACTTTCAGTCTGCGCCGCTTTTCTAGTTCGGCCTTCTGCTTCCGACGGAAACGCGCATGATTCTTCTTGAACTGCCCCATCTCTCCCATAGGTGTAGCTCGAATTTTCTTTTCACGTCCCGTCTGATCTGGAATGCTCTCGCCCGGGCTACCCCGACGTCTTCTATCGATTCCGGTTTTCTCCAGCCAGCGACAAATCGTCATTGGGTAAACCCGAAACCTTAAAGCCAAGTCGGTAGTAGTTAGCTTCTCTTCGAGATAGAGGCGTTTCAGCTCGGTCGCATCGTAGCGTTTTCGTCTAATGTCCGTCATTTCTCCTTAATCCGTCAGGGTTAAATTCGTCTTAATCCGATTTATAAGCCTTTGTAGCAGATTGTTACCTCTGCTATGATTCGTTATCCAATCATAAGGTTAGCAAAAGGACAATTCATGAGTAAAAGTATCACCCACTGGTTTCGTTTTGTAGGTGCGATTCTGGTCGCTGTCGCGATCTTCGTTCAGACCTATACTCCAACGGTTCACGCCGACGGAGTCGCCCAGTCCTTGCCATTCGCGCAAAACTGGTCCAATGCGGCGTTGATAACCCTTGACGATGATTGGAGCGGGGTGCCCGGCATTATTGGCTACCGGGGAGACAATATTACATCTGGAATCGGAGTTGATCCCCAAACACTTCTGGGCGAAGGGACTGTAACGCCCGACGTAAACGCGAACCGATCTGATCCCGACACTTTCACCAGCGGAGGGGTGAGCGAGTTTGATGGTATCCCTAATCCGGTGGTCGCCTTACAAGGCTCCGCAACTGCCGACGCTCCGAATCTGGTCATCAGTCTTAATACTTCCGGCCAAACGAACATCTCCGCCTCATACAATCTTCGGGATATTGACGGTTCGGCGGATAATGCAGTACAAGCCGTGGCGTTGCAGTACAGAGTTGGGAGCACGGGAAACTTTACGAACATTCCGGCCGGGTTTGTTTCCGACGCGACTACTGGGCCTAATCTCGCGACCTTGGTAACACCGGTGAATGTAACTCTTCCAGCGGCGTGTGAGAATCAACCGCTCGTTCAACTACGCATTATTACAAGTAATGCGACCGGCAGCGATGAATGGGTCGGTATCGATGACATCAACATCGGCGGCGCGACCGGACCGACGAATTTGGCCGGGAGCGGTCTGGCAACTCCTAATAACATACTCGCCGGAAACTCATCCCTGCTTTCCGTAAACGTTACCCCTGCCTCAACGCCGCCGAGTACCGGTATTACTGTAAGCTGCGACCTATCGACAGTTGGTGGCTCAGCAACGCAGCAACTATTCGACGACGCTACCCACGGCGACGTAACGGCTGGCGATAATGCATTTTCATTTTCTGAGGCCGTACCGGCCGCTACGCCGGGTGCTGCCTACACATTTCCGTGCACTATCGCTGACGCGCAAGCCCGGACGGCAAACGCGAATATCGCGCTAACGGTCAATGTAGCTCACGACCCTGCGGAACATCTTGTAATGGGCAATCCGTCGGATGCTACGGCGGACATCGCGAACTTCGATAACTACCTTATTAGCCGAACGCAGTATGTCGAGTCCTACAACATGGACAAAGGCGAACCGAACTGGGTTTCCTGGCATCTAGACTCCACCTGGATCGGTGGAACTCCGCGCCAGGATGATTATCGGCCCGATACTTCATTACCAGCAGGTTGGTATCAGGTACAGCAGACGGATTATCAAGGTTCGGGGTTTGATCGTGGGCACATGTGTCCCTCTGCCGACCGCACTTCTTCGGTGGCTGATAATTCTGCAACTTTCCTAATGACGAACTTCGTTCCGCAAGCCCCAAATAATAATCAGGGACCGTGGGAAGATCTGGAAAGCTACGAGCGACAACTCGTTGCGGCGGGCAACGAACTCTACGTGATCGCAGGGCCTGCCGGAGTCGGAGGTACAGGATCAAATGGCGGAATAACCACCACAATTGCAGGCGGTCATGTTTCCGTTCCCGCCTATACTTGGAAGGTGATCGTTGTGCTTCCTGTTGGAGACGATGACCTATTTCGAGTTGCGAAAGGGACGCGAACCATCGCGGTGATCATGCCAAACGACCAGAGCATCGGCCTTGCTACTACGTGGCCTCGCTTCCG
>JBDTZW010000020.1:0-23926 GCA_040004905.1 Acidobacteriota bacterium
CCGACGGATCTTCGCCGATGTACTTATCCGAATCGCGATCTTACGTCGTGTAACCAAACAGTCTCTTTGTTTTGATGAGCTCGGCGATGGGCGGCGGGACCATTTGTTCCCATGAGGCGTCGCCCGATTGGAGGTTTGCCAGTACGATGTTCGAGTTGATCACCAGATATTCCGGCGTGTGAGATTTGACCTGCTCTACAAACCCGTTCTCAACCAAATGCATAAACAGATGGCGTACGTTTGAAGGTACCTCTACATTATCGAGCGTAAAGACCTCGCCTGTCTCGTGATTTCGCCACGGATAGACATAGAGCTTGACGCCATTGCGGAATAACTGCCCCAGCGATTCCATCAGGCCGCCGTCGAGATCGGTATAGTACGCTTCGTCGAGTATCGTCCGCAGGCGCGCGAGCCCAAGCGATAGGCCGATCATCTTTGACGTATGTCGTCCGATATATCGCACCAGGCTGTGATAGCGGAGAAAGTTTGAGATCAGCACCGGGCGATGGAGCGTGCAAAGCGTATCTACGCGATCCAGAAAATCGCTGTGGTCGATGCCATCGCCGACATGCAGTTGGCGCAGGGTCATCTCCATCAGCGTTACCGGTGTCTCGCCGTCCAATGCAGGTTCCTTGACGAAAAGATCGTGCGAGCGTTCGAGCAATTCGAACATCGGATTGGTGAGCGGGCGAAAACTGCCGCGCTCGATAAGAACCGGTTTTCTGTAGAGTATTTCCGAAGGGATAACGGTTTCGCCGTCGGCTGTAAACATTGTCGCTTCTGCGAGCCGCTGCTCGACGAGCTGCAGCGCCATGAGACGGTTATCGACGCCGGCAAAACGCGGGCCGGAAAACCGTATCATGTCGATCTCGACGCGCTCGGGCCTCAGTCCGTCTACCAATGATCCGATCAATTTAAGCGGCGAACTCGACAAATAAAAAGCACCATAAATCAGGTTCATACCGACCATGCCCAGTGCTTCCTGCTCACGGACTATTTCGCGATCGAGCATCCGGACATGAATGATTATTTCGGACGGACGCTGGCGCGGTGCTCCCTGAAATCTTATTCCCAACCAACCGTGACCTTCGCCCAGTCCGTCATAACTACATGTCGTAACGGTGTTTGCAAACGAGAAAAATTCCGTCTTGTCGCCGCGGGGAGCGTCAAGCCGCTCAAGGAGCAAGTTATATTCATGATCAAGCATCGCCTGGAGACGCTGGCGGCTCACGTATCGTTCGGCATTACCATAAATGGCATCGCTCACCGTCATGTCGTAGGCGGACATCGTCTTTGCGACGGTCTGCGACGCTCCACCGACACGAAAAAACAGCCGGGCAACCTCCTGGCCCGCTCCGATCTCGGCGCAGGTTCCATACTTTGTCTTGTCGAGATTGATCCGAAGTGCTTTTTGATTTGTATCTAACGCTGCTTCACTCATGGTTTTTTATTAGCTCACCAGCATGATGAAGGTCAGCGGGAGATCCATTTACCTTATCGGCAGCGGCTTGCACAAACTTAAAGAACATATATTTACTTCCCAACCAATTGGTATTAAATTATTGAACATACGTTCGACTCAGGACATTGCCCCGTTTGGCCTAAAACACATGGAAAACATCCCGAGAGTGAAGGTAACCGACGACGCGATACAAGTTATCGACCAACTCCGCGAAAAAAACGGCGATCTGATGTTTCACCAATCCGGCGGCTGCTGCGACGGGTCTTCGCCGATGTGTTATCCGAAGGGTGAATTCATGGTCGGCTCGAGTGATGTTTGGCTAGGCGAGATCGCCGGCTGCGATTTCTATATGGCAAAGGACCAGTTCGAATTCTGGAAGCATACTGAACTTACGATAGACGTCGTAAATGGCCGAGGAGCCAGCTTTTCGCTCGAGATCCCCCTCGGGTTAAGGTTCGTGACAAAATCGCGGTTGTTTACTTACGAAGAAACGCAAAATCTCATAGCGACGCATTTGGGCGACACTGCAGAAGCCACCGGCCACATATTATCTTTATGAACATCATTAAACCCCGAATAATCCTCGAAGCCGTTCTTTTAACGCTTGCGATAATGATCCTGGCATCGTGCGATCTCAGAAGCGGAACCGCAAAAGAGGAAGCAGAAAAGTTCAACGGAACGCCGACGCCGACCGTGTCGCCTACGCCAACTCTCGTGCCTATCGATCCGGCCGATATTATCCAGGTCGACACCACTCAAACCGGAGACGATGTGGCTGTTAACCGGGATCAACTGAATAAAACAGTAGCTTGTGACAAATACAACGCGTTAAATATAAGCGGCGATTCCCACAATGTGACGATCAAGGGCGTCTGTCGGGAAATAACGATAAACGGCGACAAGAACAAAATAACTACTGACGCGGCGATGAGGTTTGTCATAAATGGAGAGGGAAATACTATCGGCTATCTGAAATATCCGAACGGACAACGGCCTTCGGTGACCGATCGTGGTGACGGGAATGTCATCGAAAAGGTCTCAGCAAATGCGGTGTCTAGCAATACGTCCAAAAATAAAAGCGTAAAATGAGTCGCACGGCAGAAGCCCATCTTGCGGAAGCCCGCACGAAGTAAGGGCATGTTTTAACATTTCCAGAGGATGCCCTTACTTCGTGCGGGCCTCTGCAACTCCGTTGAATATGAAAATCACCGTCTACGAAAAACCGACCTGTACCACCTGCCGCAAGCTCAACAAGCTATTCGAGGAAAAAGGCATCGACTGGAAAAAGGTCAATTATTTCATCGAGCCATTTACGGAAAATAAGCTGCGCGGGCTCTTGAAAAAAACGGGCTTGAAACCGTTCGAGGTCCTTCGCCGGGCCGAGCCTGATTACAAACTCGCCGGTATTGACAAAGACTCAAGCGATAAAGACGTCATCGCCGCGATGGTCAAGTATCCCAACATTATCCAGCGCCCGATCGTCGAGGTCGGCGACAAA
The DNA here is from genome assembly GCA_040004905.1 of Acidobacteriota bacterium. GTDB lineage: Bacteria > Acidobacteriota > Blastocatellia > Pyrinomonadales > Pyrinomonadaceae > OLB17. Next base: position 2,961 of record JBDTZW010000020.1, read on the forward strand.
GCCGTCCTGGCCCGTCCGATCGAGAAGGCTCTCGAGATCATCTAGTTCCAGAATTTCAGTTTCGGCCAAACCTCGGGCAGCGGCTGGTTGGTGTGTCGGCAGATAAGAATGTTGAACTTCTCGTAATTGTCCGAATACGGGCTATCGACACGTGTCTTTTCCTCAACCGATTCGCAGTTTTTCTCGACCTCTTCCTTTCTCGCCCCAAGCAGGATAACGATCTCGCCCGTATAGTCGCGCGGTCCCCATAAGAAATAACTTTGGTGCGGGCTGATCGCTTTAGGCAGGCCATACTTGGGCCCAAAAAGATCGATCGCACCGGCCTCGCCGTAGTTGCTGGCGTATATCGCTGCCTGTCCCCGCTCCTCCACCGGCAGGCCGTTGTAGACATCCGCGGTCTTGGTTACCAGCTCATCCCAGATCAATTGATCGCCGAATATTTGCTGCAGTGGACTCGTCTGCAGAACCTCGGAACGCGGCGGCTTAAATCCGATAGCGTTTTGATAAGCGATCAGAGTCTCAACCGGCAAGATCGGAACGACGGTCGGCATCACCAAGAGGCCGAGCACGACAAGGAGACAAAGCTCGGCGTACGCGAGATACTGGACCGCCCGAAATCGCTCCGACAACGACGCCCAAAACACACCGCCCGCCGCGAAAAGCATAGGGTAGATCGGTACCAGATAATAATCTTTGCCCTTGAGCAAGATCATTATCGCGAACACGACAATGTACGCGATCCCCAAATATCTAAATCGCTTGTCGTTGCGGTCAAATAGCAGATACCACAGCCCCGCGATCCAGACCGGAAACGACAACGGCAGGAGCGTCATGATCTGCGAAACGAAAAAGCCGAACGGCGTCATGACGACATTCTTACCCAATGTCTGAACATTTCGCAGCAGCTCGAGCGTGGCAAAATCGTTTCTGTATTCCCAGATAATATTCGGCAGGAAGATCAGCAACGCGATCACGCCGCCCGCCCAGAAATATTTATCGAGAAACACCCGTCGCTTTTCGGTGAGCAGCAGGCCCACGACCATCGCCGCTCCGAAAAATATCATCGAGTGCTTATTCATCAACCCGAGACCGGCGAACAGACCGAAAAGAAGCCACCAACGCGAGTCCTCGCGTTTAATCGCAAGCACCGAAAAATAGACACAGAGGGTCCAAAACACCGGCTCGAGCGAATTCATCGACAGCAGATTGTCGATCGCGAGATAGACGGGTGCAAAAAATACGCACACGCACGCGATGATCGCGGCGAACCGCTTACCGCCAAATTCTTTTACAAGCATGGCCGTCAGCATGACCTTGACCGCCGCCGCAACCGCCGGAAAGAACCTGATCGAGAATAGAGAATCGCCCATCAAAACGCGGCTCGTCTTTGCCATAAAGGCGACCATCGGCGCGTGATCCGGATATCCCCACGCGAGATGTTCGGCACAGGCCATGAAATAGAGTTCGTCGCGAAAATATCCGTAACCGGAGTTGAAGAGGAAATGCAGCGTGAGGATCGCCGCCGCGAAGACCGCCCCGACACTCAGCGGCCCGCTCCAAAAACTCTCCTCCTGTTTTGTCGTCATCTCCTCGGTCATACCAACGTTCCTCACCTGTCTGCTCCGAAAATAGATTTCCCGGTACTACATCAAACTTCTCCGCGTACGGATACTAGTACCACGGCGTTATCGTCTTGCTTGGATACGTCTTCGCCCGGGGCAACGTTCCCCGGTCGCCGCAGCTTCCGCATGTGCGCGAGATCGATAGTAAGCATTCCGTCGTCGATCTCGACGAGGTCGGCGCTCAAGGTCGCAGGTATGACGAGCCGGTAGAAACGAAAGAAGGCAAGTCCGGCGACGAGACCACTGCCGCGGCGCGATCGTGTAGTGACGCGAAATGTGTCCGGCTCGTCCGGCGGACGTGCCTCCATCCCTATGGCCAAATTCGCCCGGTCGAAATAGAGAGCCACGGCTCGCGGATTATCGAGCCGCCTCATAACCCCGGGATTTAGCAGGATCAACCCTCTCCTGTCGATCGATACCCTCAGCTGCCTTTGCCTCGGACCGGCACCTCCCGCCTCGAACCGTTCCCATTTTTTCCGCTCCGGCTCGAATGATGTTTTCGAATTTTCGTCGTTCATAAATTTCTCCTCGGCGAGCTTATTTTCGCCAATGCCGAGCATGATGGCGCAGGTCGGGAGAAAAGTGTTATAGGCATTTTCCCGATTTGACCTAACTTTCTTACTTTGACGTAACTTTCTCGATATGACGTGGTTTTCCAGGTACCGCTGACGCGGTTTTCTCGATATGGGGCGGTTTTCCAGGGCAGGGCTTAACCGGCTCCAACTTAACAGCTTACTTGATTTCCGGTGACGCAATATAAAGCGCTGCGACTTTTTTGACCGGCGGTCGGATGCCTGGACGCGAGCATTTTGCTCAACACGAGATGCCATCAGTCGCTCACTCTGAGGCCAACCAAAAAGCGCCGATAGCTTTCGCTTGTCGGCTCTGCGACATGGTATCTTAGACAAACTTTAGAACAGCTAAAGATTTATGAGTACCACCAATGGAAACGGTAACGGGCACCGTCCGAAACCTAAAAATGTCCTGGGAACGGAGCTGAAAAGCTGTTCGACCGATCCGATGACCGGCTTTTATCGCGATGGCTGCTGCAATACCGGACCTGACGATCACGGTAAACACACCGTTTGTATCGTTGCGACAGACGAATTCCTGGAATTCTCTAGATCGGCGGGCAATGATCTTTCGACGCCGATGCCTCAATACGGGTTTCCGGGCGTCAAAGACGGCGACAGATGGTGCCTGTGCGTGACCCGCTGGCAAGAGGCTTTTGAGGCCGGAAGGGCACCGCACGTCGACCTCGAAGCAACCCACGAAAACGCTCTCGAGATCGTTAAGCTCGAAGACCTAAAAGCGTACGCGAGCTAACCGACATGAACACGATCGAGCATCTACGCGGTCTTTTCCGCTACAACGACTGGGCCAATCGCCGCCTGATCGTTGCGTTGAAAGAGGACGAGAACGAAAAGGCGCTCCGGATACTCGCCCATTTGCTGATCACCGAGAAGGAATATTTCGAGCGGCTTTATGGAAAGGATTCGACCGGATTCGATTTTTGGCCTGACCTTTCTCTGGAGGAATGCGGAGAACTCGCAAAGGAGTCCGCCGAACGTTTCGAAAAGCTGCTCAAGCGATTCGAGGAAGAGGGGTTAGACCTATATACTCGTTATAAAACGAGCGAAGGCGTCCGTCAGGAGAACGATTATCGCGAAATGCTCACGCACGTTGTCACCCATTCATCGATCCATCGCGGCAACATAATGATCCAGATCCGAGAAGCCGGAATCACACCGCCAAAGATCGATTACATAATTTATTTGAGAGAGACCAAGTACATTTGACCGATAGCCAGCCCGAACAATTCACATTCGACTTCTTCAAGGAACAGCCGCACATCATCGCCGAATCGGGCGACGAGTTGAAGATCACGCTCGGCAAATTCGCCGGGCCGCTCGACCTGCTTCTTTACTTGATCAAGCAGGAACAGGCGAATATTTTCGATATTCCGATCGCCAAGATCACTGATGAATACCTCAAATATGTCCGGCTGATGAAAAGCCTCGACATTGCAGTGGCGGCAGATTTTCTCGTTATGGCCGCGACCCTGATCGAGATAAAATCGAAATTGCTGCTTCCGCGCGATCCGTTCGCACCGGAGGAAGAGGAATTTGAAGATCCGCGCAAAGAGCTTGTCGACCGGCTGCTCGAATACGAAAAATATAAATCTGCCGCTCAGATGCTTTACGAGCGCACGACCGTCGAGCAGGCCGTTTTCCCTCGCGGCCGGATCGAGTCCGACGAGAATAACGCCGAGGTCGACGCGTCTGTTTTTGATATACTCACGGTTTTCCAAAAGATCCTCGCTCGCCACGTAGATGAGATAAAAATGGAGATCCATCGTGAGGAGATCTCGCTCGCGGACATGATCAAGACGCTGAAAAAACGGATCGTCGACGAGATCGAGCTCAGCGTGACGGCATTTTTCGAGGAGATGCATTCGAAACGTGAGCTCGTAACGGCGTTTATCGCCGTGCTCGAGATCGTGCGTGCAGAGGGCATTCGGCTTACACAAAGCAAAACGTTCGGCGATATTATTTTGAAGAAAGTTTAAATGGACGCAGTAGAACAAAAGCAGACAAAAACGCCGGCGGAATTGATGGCGATCGTCGAGGCATTGATCTTTGTCTCGGAGGAGCCGATCACGACAAAGGTCCTCGCCGATGTGCTGGAAGAGAACCGCCAAACGATCGACGCGGCAGTTGAAGAATTAAAGAACGAATTCGAATCACGCGAGGGCGGTCTGCAATTGCGAGAGATCGCCGGCGGCTGGCAGATCTCGACCCGCACCGAATATCACGAGGAAGTCCGCAGATATTTAAAGACGCGGCCCTCCGCTAAACTCTCGCTTGCCTCACTTGAAACGCTCGCAGTCATCGCCTACAAACAGCCGGTTACCGTTCCAGAGATTCTCGAGATAAGAGGCGTCCAGTCGGCGTCAGCTATAAAGACGCTTCTCGACAAACGCCTGATCGTCGCAAAAGGCCGCAAGGAGACCGTTGGCCGACCGATGATGTACGGGACTTCGAAGGATTTTCTTATTCAATTCGGGTTAAAAGATCTCTCCGAACTGCCGTCGATCGAAGACTTTGAGGATTTGGCAGGCAGCCTCGCCCAGGAACAATGATAGAGCGATTGCAAAAAATAATAGCCCAAGCCGGGCTCGCTTCGCGCCGGGGAGCTGAAGAATTGATCAGGAATGGCGAGGTTACGGTGAACGGCGCGATCATAACGGAACTCGGCACCAAGGCAGACCCCGAAAAAGATCACATCAAGGTCCGCGGAAAGCTTATCAATACCGCGTTCGCTAAACGATCGAACGTTTATATTCTTCTCAACAAACCCAAAGGTTACCTGTCGAGCGTCGCCGACCCCGAAGGCCGTAAGCTCGTTACCCACCTCGTCAAAGGCCACGGACGGCTTCATCCGGTCGGTCGGCTCGACTATAACAGCGAGGGATTGATCATTCTCACGAACGATGGCGAATTCACGAATTTTGTCGCTTCGTCAAAAAAGATCCCGAAGGTTTATGAGGTCAAGGTCAAAGGCCTGCCGACGGAAGTGGCGATACGAAAACTTGCTCGCGGCGTGCGTCTGGAAGACGGCTTTCGAACGGCACCCGCCGAGATCAAAGCTCTGAAACCTACCGACAATAATGGCTGGTATGAGGTCACCCTCTACGAAGGACACAATCAGCAGATCCGCAAAATGTTCGATGCGATCGCTCACTCGGTGGTAAAGCTCAGACGAACGCGTATCGGACCTGTGGCTGATCAAACGCTCCGGGTAGGAGAATCTCGCAAATTAACCCAATCAGAGGTCGACGCGTTTCTTGAACCCCAAAAAGCAGTGAAACCGAGCATTCGAATCGCGCCCCGAAAACCGCGATCTGCTCCCGGACGCAAATAGTCATCTCAGTAACGCCCGGTGCTCGACCATCAGGCAAAGATCCTGGACGACCTTTATTCCGACGCGTGCGAAAATCTCGGCGATCTCGTCGTTTCGGATGCCGAGCTGTATCCAAACTGACGCCGGCTTTTTGGCGAGAATTTCTTCCGTGTGTTTCGGAATGTCCTCAGACCGCCGAAAGACATTGACCATATCGATATCGCCGGGAATTTCATTCAGGTTCCGATACACCGGCACCCCGAGGATCTCGCTCACTTCGGGATAATAGACCGGTACCGGAACGATCTCACATCCCGCATCCTGCATATATTTCGATACGTAAAACGCGGGCTGCGTGTGACGCGATTCCGGTTTGATGCCAAGAACGGCGATCCGCTTTGTTCCCCTTAACAGCTCGCCGATCTCGTCGTCGGACGTTAAGATATTTTTCTTCCAATCCATGTCCTCAAGTTTATCGTTCCGATTTCCATAATCGAAATTCGTACCGCGTTTTAACAAGATCGTAAATAGCACCATGAATTTGGCGTCAAATAATTGATTATGCTAGTATAACCGTTGCTTATAGAAATATGAACTTTGAATTATCTGAAGAGCAGCAGCAGATCAAATCCAGCGTCCGCGAATTTGCCGAGAGCGAGATCCGTCCTCACGCACTGGAATGGGATGAAACACAGCATTTTTTTGACGAATTAAGGCCAAAGCTGGCTGAGCTCGGGTTGCTCGGCGTCCTGTTTCCCGAGCAGTACGGGGGAGCGGGAATGGGCTATATCGAGTACGCGACTATCATTGAGGAACTGGGCCGTGTTTGTGGAGCAGTCGGTTTGTCGGTCGCTGCTCATAATTCACTGTGTTCGAATCACATTTACACGTTCGGATCTGAAGAACAAAAGCAAAAATACCTCACCCCTCTGACCCAAGGCGAAAGCTGGGGGGCCTGGGGCCTGACCGAATCGCAGGCAGGCTCCGACGCTTCCGGCACTCGCACGACGGCCGTTCGAAGCAACGGCGGATGGAAGGTCAACGGCTCAAAGAATTTCATCACCCACGCGATCGCATGTAACACGCTGGTCGCCGTCGCGGTCACGGATAAATCGAAAGGAAGTAAAGGCATCTCGGCGTTTATCTTTGACAAATCGATGGAAGGCTTTCGCTCCGACAAAAAGGAGAACAAGGTCGGAATGCGCTCGTCCGAAACAGCCTCCGTCGTTTTCGAAGACTGCTATGTTCCTGACGAAAATCGGCTGGGTAACGAAGGCGAAGGCTTTCTACAGGCGATGCAGGTGCTCGACGGCGGCCGCATTTCGATCGCTGCGTTGTCCGTCGGCATCGCACAGGGAGCTTACGAAGCCGCGTTGAAATACGCGAAGGAGCGGCAGCAGTTCGGCAAACCAATCGCCGAATTTCAGGCCATCCAGTTCAAACTCGCTGATATGGCAACCCAGATCGAGGCAGCCAGATTGTTAACCTTGCAAGCAGCGGCGCTCAAAGACGCAGGCAGGAAGACTACGAATCAATCCGCTATGGCCAAGCTTTTTGCTTCCGAAACGGCCGTCCGCGTATCAGAGGAATCCGTGCAGATCCATGGCGGCTACGGCTACACGAAGGACTATCCAGCTGAAAAATACTGGCGTGACTCTAAACTTTGCACCATCGGCGAAGGTACGTCAGAGATCCAGCGCGTAGTGATAGCAAAGCAGCTCATGAAAGGGTAAAGCCCAGTAAACAGCCGAATCACCTGGGCGTGAAACATTTGCATGTTTCGTGTTGCATCATTGCAACTTATGCGCTATCATCTCAAAACTTTCTACCAAATAGATCAAATTAAAGGAGAAATATTATGAGTACAAGCCCCGCTGCCAGCACAAATTACTTAGGATCCGCGCTGATCGCCGAAATGGAACAGGAGGCCGCCACGACCCGAAAATGCCTTGAGCGAATCCCCGCCGAAAAGTTCGATTGGAAGCCGCATGAAAAGTCGATGACCTTTAGCCGTTTAGCGTTGCATATTGCGGAGATGTTCGCCTGGACGCCGCCCACCCTGGAGCAACCAGAACTCGACTTCGCGAAAATGGATTACAAACCCACTGAGCCGAAAACCTCGGCCGATCTGGTCGAAATGCTCGACAAGAACGTTGCCGAAGCGATATTGTGCCTAAAGAACACGCCGGACGAAGTATTTATGGAGCCTTGGACGATGCGAAACGGCGAGCAGATCTATTTTACAATGCCGAAAGCTGTGGTCATGCGTACATTCGTCATGAATCACATCGTCCATCATCGCGGACAACTTGCCGTCTATCTGCGACTAAATGATATTCCGGTGCCGGCACTCTATGGTCCATCCGCGGATGAAGGCGAGATGTAAACTTAAAACAAATAGAATAAAACGAACGGGGGAGGCAAATTATGACATTAAAGGAAATTGCCGAGCAGCTTAAAGAAGAATCGCTATCAGCGAGAACAATGATGGAGCGGATCCCGAAAGACAAACTCGATTGGAAGCCGCATGAAAAGTCGATGTCGATGGGACGTCTATCCGGTTTGGTTGCGGATATGTTCGGCTGGTTTGGATTCATGATCGGTGAGGATGAGCTGGACTTCGAAAAATACTCCGGTTATCCGCATGACATAGCAGGCGACGAACTCGCGAAGTTTCTGGACAAGGGATTGGCCGAGTCTCTTGCAGTTATTGAGAAGCAAAAGGACTCCGTGCTGGAAGAAAAATGGGTGATGCGCCGCGGCGATCAGATATTTATGGAAACTACTAAGGGAAAGGTGTCTCTTCAGACGCTCGGACATCTAGCGCACCATCGGGGCCAGTTGTCCGTTTATCTACGGCTCAACGATATTCCGGTTCCACCGATGTACGGGCCAACCGCCGACGAGGGACAGATGTAATGATCTGGAAAGGAGACAAAAAAGACGAGCTTCGCGGCTCGTCTTTTTTTGCAATTTAATTGAAAGGTGAGAGAATTGCCGCTATGAAAAATTTGCTATGGCTGGTGGCCTTGGTCCCGCTGTTATCTGTAGTAATAATAGCCCAAAGGGGAACCCCGACATTTGCCGCTCACAGTGTCAAGGTTGAACGTATACCGTCCATAAAAGTCGATCTTTCGACCAAGGATGCCCGGATGTTCAGGACGAATCTGAGAAATGCCGCAGAGGACGGCGTCAATTTTGCCGGACACTTTGTGTTGACGTCGTGGGGCTGCGGGACAAATTGTAACGACGCAGCGATCATTGACGCACGGAACGGAAAAGTCTTTTTTCCAAAGGAGCTGGCTGGCTTCGGTGTCGGCTTCGAAATGTGGCTGGGAGATGACGAACCGCTTGATTTCAAGCCCGGGAGCAATCTATTGATACTAAAAGGATACTCACCCAATGAGTTGAACAAGGAGCATCCCTCCGGCGGATATTTCTACTATATCTGGAACGGTACCGCTCTCCGGCAGATCAAGTTCGTAAAGAAAGGCGACCCGAAGGAATGATCTCTTCCGATGAATTAGAACGCCTGTTCGCCGGCGAACCACGCTCCATCGCCCGTGCGATCACAAAGATCGAAAATGGCGGCGAGGGTGCGGCCGGTCTGATGAAGGCTGTTTTCCCTAAAACAGGAAATGCCACCATTGTCGGGATAACAGGATCGCCCGGTGCTGGAAAATCTTCGCTGGTCGACAAACTGGCGCTCTATTACAAAAACGGCGGGAATAAGGTCGGAATTATTTGCATCGACCCGTCAAGCCCTTTCTCGGGTGGAGCAATTCTCGGCGACCGGATTCGAATGGCGACGCTTGGAATGGAAAAAGGCGTTTTTATTCGATCGATGGCAACGCGCGGAAACCTCGGCGGCCTGTCTCGTGCGACAGTCGATGCGGTCGCGATCCTGGATGCAGCCGGGTTTGATAAGGTGATCGTCGAGACCGTCGGAGTCGGCCAGGATGAGGTTGAGATCGTGAAAACCGCCGATGTCTCTGTCGTCGTTCTCGTTCCTGGAATGGGCGACGATATACAAGCCATCAAGGCCGGGATCATGGAAATCGGCGATGTTTTCGTCATCAATAAAGCCGATCGCGAAGGCGTCCTTCGAACTCAAAAAGAGCTCGAATCTCTGCTTAGCCTTGCCCACCGCCCGGACATGTGGAACCCGCCCATCGTTAAGACGGTCGCTACCGAAAATCAAGGCATCGAGGATTTAGCGGCGGCCATCAAATCGTATGATAATTTTGGAAGTCAGGCCGACGAAGCGACGCTCGTCCGAAGGCAAGCGATCGCTCGTTGGCGTTTGCTCGAGCTGTTACAGGCGAGGCTACTGGGCGACTTGTTAAACCACAACGGAGCAAACGAGATGCTGGAACGGCTAGCCGCCGCGATCGCCGAAAAGAAAATAGATCCGTACTCGGCCGTGGAGGAATTGTTGCGGAATCCGACAACCTAAAAAAGCATGAAGATCAACCACCTAGGCATAGCAACAAAAGGTATCGACGATGCTCTTAAATTCTGGGGTGAGGCTCTGGGACTCGAAAATGTTCATACTGAGGTCGTCGAAGACCAAAAGGTTAGGGTCGCGATGCTGCCCCTGGGCGAAAGCCGCATTGAGCTTCTCGAACCGACCAGCGACGACTCGCCTATATCGAAATTCCTCGAGAAGCGAGGCCCGGGAATTCATCATATTGCGGTTGAGGTCGAGGACATCGCGGCTTCATTGGCGAAACTTAAGGCCAGGGGCATGCGTTTAATTGATGAAACCCCGCGTATGGGAGCTGAAAACTGCCTGGTTGCATTTGTACATCCCGCAGCCGCCGGCGGCGTCCTGCTCGAATTGGTGCAGACAAAGCACTGAGTGCGTGGAGTTCGCGTTTTGGGCGTTATTTGCTATTATGTCCGTTTGGCGCCTGTTCCAGGGATTATCTAATTGATCTATCAAAAGTGAGGTATTTAAGAATTGACTAGTTTAACAAAAGGACTGATTTTGGTCGTCGCCATCCTTCTCATCGGAGCCGGATTGGTGGTTTGGAAGAAAAAGGCGGGCGGCGAACACGGCACGCAGTCCTTTAACAGTATTAGCCGGCAAGAGATCGAGACGCTGATCGGAGACATTGCTAAGAAGAACCCGATGGCGATCAAGCGGCTCGCTCAAAATCCGGAAATGAAGACCAAGCAGCTTGATAGCCTCAAGCAGCTCCTCGCCTTCGCCAGCGAAGCTCAAAAAGAAGGCCTCGCCGACGACCCGTCGAACAAGCAAGAGCTAAAGAGCATCAAGGCCGAGGTAACTGCGGTCAATTACGATCAGGAGATTAACAAGGACAAGGGTCAGATGCCGCAGTTGGGATTTATCACCGACGATCAGATCCAGCAGTATTGGAACGATCCGTCGGCAGGCCCTGCGGCGGCGACATTTTGGGACAAGATCGGACTCGGCAGTCACGACGAGCAGGAGGCGGGCACCAAGGAAGAGCAGTTTCAAGCATTTCTTGATTCCAAGTTAAAGCTTCTTAAATCCGAGAATCCGCAGTTCAGCGACGATCAGGTCACGGACGAGGACAAGAAGCAGGCCCACGATTATTTTGCTAAGGTCCAGATCTACAAGAACGAATACAACACCAAGATCAAAAGCGGCGAGCTGAGTGATGAATTCAGGCAGAAGACCGACCTTCAGGTAAAGCTGCAGCAGGCCCAGTTCCTGATGAAGCTTTATGCCGACAAAATGGCTGATCAGGCAAAGGTTACGGACGATGAGGTCAATCAGTACATCGCCTCGCATCCCGAGTTGGATCCGACCGCGAAAAAGAATAAGGCGATAGAGATTCTCAACCGTGCAAAAGCTGGTGAGGATTTTGCGACGCTCGCTAACGAAAATACCGAAGATCCAGGTAACGTCAATTCGAAAGGCGAGAAACAGGGCGGACTTTATAAGGACATCCGGAAAGGCCAGATGGTTCAGCCTTTCGAGCAGGCCGCACTTGCGCTCGAACCCGGCCAGGTTTCACCGGACGTCGTCGAAAGCGACTTCGGTTTCCACATCATAAAGCTTGAGAAAAAGACGGACGGTAAAGACGCCAGCGGTAATCCGACTATTACGTACGACGCTCGGCATATTCTGATCTCGACAACTTTTAAGGATCCGAAAAATCCGACCGCTCAACCGATGCCGACCAAGGAATACGCCAAGCAGCAGCTTAGCGTCGAGAAGCAGAAAAAGATCGTTGACGATCTCGTTGCTAAAAATAACATCTCGGTTCCCGATGACTACACTCTGCCGGAGATCAGCGATCAGCAGATCCAGGATATGATGAAAAATCAGCCGCAGAATCCGATGGGCGGACCTCCCCGCGGCGGAGATACCGATGGTCCCCCGCCGCCCGCGGCTAAGGACGCTCCGAAGAAGCCGGAACCGAAGAAGAAGTAGTTAGCGGCAGAAGGCGTTAGGCAGTTTTGACCGGACTGTCTCATGCCTTTTGCCTCTGCTTACGGCCAACTATGCAGCTGGGTGATTACCGGATAGAAGTAGTTCCGGATACTGAATTCAGATTAGACGGAGGGGCGATGTTCGGAGTCGTCCCTCGCGTTCTTTGGGAACGCGTTTCTCCGCCCGACGACTTCAATCGCATATGCCTTAATGCCAACTGTTTTTTTATCGAAACCCCTTCTGAAAAGATACTTGTCGAAACAGGCATCGGCGAAAAGTGGTCCGAAAAGGAGTGTCGAATGTACGGCATTCTTCGCGAGAGACCATTTGTCGAATCGCTTTTTGAGATAACCAGCTGCCGTGCCGAAGACATCACGATCGTCGTTAACACTCATCTTCATTTTGATCATGCAGGCGGGAATACTATATGCAGCGGGCAGTCTTCGGCACGCGTTCCTCAGTTCTGCAACGCGCGTTATCTCGTAGCGAGATTGGAATTTGAACATGCTGATGACCCACACGAACGCGACCGTGCGAGCTATTTGTCCGAGAACTGGCAGCCGCTCCTGGAAAGCGGGCAGCTTGAACTGATGGCTGACGATTACGAGGTTGTCGAAGGCCTCTCAATGCAAACGATCACCGGCCATTCCCAAACCATGCAGACGTGGCAATTGACCCGGGGTGGCCGAACGGTTTACGGTTTTGCCGATCTGATTCCGACGCGGCACCATCTTGGGCTGCCATGGATAATGGGTTACGACCTCTACCCGGCCGAAACACTCGAATTCAAGAAAAAGATCATCCCGCAAGCTATCGAAAAAGAATGGCTGTGCCTTTTCTATCACGATCCCGAAATGCCGCTGTGCAGGCTGATCGAAGAGAAAGGCGAGACGCGGGCACTCGCGGCGGATTGATCCGCATTTGGTCGCCCGTTGTTTTTGTTATGAAATACGCCGGTACCTTATACTTTTAATTCGCGATGGATCCGAATATGAAAAAACACTTTTCTTTATGCCTGAGCATCCTTGTCGTAGTCTGCGGGATCGGTAGCAGCATTGCACATGCTCAAACAGACGGCGAAAAATTTATTAAGGCTTCGAGCTTTTTGGAGAAAAAACCTCTGGACAAGACCGCAAAGGACCTTCGGGCCTGGGCGATAACGTATTTAGCAAATACGGCCGAGGTCAGGTTCGCGATCTGCTCTAGTGATCTCACCAAGCCGCTTATGGATAAAACTGGCAAATATTCGTCAGAGATCTTCGCTCAGTATACGATCGGAATGGCCGCGTTCAAGCTGGCGAATCCCGAGAAGAAGGCTGATGAGAACGCGGCTCAGCTTGCCGGCTTTCTAAGCGCACTAGCGGTGTACAAGGTCTTTGTAAAACTGGATCCGAAAGCTAAAGACCCCGGGATGAATGACCTTCTCTCAAAAAGGGAAAAAGGTAATTTGCCCGAGCTAATAAACACGATCGGCTGCGGTAAAAATTAAGTTAAGGATTCATGGAACAAGTAAATATTGGAATTATCGGCGGCAGCGGTCTCTACCAGATGCCCGAATTGGAGAATGTCAGGGAGCAAGAGGTTGAAACGCCTTTTGGCAAACCTTCTGACGCTTTTATTATTGGCGAACTGGACGGCGTTACAGTGGCGTTTCTGCCGAGGCATTGCCGCGGGCACAAACTCACGCCGACCGAGCTTCCCTTTCGTGCAAACATCTACGCGATGAAACTGCTTGGAATCGAGTATATTCTCTCGGTTTCGGCGGTCGGGAGTTTGCAGGAAAAATATGCTCCTACGGACATGGTTATCCCGGACCAGTTCTTTGACCGAACCCGCGCGCGAGCGCAAGAATCCACCTTTTTTGGCGATGGCATTGTCGGACACGTTCCGATGGCTCATCCGGTTTGTGACGAACTTGGCGACATTTTGGAGGCATCGTGTAAGGAAGTCGGCGTGACGACCCATCGCGGCGGCACGTACCTTTGCATGGAAGGCCCGGCATTTTCCACCAAGGCCGAGTCGAATGTTTATCGGCAGTGGGGAATGGACATCATCGGCATGACCAACCTCCAGGAAGCCAAGCTCGCCCGCGAAGCTGAGATCGCCTACGCCACCCTCGCCCTCGTGACCGACTACGACTGCTGGTACGAAGGCCACGATTCAGTGACCATCGAAATGGTCATAGGCAATCTCAACAAAAATGTTCGAAACGCTCAGCTTATTCTCAAGGATGCCGTCAAACGTGTTGCGGCCAAAGAAACCCCAAACCAGTATCGAGAAGCGATCAAGAATGCTATTTTTACCGCTCCCGAACATTGGCCGGCAGAGAGCGCGAAAAAACTCGAAGCGATCATCGGCAAGTACGCTCCGCGATAGCCCAAAATAGATCATCGGGAAACTCTATGCCGCTTAGAATCATCTTTAACTTGTTATGAATCGAGCAATTGTTTCTTTCAGCCTTATTATCCTGGCCGTTCTTGCCTTTGTCTCGTCGGGAGCCGCCCAGCGTAGCCCGACGCCGGCGATTGATCGCGATCCGTTACTTGAGCAGGACGCTAAGCATAATCTTGATGTGGCATGGCAAGCTTTCGGGCCGGCCAGAAAGGCTTATAAGCAGGTTCTTGGCCGGTTTGAGGAAACCTATGCCGCCTACCCAGATTTCTCGAAAATCGACGAGTTTCTCTATCTCGCCGGCATGAGCAGCTATTACCTCTCGGAAAACAAAGGCAAACAGAAACTCGATCCGAAATCGGCAAAGGACAAGGACAAGTATTCGCCTGAGAAACTCAAGGAAAATGCGATGGCATATCTGGGGACGTTGGTAGATAAATACCCTGACAGCAGGTACCGCACTGAAGCCGAATCCACGCTCAAAGTTCTTAAAGACGGCAAATAGGCCGATGCTCGATCTCTTTCGCAGGCTATTCTCATACGACAAATGGGCGATTGGCCGCAGTCTGGGCTCGATCGGAGGGTCGCAGCGGTCCGAAGCCGCTCTTCTGCTATCTCACATTCTTCTCGCGGAAAAGATCTGGCTGACGCGACTTCGCGGCGGAGATTCTGCGCATATCCCGACGTTCGAAGAGTTCTCACTCGACGAATGCGAAATAATGGCCAATGACCTTCACCGTGGCTATCTCGAATTCATCGATTCGTTGAGCGAAAAGGGTCTCGACCAGCTAATAAACTACAGGAATACCAAGGGCGTCGAGTTCAGCACGCCAATCTGCGAAATTCTCATGCACGTTGGCGTGCACGGAGCCTATCATCGAGGCCAGATCGCGTGGCTCGTCCGGGCCGGCGGCGGAACGGCCGTCAATACCGATTACATCACCTACACTCGCTTATGAATCTAAATCAGGTCACGATCTACTCTGAGAAACCGGTCGAAACGGTAGAGTTTTTTGAAAAGCTCGGACTGAAACGTATCGTTGATTCCCTGCCGCGTTACGCCCGGCTCGAATGCCCGGACGGCGAATCAACCCTCTCGGTCCATGTGGCAGAGGAAGTCGCAGTGACGAACAACATCGTTCTCTATTTCGAATGCGATGATCTCGACGAGAAAGTGGCCGAGCTAAAAACCGCCGGACTCGTCTTCAACGAAGATCCTGCCGATCGCGACTGGCTCTGGCGCCAAGCATATCTTAAAGACCCGAGCGGCAATAAAATATGCCTGTTTTATGCAGGCGACAATCGCAAAAACCCGCCTTGGCGTGTAAAATAGTGGATTGATCTATCAGACACTTATTTTCGGAGTCACTCATACAAAATGTCATTAACAGTTGTCGGTTCGGTTGCGTTCGATGCGCTTGAGACGCCATTTGGGAAACGCGACAAGATTCTTGGCGGTGCGGCGACGCATTTTTCTTTGTCGGCGAGTTTCTTTACCCAGGTGAACGCGGTTGGCGTTGTCGGCGGCGATTTTGGTGAGGCTGAATGGGAGGTCTTTCGCCGTCACCATGTCAATACAGATGACGTCGAGGTTGTCCCTGATGGCAAGACGTTTTTCTGGAGCGGTCGTTACGACTACGATATGAACACGGCTCATACGCTCGACACCCAGTTGAACGTGTTCGAGACATTTGATCCAAAACTCTCGGATAATTCTAAGAACGCCCCTCTTTTATTTCTCGCAAACATTCTCCCGATGCTTCAAAAGCGGGTCCGCGAACAATGTGAAAAAGCGAAATTTGTCGCGATGGACACCATGAATTTCTGGATCTCATCGATGAAGGATGCCGTGATCGAAACCATCAAAGTCGTCGACTGCATTATCATCAACGACGCCGAAGCCAGGCAGTTAACCGGCGAACCAAACATTCACAAAGCCGCGAAAAAGATCCTCGACTACGGTCTGAAGGCTCTCGTGATCAAACGCGGCGAATACGGCGCTACCTTATTTACTAAAGACGGATATTTCGTCACCCCAGCCTATCCGCTCGAGAGCGTTTTCGATCCGACCGGGGCGGGCGACACGTTTGCGGGCGGCTTTATGGGATATCTCGCGAGTTCGGGCGAGATCAATAATGACACCCTAAGGCGTGCGATGATCTACGGCTCCGTGATGGCGTCGTTTAATGTCGAACAATTTGGGACCCTGCGTGTCGATGAGCTGGATTATCCCGAGATCAATCAGCGATTCAGGGCGTTCAAGCAAATGACGCATTTCGACGATATTCCATTCGAACGGGCTGCAACGGTGGCCTAATTTCCCGCCTATGAGTATGTTAGAGAACAAAGTAGGAATGATCTTCGGGGTCGCGAACAAGCGTTCGATCGCGTGGGCGTGTGCAGCGGCTTGCTCAGAGCAAGGTGCAAAACTCGCGTTCACATATCAGGGCGAACGGCTCAGAGAAAATGTGGAAGAGCTTGCCGATACGCTGCCTGATTCGCTGGTCGTTCCGTGCGATGTTTCAAACCAGGCTGAGGTCGATTCCGCATTTGCCGCGGTCGGCGAGAAATACGGCAAACTCGATTTTCTCGTACACTCGATCGCCTTCGCTCCGCGCGAAGCTCTCGAGGGTGAATTTGTCACGACTACACGCGATGCGTTTCGAACCGCATTGGAGATCAGTGCCTTTTCGCTTACGCAGGTTGCCTTTGCCGCTCTCCCATTGATGAAGGACGGCGGCAGCATCGTAACAATGAGCTATTATGGTGCCGAGAAGGTAGTAATGAATTACAACGTGATGGGCGTTGCCAAGGCCGCTCTCGAAGCTTCGACCCGCTATCTCGCCGCCGATCTCGGCAAAAATAATATCCGTGTGAATGCGATCAGTGCCGGCCCGATCAATACACTCTCGGCCCGCGGCGTCAAAAATATGGGAACTCTGCTCGGCTACGTTGGCGAACGCTCGCCGTTAAAACGCAACGTCAAGGCAAGCGAGGTCGGCAACACCGCACTCTTCCTCGTCAGTGATCTCGCCTCGGGCATCACCGGCGAAACGATCTACGTCGACTGCGGATATAACATCATGGGGATCTAAGAATTCGGGATCGCGGACTGCGGGTTTGTTCCCATGACCGAAGATCCAAGATCCGTAATCAAGATGGCTGACACTAAAGCAAGAAAAAAAACAAAGCCTGCCAAGAAAGCCGTGAGAACTGCGGACAAGGCAAAGACGAAGGAACCAAAAACCGTGGCCGAGGCTAAACGGCATGAGGAGGAGCCGGGTTACTGGCGGCTGACTGACGATGAAGTTTTGCTTCGCTCGCCTGACCCCGAGGACGAGTATAAAACCTCTGACTCATGGCGCGTGCTCCGCATCATGGGCGAATTTATCAACGGATTCGATCATCTCGCAACGATCACGCGCGGCGTCTCGATCTTCGGCTCTGCACGGACAAGTCAGGAAGATCCTTATTACCGAGCATCCCTCGAAACCGCGAGACTACTCGGCGAGGCCGGTTTCGAGATAATCACAGGCGGAGGCCCGGGCATTATGGAGGCGGCAAATCAGGGAGCTCATGAGGCTGGAGCAACGTCGGTGGGTTGCAATATCGAATTGCCGTTCGAACAACTTCCGAATCCTTATTTGACCAAATCGCTTTCCTTCAAATATTTCTTCGTTCGCAAGACGATGTTCATAAAATACAGCAACGCATATGTGATATTCCCTGGCGGTTTCGGGACGATGGACGAATTGTTCGAGGCGTTGACGCTGATACAGACGCGGAAGATCAGAAATTTTCCAGTCGTGCTTTTCGGTTCTCAGTATTGGCGGGGATTGTTGGCGTGGTTGACCTCGACGATGCTAAACGAAAAGATGATAAATTCCGAGGACCTGAGCTTGATCCACTTGACCGATTCACCGCAGGAGGCCGTAAAATTTATCCTCGAAACCTCCGGTGCATCGGAAAAAGCAGCGGAGGCCAAAAAAAACAGCGGCCTAGTTGGCAAGGGCCTCTAGCCACGCGAGATACTCGCCGAAAACGCGTTCTGATCTTATTGCAACAATCTCGGGGACGCTATAGCAATGATTGTTTCGAATAAACGCCTCGACCGCATCATACCTTTCAGCCAACGTTTTGATCAGCAAAAGACACTCCGATTCTCTCTTGACCTCGCCCTGCCAAAAGTAGACCGACGTTATTCGCGGCAGTATCTGCACACACGCCGCTAGTTTTTCAGTAACGAGTCTTTCCGCCAGTAATTCGCCTTCTTCGAGCGACGGATACGTTGTCAAAATAATGATCATCCCGGTTTAGCCGCCGATCATTTCTTCTTCATCAATTCTTCGTACTGCCCAGTTTCGACCCAGTCAAGGATCTCGCCGACTCGCCAGATCGGAAATGGGTGCGAGCGACCGGCGTTTACTATCTGCGCCCAGAATTTGTCGAGAGCCTTCTCTTCGCAATCCTTCTTAAATTCTTTCCCCTGTTCCAGGAACTGTTCGTAGTCGATCTTGGAGGCAAATGTGCCGCCTGCGAGTTTCATCATCGTCCGTCCGATCACGTGCGGATCCTGCGTTACGAGCAACGCGGCCCGGTCGCACGAGAGCTCCGCCCGGCGCGCCCACGCGAGGAGCGCACTGCTTATACCCATCGAGATAAGCAGCTTCAGTATCTCGGAACCAGGCAGCAGGATCGACGCACCGGTATTCGCAAGCAGTTCCATCAATCTGGCGGCCGTTAGATAGAGAACATGTTCGGCGTGAATATGACCGACCTCATGCGCGATAACCGCTAGCGTTTCCTCTTCGTTCAGCCGTTCGATCAAGGATGAGTGCAGTACGATGATCGGCTTTTCAACGCCGCCGGTAAAGGCATTTACCACCGGATTTTGCTGAATATACAGATCCGGCATTTCGACGCCGAGAGTCGTGCACGCGATCTGTAATTTTGCGTGAAGGTCCGGACACTGTTTCGGCGTAACCTTGACGGCACTCGCCATAAAGGTCACGCGGATCACGGATTCGCCAGTAACAGCAAGAAATTTCTTCAAGGCCGAATCGACACCCGGTATCGCACGCAGCGCCGCCAGAGCTTTGCTGTCAAGAGGGTGTATATAGTCGTGTTTGCTCAGATCGGCAAACTTCTTATGCGGCTCGTTCGACAACGGCAGCTTGCACCGTCCGCAATTGGCCGAGCCATTCTCGTAGTCATCCTTGACCGAGTTTCTCTGCCCGCAATACCGGCACCGCACAAAATGCTTTTTACCGCCTTCGTTAGGTTCTTCGTTCGAGCCTTCTTTCTTCTTTGCCATAGGTCGAGTTTAGTTTACCGTTCCAGCTTTCTTCAAATGCATATCTATGATGAATTTAACGAGCAATCAGCGCCAAATGTTTTGTCGAATTCTAGCTCAGTGCAAGTCGAACGACCGTCTCGACATGATGCGTCTGCGGAAACAGGTCGAACGCCGTGATCGTCGCGATCTCATATCCATGATCGATCAAGATCCGAAGATCCCTGGCAAGTATCGAAGGTTCGCACGATACATATGAGATCTCCCTCGGCCGAAGCCTGGCGACCGCGAGAATAGATTCCGGTTCCGCACCCGACCGGGGCGGATCGAGCAGCAGAAAATCGACCGGTTTCACCTCGTCGCTTTTCAAAAATGACCGGACCGACGCCGCCCAGAACTGAATATTGTCGAGTTTAGCAGCGATGGCGTTCTTTTCTGCATACTCGACTGCCGCGTCGTTCTCCTCAACAGCCGTTACATTGCCGAACTTCCTCGCCATCGGAAGAGTGAAAAGCCCGACGCCGCAATAAAGGTCTATCGCCGAATCGCCGCTCGCTCCGCCTAGAGCCGCATCGACCAACGGCCCTGCCAAGTAGCGATTCCCTTGAAAAAACGCTCGGGCCGAATATGAGAACTTATCCTCGCCGACCTTGCTCACGAGCTCATTCGTCACTTCATTAAGCTCGTCCGAATACGTCGAGACCACTCGGTCGTCGCCGGCGGCAGAGTCTATTTTCGCGTTATTGTCCCAGATCTCTTCCCACGGTAATTCAGTTCGAAGCCGACGCAGTTCGGCATCCAATTCCGGCACAAGTATAGGGCACGTCTCGATGTCTATGACCTCATGCGAATTTCGTTTGAGATAACCGATCCTTTTCGCCGACGCGTCGAGGCGCCACTGTGCCCGCGAGCGGTATTGAAAGGCGTGCGGACTGGCCACTACGGGCAATTCGCCGGCCCAATCGATCTTGCCGATCCGTTTCAGACAGTCGCGAACAATGCTCGCCTTGGCCGCAAGCTGCGCGGTGTAGTTCATCTGCTGAAAATCGCATCCACCGCAGGTTCCGAAATACTTACACGGCGGTACACTAACTCGTTCCGCCGACGGCTCTAAAACGCGCACAACCTCGGCAAAGGCGATCTTCTTTTTCTTCTGCGTGATATTTACTTCAACAACATCACCGGGAGCGGTCAGCGGAGTAAACACAGTCAGGCCATCGGCAAAACCAATGCCGTAACCGTTGGGAACAATTCTTTCGATCCGTAAGCCCGTTAAATTGTCAGGGATTGAATTAGATGTTTTCAACTTCCATCTCGATGCCGCCGATCA
>JBDTZW010000446.1:0-2170 GCA_040004905.1 Acidobacteriota bacterium
ATATAGCGGCGAAGATCCTTTGTCCGATCCCGCTGATGTTCCCTTTGATCCTGTATCTTTGGCAGACCTTCGCCGAGTGGAGTGATGAGATGAGCATTTTCGAGAACGGCCTTGCATACAGATCGCGGATGGGATCGGCAAGCTGTCTCTGGGACGAGATCGAGGATTACAGCGTGGCGGGCCGCGGATCGGTGGTTTCCGCGATCAAAAAAGACGACGGGACCTGGATACATATCGCGATGGAAATGCAGGGCGTCGAAGAAAACGTGAGGCCGCATTTGCGTACGGTGATCAAATGGACCGGACCGGAGGAATAAATAGACTAGGACGAACCTTTCTCTAGTTTTGCCAGGCGTTTTTCCAAAGTTCGGATCGTTTGAGTCATTTCGCCGAGCCTTCGATATGCTGCGGTAGATCGAAGCCAGTCGCGATTATCAAATCCAGGTATACCGGAAATTATTTTGCCCGGTTCGACGTCGTGACTTGTTGCCGACTTGGCGGTGATGATTGCGTCGTCGCCGACCTTGAGGTGACCTGCGATGCCGACCTGCCCTGCAAGGATAACGCGTTTGCCGATCGTTGAACTTCCGGCTAATCCGGTTTGTGAGCAGATCAGAGCGTCTTCATCGACCGTACACGAATGCCCGATCTGGACGAGATTGTCGATCTTGGTCCCGCGTTTGATACGAGATTCGCCGACGGATGCACAGTCGATCGCGGTGTTGGCTCCGATCTCGACATCATCCTCTAAAACGACACGTCCGACCTGCGGGATCTTTAGCCAGCGTTCCTCTTCGTCTTTAGCGTAGCCGAATCCGTCCGAGCCGATCGTGGAATTATTCTGCACAATGCAGTTGCGTCCCACCTCGCAATTCTCGCGGATCGAAACACCTGAATGGATGGTCGAATTTTCCCCGATGCGTGCGTTGTCATATATTGTCGCGTTCGCAAGGATCTTGACGCCCGCTTCCACTACTGCATTCTTCCCGATCACAACATTTGCGCCTATCTCGGCAGCGTCGGAAACCGTTGCTGCTTCATCGATCACAGCAGTCGGATGGATTCCTGGCACCACCGCCGCCGTCGGAAAGAAAAGACGCAACGCTCGTGTGTAAGCAAGATACGGGTCTTTTGCACGAACGATCGCGATGTCGGCGCGAGAGATCTTTGTCGATTCGCTCAGATAGATCGCTGAGGCCTTGGTCTGCTCGATCTGCGGGGTGTATTTCAGGTTCGCGAGGAAGGTGATCTCTCCCTTTTTAGCGATATCGAGGCCCGCGGCTGACGTAATCTCCGTATCGGGTGAACCAGTTTCGATGGACGCGGAGGTCAGATCCGCCAACTTTGAAAGTTTCATAAAGATCATCTTGAAATATTTGGTGTCGTTGTGCCAAACTAGTTTTAACAAACAAATCAGTCCACGCAAAACGTCCACGCGTTTGTTTTTCATTGCCTGTTTCGCGCGCTATTAACAACAAGAGAGGAGTTTGAACAAAAGCTATGAATGAAAGAGCGTTTAATCAACCGTTCAAAAAGGTGGGCGACGACTATGTGGGAGCCGGCAAACTTGATCTCGCGGGCGGCACGCTGATACCTAAAGACGCCTCGAATCGCTGGCACAATCTGATAGCATCGAACGTCGGCATCGCGCTTGGGAGCCGCTTAAAGGGAAGCAAATGCGACATTTATGTGAACGGCATGCGAGTCAAGCTTCGCAATACGCTCAGCTGCTACCCGGACGTGGTGGTCGTAAGCGGCGATCCGGTCTTTGCCGATCAGCATCTCGACCTTCTATTGAATCCGACGGTCGTTCTCGAAATCGTTTCGGCGGCGACTGACCCGATCAATAAAACTTCGAAACTCGACAGCTATCTCGCGATGGAAAGCGTCAAGGAGTGCCTGATGCTGCGTGCTGACGAGATGCGCGTCGAACACTACGCACGACAGAACGCTAAGCAGTGGACTTATCGCATTTACAACGAAAAGGACGACGTGATAACTCTCGACTCCGTGAACTGCAAAGTGTCGCTTGCTGAGGTCTACTCGCAGGTCAACGTGCGAGCTGCGGAATTTGCTTCGAAGGCTGTCAATTGATCACAGCATGCTGATTGGATCGATCTCGACGTTTATAGAACGAAGATCGAGTTTGTCTGCTTTTGTGTCAGCGAAT
>JBDTZW010000103.1:0-7192 GCA_040004905.1 Acidobacteriota bacterium
ACTCGGTTGAATGCCGATGCCGCCGCTGACAGATTATTCGTCCCGCGATAGCCGACCCCGAGTTGGTTCAACGCGATCACCCAGTTCGCGTGCAGATCGACGGCATGATTTAGCGTTGCAACGGCGTTCTGAAAATCGCCGAGAGCGTTGTATGTCGAGCCAAGATTAAGATATGCCGCGTCGAAATTTGGATTGGTCGCGACCGCCTTTTGAAGAAAAGCTTTGCCGATCTCGTAGTTGGCCGATGCGCTGGCGTCGTTCTTGGCCTGCTTGTCCGCTTCAGCGGCGTTGTAATAAGCCCAGCCGACGTTAGTGTAATCAACCGCCGTCGGGCTGATCTCCTGAGCGGTGGTCTCCTGCTTTACGGCCTTGTCCCATTCGTTGGTTTTACCGAGACAATATCCCCATTCGCTGTGAAGGTCGGGATCGTTCTTGATCCCGTTGGATGCAAGCCAGTATTCCTTGTTCGCATCAGGATAGCGTTCGAGTTGACGATAGGAGCTCGCAAGATTCGCGTGCGCCTCTGCGTTGTCCGGTTCGTACTGCACCGTCTGCTGATAAGCACCGGCCGCCGTCGTGTAATCGCCCGCGTTATAGGACACAACACCGATCTCGAACCACGCCGGAGCGAACGTGGAATCTCGCGTAACCGCCTGTTTATACGACGCCAACGCCTGATCGTCGTGCTGCTGGCGGTCAAATACCTGCCCGCGATAGTAATAAGCCGTAACAATATTCGGATCCAACACGATCGCGCGGTCGAACGAAGCGAGCGCCTCGTTATCCTTGTTCTGCTTGAATTGGACCAGACCGCGTAAATACCTTCCGTCCGCCGTTTCGGTGCCGTTCGCTTCGGCCTTGGTCGCGTAAACGTCGGCCTTGGCGATCTCGCCCGCCTTGAAATAAGCGATCCCGAGCGGGACATAAACCTCGGTAAACGCGGGATCGATCCGCAATGCCGATTCGTAGCTTTCGATCGCTTTCGCATTCTGGTCGTTGGCGTCGTAGATCTCACCAAGCTTCGCGTATGCGGCCAGGTCCTTCGGATCAAGTGTCACGGCTTCCGCAAGAAATTCGGCACCATTTAGGTTCCCGCTGTCCCCAGCCACAGTGATTCCTTTAGCTGTCAACGCGTCGCTCAAACCATCCTTAGCATTGGTATTTTTCGGATACTCTTTCCGCGCCTGGCGGTAGTTCGCGATAGCACCATCCACATCCTTGCTCTCGAACATCTTGTCGGCGGTCGCCGTCAGCGTATTAGACAGTGCGATCCTGCGTTTTTCGGCAGCGGCCGCACGGATCGACGCGGTATTTTTAACCAACGATGGCGTCCTTCGCGTCCGCGTATGCGACGCGACGTATGCGTTAACACGTCTTCGTGAAACCGAACCCGCTGCACCTCGCGAAGCATACGCCTGCATGTGCGCCGACCGCACCTGGGGCTTTTTTCGCGACTGCCTGAAAACAAAGACGCTCGATCCGCCGGATATGTCGTCCGACGCGATAATGTCCTGAGCCCGGACCGCCGTTCCGTACGGCATAGCGGAAAGGATCAGGCTGAAAGCTAAAAAGATTCGTATAAGGGTGTGATGGTTTCTGCGGGTCATGTGGCTTCCTCACTTCAACATGTGAAGTATAATTTAAATAGACGCCTAAAATGAAAGATTTTTGCGTTAGAAACCGACGAAGATCGGTTCAGGTTGGAGAAGAATTCCGAATTTCCGCTCGACGCTGGCTTGGATAGAATCCTTAAGGTCAATCACCTCCTTTGCGGTCGCACCGCCGCAATTTACGATCGCCAGCGTATGTTTGGTCGAGATACCGGCGTTCCCCAGTCGATAACCTTTGTGAAAACCGCTGTTCTCGATCAACCACGCCGCTGGAATTTTTACGTTATCGTCATCCACCGCAAATTTCGGCAGCGCGCCGTTAAAGTCGCTTAAAACCTGCTCGTACTCCCCATTCGACACGACCGGATTCTTAAAGAACGATCCCGCGCTTAACGAATTCGGGTCGGATGCATCGATCACCATCGATTTCGCCCGGCGGATCTTCAAAACAGCATCACGGGCTTCTTGAAGCGTCGGCTGCCGGCCGGCGAAATTATCCAAGAGATCTTTATAAACGACCGTCGGGACGCCGTTCTGCTTTAGCCGAAATGTGACCGCCAGAACAACAAACTTTTCCTTCTGCGTTGAATTAAAGGTCGAGGTTCGATAAGCGAACCCACAGTCCGCGTTCATCAGTTCGACGATTCGGCCTTCGTTCCGGTCAAAACACCTAACCGAAACGATGGACTCCGAAACCTCCTGGCCGTAGGCACCGACATTTTGCACCGGGGTTCCGCCGACGGATCCGGGAATCCCGCTAAGACATTCGACGCCCGCTGATCCCTGCGAAATGCAGTGTGCGACAAATCCGTCCCAATCCTCTCCGGCCTGTGCACTAATTTCCGAAGGATTCGAACCCGTTGAAATTCCCTTCAGGCCGATCTGCACGACGAGTCCATCGAATCCCGCGTCCGCGACCAGAATATTGCTCCCGCCGCCGAGAACGAACGTATCTAAGCCATTTGCCGATGCAAATTGAAATGCTTCGATAAGGTCGCGTTCATTCGCGGCCGTCACGAAATATCGGGCCGCTCCCCCGATCCTGAGCGTCGTATAGGGAGCAAGACTGACGTTTTCCAGGATCTGAATGGAGGTGTCCAAAACGAAGAATAAAAATGACGGGCACGCCCGGTCTATAGGCCGAACGTGCCGATTCAGGAATGAAAGCTTATCCGCGAATAGCTCCTTTCGTAAACAAGGTCAGCTCGTCCGCCATGCGTTTTTGATCGAGCTTCTTGAGTCGGTCGTAAGCGCGTTTGGCCTCGCCCACATTGCCGTTCAGGAATTCGGCTTTGCCGAGATTCAGAAACGCCAGTGCGTACTTGTCGTCTTTTTTAGTGGCGTTTCTAAATTGGTCCGCCGCCGACTTGTAGTCCTTGGTGTTCATGTAAGCAATGCCGAGTTCGTTCATAGCAAACGTCCAATCCGATTGGGTTTGAACGACCTTTTTCAAAGCGTCGATCTCGTTCGCGTATTCGCCCATATCGCGATAAGTGATGGCAAGATTGAGCAGCGGCCCCTGGGCAAACGTCGTGTTGCCTTCGACTGCCTTTAGCAGCGCATCACGGGCTTTTACTAGCTTTGCCTTAGCTTCGTCGGGCTTGTTTTCGGTCAGATCGTTGTGCGCGGCGTTGTAGTAGGCCCACCCCAAATTCGCGAGATCGACCTTGCTGTTGCTTCTCGCGACCGCGCTCTCGAGAGCGGTGATCGCTCGGCCCCAACCGCACCTGGCATTTATCTTCGAATAAGCATCACACTGCCGCGCGATCACATAACCCATTCGAGTATAGATGTCGCCAGTCTCGGTCGTCGTAAAGTTCTTATCGTTCGCCGCAAGCGATGCCGCCACATTGTAACTGCCCTCGGCCAGCTTGAAATCATTGGCACCGCCGCGCAGGCGATACGCGTCGGCAAGATTCGCCTGGGCTGCTGCACTGCTGTTCTTGAGTGCCGTCGCCCGTTTAAAGGCTTCGATCGCTCTGCCGTAGTCTTCCGGCGTGTCCTTCATCAGATAGGCCGTTCCGAGCGAGAACCAAGCTTCGAAATAGTCCGGCTTAAGTTCTTTCGCCTTCGTCAGTTCGGCGATCGCGTCGTCCGCCTTTTCCATCCGAAGCAGCGTCAGTCCCGCGTAATACCAAGGTTCCGCGTAGTCCGGCTTGATCTTCTTAGCCTCCCTGAACGCCTTCAGGGCCTCGTCGTCCTTACCTTGAGCGTATCGAATTAGCCCGTAGAAAAATTGCGTTTCAGAATCCTCGGGAGACAACGCCAGGGCTCTCGTCAACTCCGTGTCGGCTTTTGCGATCTCGCCGGTCTGGTAATAGAGAATACCGAGCGGCACGTAGATGGTGGTCAGGGCACGGTCGAGGCTCAAAGCCTTTTCGTAGCTCGCGATCGCATTCTTGCTATCATCCTGGCTGTTGTAAACCTCGCCCAGGCCGTAATAAGCAACACCATTGTTCGCATTGAAGGTCAGAGCCTCGTCAAACTTCTTCTTGGCGTTGTCGGCATCATCCTTGGCTAAGAGCCCGTTTCCCTGCAAAGCCAAAGCTTCGCTCAGTCCGTTTCTCGCAATGCTGTTCTTGCCGTCGAGCGTGAAGGCCGTTCGGAAGAAGTCCTCGGCGTGATCGCTGTCTTCGCGGTCGATATACCATTCACCGACACCCGCGAACAACTTCGACGCCTGATCCTTAGGCATCAAGTTGATCTTGGCCGTCGGCGGGAGCGTATTCGGGTCGACCGAGTTTGTTCGAGCACGCCGCGGAGCAGTCTTGGCTAACTGGACATACTGCGTATTGATCTTTTTGGCCTTGGCCAACTGCTGATCGCGCGATAGCTTCGATTTTGTCTGTGCGACGTATTTCTTAGTCGCGGATTTGGCCGAGCTTTTGAACACAAAAACGCTCGAACCGCCGGTGATATCACTGTAGACAATTGCCGACTGGGAAAATGCCGCCGATCCACTGGTCAGAAACGCCGCCAATATAAACGCCGTCAAAACCGCTTTTATTCGATAAATGGACTTATTCATCTTCATCCTCAATATTTTTGCTTAAAAGGGCACCGGAAATAGGCAAACTTTCGGCCCGTGCTTACGATGCGAAACACTTGTTAGACGTTGACCTTCATAGCCTTTTGCCGCTCCGGGGGTGAACCGTTTGTTGAACACATAATAAACCAAGACCCCCAAATCAGGTAATGATTTTTGTCGTCAAACGGTTTGAGCCTTGAACTTTGAACCCTGTACTTGGAATTCTGCCGTTCGTAATATAAATTTAATGCTTACCAACATACCGAGTTCCAGGTCCCAGGTTCAATGTTCAAAGTTTGGCCTTTTTTCGCGGACCTTGAGCTTCGAACGTTAAACTTTGACACTTCCCTTACAGGAGATCTTGCCGATATGAAATCATTTGCCACGGAGAATATCAGAAATCTGGCTGTGATCGGACACGGCGACGCGGGTAAAACCCAGCTCGTCAGTTCCCTGCTCCACGTCGCCGGAACACAACCACGCTGGGGAAAGGTAGATGAAGGTACTACCATTACCGATTACGAAGACGATTCGATCGAACGAAAAATCTCTCTCAACAACAATTTCGCCCACACCGAATACAAAGACACCAAGATAAATTTCATCGACACGCCCGGATACGCCGCTTTTGTTTCGCATGCCCGTCCGGCGCTTCGTGTGGCCGATTGTGCTCTGGTCGTCGTTGATGCGGTCCATGGGATCGAGGTCCAGACTGAAAAAACGTGGCAGTACGCTAATGAATTCATGCTGCCGCGTTTCATGGTGATCAACAAGATCGACAAGGAACATGGCGATTTTGGCCACGCCCTCGAAACCGCGACGCAGAGCTTTGCCCGCTCGATCGTGCCGTTCACGCTGCCGCTCGGAAAAGAAGGCGATTTCAAAGGCGTCGTCGATGTCGTCCATCAAAAAGCCTACGAATTCGACGCCGCTGGTAAAGCTAAAGAGATACCGATGCCGGAATCGGGTCGCGATGTTTTCGAACGCACGCGCGAACGCCTGATCGAGATAGTCGCCGAATCGGACGACGCTCTGATGGAGAAATACTTCGCCGATGGCACGCTGCCTGAAGAAGATATCTATCCAAATCTTGCAAAAGCGATCGCCGCCAGCAAGCTCTGTCCGGTATATGCGGTCTCCGCGACCACGCTCGTCGGCCTCCAGATCCTGCTCGATCACATTGCCGAATTCGCTCCGAACCCCGCGACGCACGAATCCGAGCACGGCTTCACCGACAATGAAATGACCGGCGATCGTATCTCGCGCAAATATTCCAACGATGAGCCGTTTTCGGCCTATGTTTTCCGCACTATCGCCGACCCGTTTGCCGGCCGCATCAACGTGATGAAGATCGTCAGCGGTAAGGTTGGGTCGGACGCGACCGTCTTTAACTCGACACGCGAAACCGCTGAAAGATTGGGTGCTCTCCATCTCATCGCCGGCAAAACGCTCGACAAAGTTGACAGTGCCGCGACCGGCGACATCATCGCCGTCGTCAAACTCAAGGACACACAGACCGGCGACACTCTCAGCGACAAAGCCAAACCGATCGTCTATCCTAAGGTCGAATACCCCGAGGCCGCGATCGCATTTGCCATTGAACCCAAGTCACGCGCCGACGAGGACAAGATCTCTGCCGCCCTGCACAGAATTCTCGAAGAAGACCCAAGCCTGCATTTCGACCGCGATCCCCAGACCAAGGAATTTATCCTATCGGGTTCGGGCCAGCTGCACATCGAGACCGTCGTCGCCAAGCTCGGCAATCGATACCACGTGGAGGTCGCTCTCCATCCGCCTAAGGTTCCCTATAAGGAAACGATCACCCAGCAGGTCGAGGTCCAGGGACGCCACAAGAAACAATCCGGCGGACGCGGCCAATTTGGCGATTGTAAATGTATCTTCGAGCCGCTCGAACGAGGGCAGGGCTTTGAGTGGGTCGATAAGATCTTCGGCGGATCGGTTCCGCAGAATTTCCGTCCCGCCATCGAAAAGGGCATTGTCGAAGCCGCTCAGGGCGGTGCCGTCGCCGGCTATCCGCTCGTCGATTTCAAAGTGACGCTTATCGACGGCAGCTATCACACCGTCGACTCCGACGAGCATTCGTTCCGTGCCGCGGGTCGTAAAGCCTACCGAGCCGCAATGGAAAAAGCCCGTCCGACACTTCTCGAACCGATAATGGACGTCGAGGTTTTCACACCTCAGGAAGTTGCCGGCGACATAATGGGCGACCTAAACAGCCGCCGTGGCCGCGTTGGTGGAATGGAGGTCCGCGGCAAACAACAGGTGATCAAAGCAAAGGTCCCACTCTCTGAAATGCTCGATTACCAATCAAAACTGAACTCGGTAACCCAAGCCCGCGGCAGCTATCACATGCAGTTCTCACACTACGACCCGCTCCCCCATAACCTCGCCGACAAAGTTATCGCCGACGCGGTGGCTGCCGGAAGAGTCAGGGCCCACGAAGATGATGAGTAGCTTTATCCCCAAGGGAACAAAGCTAATAGCCCAGGGTAAGGCCGAAAGGCCGCAACCCTGGGTCCTGAGGCCGAAACGA
>JBDTZW010000216.1:0-7188 GCA_040004905.1 Acidobacteriota bacterium
GAGCAGCGGACTGAAAATCCGCGTGTCGGCGGTTCGACCCCGTCCCTGGCCACCACATAACTTCAACAAACAGAATGAGTTAGCGTCATCGGTAATTTACCGTTACGCTATTTTTATTGTTTTGGGGAACAAATTGGGGAACAAAACGACTCCTTGTCATCCGTGAAATCCATAGGCACGGCCTTTGCGCAGCTATACAGGGACGGAATTGATTTGCTTTTATGGGGGGAGAAACGAAATTCTAGATAGCGTCGTCGTCACCCCCTTCAGCTCATAAGACTCAAAATCCTGGGCCCTTAGGGGCGTACGGGTTGGTCGGGACGACAAGATTTGAACTTGCGACCTCTCGCACCCCAAGCGACTCTAGAAGATTTTCACGCCTTATCGAAACCAATCAAAACGCTTTAGAATCAATAGCTTGCAGACATTCGCGAGCTCCGAAGATTCGGCTTGATTCAAGGAAGTGCCACCATCTTTGAAGATGGGTTTCTAACAGATTCCGCACTGGTTTGGTGAGGTTATATCATTTCTATATTTGCCAGCAACTCATTTTTTGCCAGCAACATGTCTATTACCTCACAGACAGGGTTCACACGTGCCGAATTTTGTGCGGCTCTCTGCTTGTTCCCAAAAGTTTGAACAGATGTATTTGATGATAGAGTCGGGTCGAGATACGATGCGAATCTCCTCACCCTGGCTGATGTCAGTGGCATCGAGCTGGCCGTCGCCATTTGCTGGTACGGTGTCAGCGAGCTGAATCTCATTGAACGTGCCGTTCTGGTCCAACGATCAGTCGGAATTGTTTTCGCTTTAATTCTTGTGATTTTCATCAAAAACGCCTTTCCCCCTCGCAAAATCGTCCAACAGATCGATCTTCTTATATTCTTCCAATGTTCGCTGCGGTTTCTCGACCCCTTGCGGCAGCGGTATTTTTGAGAGCGACTGAAAGTAGCTCAAACTCGCATCTTTCCACCAGATGGAGTCACGCTCCTGTATCGCCAGCTTTTTCGAAACCGCCGCATAGCGTTCTGGATCGATGGAGCCTTTTAAAGATGCCCAATCCTTACGGGTCTTTCGCACCCAATCGACTCCCCTCTGGTAATGCAGTGCCAATTCATCCCACAGCGTACGGCCCGATCGCATTTTGTAGGTCCACGGGACGTGGTGAAACCACAGCAAAAACTCATCCGGACACGTTTTTAAACTAGAGAAATTGTCACGCACCTGCGGAAAATACTGGCTGACGGTATTGCTGCCCGTTTTTGTACGGTCAAAACCGATGCCTTTTTCGTCGGCTTTGTTGTAATAGGTCGGATTCCAGTCGTCGCGGTCATATGTATTCCACCACGGTGCCGGCCCGTAATGATGCCCGCCCCACATTTGGTGATGCAACCCAAGAGGCGTCATGTAATCGACGAGAGCATTGTGCGACGCGAGCATCATGTTCGAAATGGTCCGGACCGCTAGCGGCTCGCGCGTAAGCGTCATTTTTATCCACTCATCCGCTATCCGCTCGGACGATGTGTCAGGGTTCCAAGCAAGCCTTCCGTAGGCATACCAATTTGCCTGCAGAAAATCATGCCCCGTCCAATTGCGGTCGGTACCGGTATTTGCGACAGCGGCAATCGCGGATATCTTTTGGGAAAAAAGATGTCCGTCCGCAACGCTCAGAACACGTGAGCGCCTGCCTTCGGCATAGGTGTCCGAATCGAGCACTTCGCTCCACATCTGGGCGAGAAAAACGAGATGATTTGAAAAACCGAGATATTCCTGGGTGATCTGAAACTCGGGCACTACCTGCGTTTTTGGCATCGCACCAAAAAGCGGATGGAACGGTTCGCGCGGCTGAAAATCTATGGGGCCGTTCTTTACCTGCAGAGGACATTAGCGGCAAATTTTCCGTCAAAAGGCTGCAGGTCTTCGTAGGCCGCACCGGCGCGGTCATAACCGGGCTTCATATCGTAGACAAAAGCGCGCCAGATCACTATGCCGTTGTGCGGAGCGAGAGCCGCCGCCATCATATTTGCACCATCAACGTGATCGCGATTGTATGTACGCGGTCCGGGCTGGCCTTCGCTGTTGGCTTTTACGAGAAAGCCCCCAAAATCAGGGATCATCGCGTATATCTCATCCGCTTTCTTTTTCCACCAAGCCGCCACGTTCGCATCGAGGGGATCGGCGGTTTTCAAACCGCCAAGTTCGATCGGGGCCGAAAATCTGGCCGACAGATAAACCTTAATCCCGTAAGGTCGAAAAATGTCGGCGATCGCAGCCACTTTGCGAAGGTATTCCGGTGTCAGAAAGATCGCATTTGCGTTTACATTATTAAGGACCGTCGAGTTGATCCCTATCGAAGCGTTTGCCCGTGCATAGTCCCTGTAACGCGGATCAACGGCGCCCGGCAGGTCGTTCCAATTCCAAAGTGATTTGCCTGCATAGCCGCGTTCGATGCTGCCATCCAGATTATCCCAATGATTTAGGAATCGCAGTTGAATACGCGGTTCATGGACCTCGTTAATAGCTCCTATCGGCTGAAGGGTCTGCAAAAGACGTAGAAAATGAAAGGCCCCGTAAAGCAACCCCGTCTCGCCGCTCGACGCGATTATTGTCGCCCGCCGGCCTTTTATCCGAACCGTGCGGATTATAAACCCTTCATGTCCGAGGGACGTAAGCGTACTCCGCAGATTCAATCCCGCGATCAGCGGAGAAGTCTGCGGTGTGCCGACGATCAAAGCCCCGTCACCGCTGAGATCATCTCTTTGCGGCACGTCGCTGCCGAGGAGTCCCCCGATACCTTTGCCCAGCTCATCACGAATCGCGGCAACAGTGGCTGAATTCCCACTTATTACCAAGGACTTAACTTGTGTCCGATACCTCGATGCCGACCACTCCGTGAGCTTGTCGTAACGCAGCCACAGGCGATAGCCGTCATCACCTAGGCCCGCAATGCAAAACAGCATAATCGCGAATACACAAACAAAGAATTTTTTGGCTGATGACGTCATTATTAGCGGCCCGCCGCTCGGGTATTATCCCGGAGCGTAACCGGACCGGGTCAACGCTGCGTCGACATACATCGGAAGCGGATATTCCACTGTCCCCGTCGTTGTCTGTTTGTTTGTGAGCGGACTGAACTCACAAAGCCAAGCGAAGCTACTACAATTATCGCCGTTAAACTCATCAACATCCCGCGGATATTGACTGAAAATAAGGATCTATCTCGCCGGGATCACGCCGTTTGCCGTGAGAAACTGCCTGATAGCCATGTAGCCAGCCGCCATCTCCTCTCTACTAAAACCTCCGTGATTGCGTCCCTTGAGCGTGATCAATTTGTTCGGGACTTTTGCCTTATCGAGCGCGGCGTGCATTCTGACGGTATCGGCGTACGGAGCGACGTCGTCCAAATCTCCCTGGATCGTGATGATCGGCGGCACATCCGGACGCACATAATTTACGGGCGACAATTGACGAGCGAGTTCCATTCGGTCAGGCCGGCTGCCAAGCCATTCCATCGCGTAATGCTTTGCGTTCGGCCCCTCGAGGATGTCGGCTACATCCGTAATGCCGAACCAATTGACGATAGCAGCTATCTTGACCACCGGCTCCGTCGGTGTGCTCCATTTTGTGCTCGGGTCCGTCGGACACTGCCTGTCAAAGACCGATCCGGCAGGCAGCATTCCGGAAATAAGAGACAGATGTCCACCGGCGGACGTACCCGTCAAAACGATACGCGACGTGTCGATGTTATATTCCTTTGCGTGATACACGAGCCATCTCAGGGAGCAACGGCAATCCTCGACCGCCGCCGGTGCCAGCGAATTGCGAGCCATCCTATACTCGACATTTACCACCGTCCACCCCATCGAAAGGTACGGAAGCAAATAGAAAACATTGCGCTCCTTTGCCCCATCAACCCATCCGCCACCGTGAAAAAGCACTAGCGTCGGACTCGGTTTGCTCTTATCTTTCGGCAAATAAAGATCAAGTTTCATGTCGGTATTATTCGCGGTAGCGTAAATAACGTTCGGTTGAACATCATAGTCCACCGCCGCGTAATCCACCCAATTATTCGGGGAGGGGGTCTCCGGGACTTGTCCGAATCCGGCAAGGCACACAAAAGCAAGTAGTGTTCCTATGCCAAGTATGTAACGTGAAATAACCACTAGACAGCCTCCTAATGCAAATATAAGAAGTTGTTCACAACTTCTCAGCTTTCGACGAATGTTTGACCATTAGTATTAAGACCGCGCCGAGTAAAGCAGAACAGGCAAGATAAATTACGCCCGAATAGAAGGTATTGGTTTTGGTATTTAAATAGCCGACGATGAAGGGGCCGG
The DNA here is from genome assembly GCA_040004905.1 of Acidobacteriota bacterium. GTDB lineage: Bacteria > Acidobacteriota > Blastocatellia > Pyrinomonadales > Pyrinomonadaceae > OLB17. The sequence continues at coordinate 4,338 of JBDTZW010000216.1, forward strand.
CAAATCCGCCTAGATTTCCGATCGAATTTATCAGTCCGATGGATGCGGCGGCCGCCGATTCCGTCAAAAATGAAGCCGGCAACGCCCAGAACCCGGGTAGGTAACTGTATAAACCAGCACCTGCCACGCAAAACATTGCGAGCGCTAGCAGGATATGGTCGAGAGCTAGCGCGCTAAAAAAAAGTCCGACGCTAACTGCGGTCAAGGATAGGGCAACGTGCCAACGACGTTCGCCCGTACGGTCGGACGACCAGCCGACGACCAGCATTGCTGCCAGGCCGAAACAATAAGGAAGCATGGAAAGGATCGAAGTTTGGAGATCCGTAAATCCGGACAAACCCTTCAGAATCGTCGGCAGCCAAAAGGTAAAACCGTAAATACACGTCACGGCACAGAAGTAAGCCGCCGCCAGAAAAATCACGTTTCGGTGCCCAAAAGCTTCCCAGATAGTATAGGTCCGAACAGCCTTTTTGTTTTGCTTTTCGCTTTCGAGTTCGGCGACGATCCAGGTTCGTTCGTCCTCGGCCAGCCACGCGGCATCCTCCGGTTTGTCAGTCAAATAAAAAATCGTGACGATGCCAAGTATTACTGCCGGAATGCCTTCGAGAATAAAAACCCACCGCCAGCCCGCCAGCCCGAACCAATTGACGCCTAGAATCAAAGCCGAAAGCGGACCGCCGAAGATGTTTGAAACCGGGATAGCCATCATAAACATCGCGACGGCTTTCGCCCGGTCCCGAGAGCGAACCCAATGACTTAAATAAACGATGACGCCCGGAAAGAATCCGGCTTCCGCCGCGCCGAGGAAAAAACGCGCAATATAAAACTGTGTCGTGTTTTGAATAAATCCCATCAAAACCGCAAAAATACCCCAAGAGATAATAATTCGCGCGAGCCATTTTCGAGCACTTGATGATTCGATGAGCAGCGAACCCGGCACTTCCAGCAGAAAATAGCCGAAGAAAAAGATGCCGGCGCCAAAACCAAAGATTTCAGACGTAAATTCTAAATCTCCGGTCATTTCGAGCTTGGCATAACCGAGATTTACCCGGTCGATGTAAGAGATCATAAAAAGCAGAATCAAAAAAGGCATCAACCGCCGCGTGATCCGTTTGGTGGCACGTTTTTCGATTGTTGTGTGGGAAGGCGTTGATCCCTGATCTTTCATTTATCCTGTTTTACGAGCTAGTAATTATTAATTGGCATTGAAACAAGCCATTGTCGGACGTTAAGCAATTACATTTTTCAAAAGGCTAAAACCAAATTTGCGTTACATCAGTAAAATCAGTTGCTCATTACATCGCTCCACAACCAAACTAAAGATTCTGGCAGAATTGCGCCGCCGTGTTTTCCACCGTGTCCGCCAGTTCCCTTCTCAAATTTGTATTCGTAACCCTTGAATTTTAATGAGGCTTCTATTTCTAAATTTGCCAACCACCAATTACCGTGAATATTATCAAGGTCGCCCGTTCCGTCCTGTAAAAAAACTTTGATGTCTTTTTTTGAACCTTTACGGATCAAGTTCGGATATTCATTTCCGCCTTTGATGTCGGTAAAACTTCCAAAATGGCTCATGACTTTGCTGAAATAGTCGGGACGTTGCCAAGCAGCGGTAAAAGCAGCGATCCCACCAGAAGAAAGACCGCCGATAGCGTGCATTTTTCGATCATCCGAAATGTTGTATTGTTTTTTGATTTCAGGAATTAATTCATTGAGTAAAAAATTGTCGTAGCGATCGCTCATTTCATCATATTCATCACTCCGATTACTGCTACGAAAAAAGATTTCGGGAAAATCTTTGCTACTATGTCCTGGATTAACAAATAACCCGATCGTCACAGGCATTTGTTTTTTGGCAATTAAATTGTCAAAAACGATTCCAGCGCGAAAATCTTCATCCTCACGGATATACGCGTAACCGTCTTGGAAAATCATCAAAGCCGCAGAAGTTTTCGGATTATATTGAGCCGGAACGTAAAGGTAATAGTATCGAAAATTTCCGTAGAGTTTGCTTTCAAATAAAAACCTGGTAACCGTACCTTGCGGAACGCCTTCTTGACGTTTGGAACCGGCGCCAAGTTGATATTGCGAATCTTGTCCAAAGATCGGAAAAACGCAAACCAATAAAAGAATTATTGACAGATATTGTTTCATCGAAGTATTTGCAAAAAAGATCATCGAACGCGAAGTTTTATATCTCATTACTCGACCGCAACGACGGTTACCGATTTTGGTTCCAGATTCAAGCTTAGCTTGCCATTTTGAGCTTTCACCGAAATAGGTTTCGGAGCGACCGTGTTCGGTTTCTCGAAGCTGTTGATGCTATCGACTTTCGTGGCGGTGAGAGTTTCTCCGACCGCCGATTTAACGGTTATCCCAATCGTATTTAAATCTATCTCGACCGGCCTGTTCGGATCGACATTGGTGATTTCCACCCACAACTTGCCGTTCTTATCTCTGGCGGCGACAGCATCTACGCGCGGCAGGGTAATGTCGCCGTGTGTATAGGTTCCGGCATCAAACTTGACTGGCACAAAGGTCGCGTCCTGAAATGGCACATACATTTTAAAAACATAATAGCTCGGTGTCAGAACTATCTTTTCTTTGTCCGTCAGGATCATCGCCTGTAAAACATTAATCATCTGGGCAATATTAGCCATCCGCACACGATCGGCGCGGCGGGCGAAAATGTTCAGGTTGAGAGCGGCCAAAATTGCATCGCGCTGGCTGTTTTGCTGAACCAGAAAACCTGGATTGCTACCGGGCAGCGGGGCATACCACGCGCCCCATTCGTCAACGACGAGCGCGATCTTTTTTTGCGGATCGTATTTGTCCATAATGGCGGCATGCT
>JBDTZW010000194.1:0-7177 GCA_040004905.1 Acidobacteriota bacterium
ACTGTCCATCCGTCGCCCCAAGGGCGATGTCCGAAACTTTGTCCCGAAGCTCGATTACCAGCCGTTCCGCAGTTTTTCGGCCGACTCCGGGAATGGAGGTCAAGCGAGCTAGATCTTCGGTCCGAAGGGCGAGGATTATCTCATCCGCGCTCATTCCCGACAGTAGCGAAATACCGGATTTCGCTCCAATACCCTGTACCGAGATCAGCTTCAGATACAGATCGCGTTCACGATTCGTCTTAAACCCAAAAAGCTGGATGGCGTCCTCGCGAACGTGCGTATATATGCGCAGACGAATATCCGATCCGACATCCCCGAGTTCATAAAACGTCGACAGCGGTATCGTTACCTCATATCCGATGCCGCCGACATCGACGATAACCGTATTTGCCTGTTTCTCAAGAAGTTTGCCGGAAAGAAAGGCGATCATTTATTAAAGGATACGAAAAATTTCTGACTATGTGTTGCACACGTGAAACAGTAAGATTGTAATTGAAATACCAAACGAGAGCAATGGTCGGAGGGTGATGCGATGATCGTCAGCCGCCGATCTCCCATTGCGATGGCCGGTATGTAGAAATATGACGGGCGTGGACGCATATGGCCCGGTATGGAAATTTGTGCGACTCGGTGGTCATACGAAGGATCGCTGGGGGCATGCGAAAGTGTCGATTGGTTCGGTGGTGAAATGCGAAGACCGGCACGCCTATCGCCTTGCGCTCGATTTCACAATCTGGATAATTAAAACATCGGATGAAAACGGAAAAGATCTCAGAATTAACTACCAACCGGCTTAGCGTTTACCTTCGCTGTCTCAACGAACTCGCGTCCACGGGTATCAAAACGGTTTCTTCCGAAGCGTTGGCTAAGAAATTCCACCTTAATTCGGCCCAGATCCGCAAAGACCTCGCAAATTTCGGTGAATTTGGCGTTCGTGGCGTGGGCTATACGATCGCCACGCTCAGCGACCATTTGACCACGATACTCGGCCTCGATAAGGAGCATCGTGTCTGCATCATCGGTGCCGGACGCCTGGGAACCGCCCTCGCCGACTATTACGGATTCAAAAAGGCAAACTTCACCGTTACTGCTCTTTTCGACTCCGACCCGAAGAAGATCGGAAAAAAAGTTGGCGGAGTTCAGATATTTGACATAAAAAACTTTGCCTCCGCGGTCAAAAGGGATAAGATTGAAGTTGCGGTACTCGCGGTTCCTGCAGGGCACGCCCAAGCCGCTCTTGAGCGTGTCATAAAGGCGGGTATAAAAGCAGTGATGAATTTTGCACCGGTCTCATTAAAGGCGTCGAGCGATGTGAAGCTCAAAACTATCGACCTGACGACCTCGCTGGAAAGCCTTTCGTATTTTCTAGCGGGCCAGATCGAAAAAGAGTTGAAACCGGAACCGACGATTCGTCGCAGTAAGAATTAGAAGTTTTTGAGAGGTAAAAGAAGTATGTGCGGAACGGGAATTTTCAAGCGATTGGCTCCATTCTTTCTGACTCTGGCGGCCGGCATTTTTATCGCCAGCCTCTTCATCGACATTTCGTCGCCGTTCGCATTCAGGCCAATGCGAATGAATCGAATGCGTGAAATGGACCGCCTGCGGATCGAAAACGACCAATTGAAACGCGAGAACGAATGTCTGCGTCGTCAGTCCGGCATTCGCTCGCTCGGGCATGATGAATGGACGACCGTCGCTCCGGTCCCTGCCCCGAATATGGACGTGCCGCCACCGCCGCCGATCCGCGGTGGAAACGGGTCCGGAATAGGAAGCGGCCGCTAACAATTTTTAAACGTATCTAACCACAGATTAACTCCGCCGAAAGGTTGTGTTAATCTGTGGTTTCCTATTTTTCTTCTTACTTTATGCCTATCGATGAACAATCAGCCCGCAAACTAATCTGCGAGGTCGGTGTGTTGCTTTACGACCGGAGCTATGTCGTTGCATCGGACGGGAATGTGAGTATTCGGCTGGACGAGAATACTATTCTGGCAACGCCGACCATGACGTGCAAGGGCAGGATGACCGAGGATTCGCTGGCGTTAACCGACATGAACGGCAAGCCGCTGACGGATAAAAAGGCTTCGTCCGAGTTGGCAATGCATCTTTTGATCTACAAGGAGCGCCCGGATATCAAGGCGGTCTGTCACGCTCATCCCCCGCACGGAACCGCGTTTGCGGTCGCGGGCCTCGCCATAGACAAACCTATTCTTTCGGAAGTCATCCTCACGCTTGGCTGTGTGCCCTTGACCGATTACGGCACGCCTTCGACCGATGAACTGACGGAGGCGATGCGGCCGTTCGTCAAGCATCATAACGCTCTGTTGATGGCGAACCACGGAGCCGTTGCCTATGGCGAAGACCTCTGGCAGGCCTTTGACCGGCTCGAAACGCTCGAACATACTGCAAAGATCGCAATTCTCGCAAAAGCGCTCGGCGGTGCCAATGACCTTCCGGCGGATGCTATCGAAAAGCTGATCCAAATTCGTGAAAAGGCCGGTTATCTTAAGGAAAACGCGAGATGCCAGGCCTGCGGCTATCTTCACGACAACAACATCGCGTGCGATCTCGAAGTGAGCTACCCGACCCCTTCCGTTTCAAATGGTGCCAAGATATCCTTTACCCGCGAAGAATTGATCGACCTTTTGAGCCAGGCAGCCAAATTGGGTTAGCCAAAATAATTACAACGTTGTATATTTTACTCAACCGCCACCTGTAATAATGGGATTTGCTTGACTTACAGGGTATTGCGGCGCAAGTCCCAAGAGGTTCGACTCCTCGTTTGCTCTGGTAGCAACTGCGACTGAAAATCGCTCAACTAGCCGTTGAAAGGAATGAACGGCGAAAGCAATCCGAAAAACGGTTTGCAAGGTCGAGGATGCCGATGTGGTTTACGGATCGTATCTAAATCGGCCTTCCCCGTTGTTTGGTGTTCTTTTCCTTTTGACGGCATAAAATGATGATGATGCAAGTCCCACAAAACGAACAACGAAGGAGCTTTTGGCGTGTGAGATTTTCGGTTCCACCGAATCAACTGGGATTCTTATACGTAAAGAACAAGCTTGAGAAGAAACTCGAACCGGGTATCTACGATTTTTTCGACTACTCGCGGCACCTGCATGTCGTCATTCTCCCGAGCACGAGTCGAATCCTGAATGTCGTAAATCAGGAGGTCCTTACCAAGGATAATATTGCGCTCAGATTCTCGTATTTTGTCGAGTACCGCATCTCGATCCCGGAAGCATTTGTCGACAAATTTGACGTGTTTTCGAATTCGTATGACATTTTTTCCCAAGCGGAGCAGCTTATACACAATCTTTCGCAGGTCTATCTAAGAAAAGAAATCGCTGAGATCGAAAGTGAACGGTTAAACGAAAAGCGGAATGACATTCTTACTGAAATACCCGCTTCTCTTCAAAAGGATCTGCAAGAAGTTGGGGTCGAGATCGTAAGATTGCTCGTTCGGGATCTCAGTTTTCCAAAAGCTATACAGGATCTTTTTTCGAAGCAACTGGAGGCTACGGTACGAGCAAAGGCAGATCTGGAGAATGCGAGATCTCAGGTAGCGACCGCTCGGGCTTTAAAGAACGCGTCAGAATTGATGAAGGGCGACGAGAATATTAAGTTTGTTCAATTTATGGAGACTATAAATAAGATCGCTGAAAAGGGTAAGCACACATTTGTGATCGGTGAGCTCGGCCAAAATGTAGGCGGACTAAAATAGATATTTCTGAATACCTTACAGGAGAAATAAATGCAGGAAGCATTAGGAATGGTTGAGTGCAAGGGACTTGTAGCAATGATCGAGGCAGCGGATGCAATGGTCAAGGCCGCGAACGTAAACCTTGTCGGGTACGAAAAGATCGGCGCCGGGTTTGTGACCGCGATCGTCCGCGGTGACGTTGCGGCTGTTAAGGCTGCAACTGACGCCGGTGCTGCTGCGGCCCGCCGTGTCGGTGAGCTCGTCAGTGTCCACGTCATCCCGCGTCCACACTCCAGCGTCGACGAAACGCTGCCGATCGTCCGGAAATAGTTGTCGTTAATATGTTGTCGGTTGTCAGAGTACCTCTGAATTCGAACTGGCAACTGAACAACGACAACTGACTACCGACCATGATAATTGCCAGAATTCTGGGCACTGTCGTGTCCACCCAAAAAGACGAACGCCTGCTCGGCAAGAAACTGCTGATCGTAAAGCCCATCAACCTTGACGGCTCCGACCAGAGCGGTTACGTTGTCGCGGTCGATACGGTCGGTGCCGGTTTTCACGAAAAAGTGATCGTTGTTGGCGGCTCGTCGGCGCGGCTGGCTGAGGGTAATAAGGATTGTCCGGTTGATTCGGCGATCATCGGCGTTATCGACGAGATTGATTTTGTTAGTTAGGGGTAACGAGAGATGAAAAATAAACGGAGATTCGGGTTATTCTTTGTGGCCGGGACAATTCTGGCGATTTCTGCTATCGCCGACGGTCAGGGTTATGGGGCACGGAATCGGCCCGCGAGCGGAGGTGGTTCTAAGATCATTTCCGGCAAAGTTTGGATGCCGGACGGAACCCCCGCGGTCGGAGAAAAAGTATCTATCAGCAGTTCCGATGTAAACACAACCACGTTAACTGACGCGGATGGAACATATTCCTTCGGAAGCCTTCCGGGTGGAACTTATACCGTTAGCGTCAAAATTGAAGGACTTCTGACCGCGAGTGAGTCGTACACTATCGATGAAGATACGGGAAGCGCTAACACGATTTCGCTTCCCCTTTATCTACGGAACCCCGGACAGAAGAAAGGGGACTTTGCCACTGGTCCTCTTTTCAAGGATGTGCCGAAAACAGCAGTTGACGATTACCGCAAGGCTGTCGAAAAACTTCATACAAATGATGCGATAGGTGCGATTGCAATTCTCGACCAATCAATCGCGGAATATCCAGAATTTGCCGCGGCGTATTATCAACGCGGGTCCGCATACATCAAGATCAATGATCTCGACAAGGCCCTCGAATCGTTTGTTAAAGCGATCTCGATAAAGTCCGATTATCTCGAAGCTAAATACTCGGTCGGCTACGTTCAATATCTCAAAAACAATTTCGAGGTAGCGGCTGCGGTTTTCGATGATGTTGTAAAACAAAAGGAGATGCCTGAGGCCCATTTATATCTGGCGATTTCGCTGGCTAAACTTCACAACGTTGATGCCGCCGTTCCGCATTTTAAGGCTGCGATAGCTGCCAAGGACGACGTGAGCATGGCGCTTGCCCATCGCTACCTAGGCGGTATCTATATACAGAAAAAGCAAAATGCCGCCGCTGCCGCTGAACTGGAAAAGTATCTTAAGCTTGCCCCAAAGGCGCCCGACGCAGACAAGCTGAGATCCACCATCGCCGACCTAAGAAAGTCCTCGTAGGGATGCAAGTAGCACGTGTCATCGGCACGGTTGTTTCAACCGTAAAGAACGAATCGCTTCACGGGCGGACGATGCTGATCGTCCAGACGCTCGACGCCGATCTGAAAGAGAGGGGCAAGGCAACGGTCGCTCTCGACGCTGTTGGGGCTGGGGTTGGCGACCTTGTCTTCTGGTGCCGCGGCAAAGAGGCCTCGTTCCCATTCAAACGCGACGAAACTCCGACCGACTGCACCATCGTCGGAATAATCGATTCGGACGCGCACGTGTTTCAGGGTAAATCATAAATCGCAGATTTTTCCATTGACGATTTAGAATTCACGATCTACGAAGAAAAATGCTTCTCGCAAGGGTAATTGGTAACGTTGTTGCAACGCAGAAAAATCAGCGTTATGAGGGAACGCGCGCGATGCTCTGCCGTCAGATCACGCCTGAGGGGGAGGATATGGACTATACGTGCATCGCTCTCGACTCAGTCAATTCGGGCGAGGGTGACATTGTGATAGTCGTTCAGGAGGGCTGGTCAGCCTCGACTGCCGCCACCGAGCGGGCCGGCGCCGCGATAGATTCGGCGATCATCGGCGTGGTGGATCATATCGATCTCCTCGACGATGAGGTCGTTCCGAAAGGGAGTTAGTGCTTTTTAGATCCGTAATAATTTTGATGCTTGTCGTTGCCCGCTCGGTATCGGTTTTACGCTCCCCAAACGAGAAACCGATGGCCGAGCTCAGGCAGTCTGAGATCGACGCAAATGATCAGTAAAAAGCTTAAGAAAAATGAAAAGTAGCGTTGGCCCGACATTGGCTGAAAAGATAGCGAAGCTCCTCGAATCCGAAACACAGAATTCGGAGGTAGCCTCGCTCTTTGCCAGCATCGAGAAACTGAATCATCGCCTGGAAAAACTAGAATTGGAAAGAGAGCTTCGTCCTTCATCCGCAATCATCAGTCCTTTGCCAAACCACGCATCTCAGGACCGTTTCGCGGTCGCTGAGGCCATAGCCGATGCCGTTTTCGATATCAGGTCAAAAGAAAAGGCCTGCACGTTCGAACCGAACGGCAAGCCTTGTGATCACTGCTCAATGTGCAGTTCCCGCGGATTTTAACCTACTTATTTGCCGGAGCCGGAGCACCAGGAGGCGGCGGAGTTGTCTGCCTACGCAGGCTGTTGGCGTCGCCCACGGTTGGTACTCGATGGGATTCCTCCGTGCCCTGGAAAGGTGTTTCTTCCTTAAACCCAAGTAATCCTGCGGTTAGAACAGCCGGAAACGAATTGCGTGCGGTATTGTAATCGACAACGGACTTATTGTAGTCGGTACGGGCGACGTTGATTCGATTTTCCGTACCTTCGAGCTGAGTCATCAGCGTCTTAAAAGCTTCGCTTGATTTCAGATCGGGATAAGCCTCGGTCAGGCTAAGCAATCTGCCGATAGTGCCACCGAATGAATTATTAGCCTCCAGGATCGCCTGCTTTTGAGCGTCAGACTTATCACCATTTTGGCCCTCGGGCGCTGCCTTCTGTGCATTCAGCAGTTTCGACCTTGCCTCGGCGATCTGACCGAATACTTCCTGCTCTTGCACTGCACCCATTTTGGCGACCTCTGTGGCGTTTGGGATCAGATCGGCCCTACGCTGCATGGAGCTTTCCACATCAGCCCACTTTCCCTTAACGATCTGCTGTTTAGCCGTCAGATCATTGTAGCTACATCCGCTCATGGCGAATGCCGCCGCCAACGCGATCGTCAATAAAATTACTCGTTTCATAGTTTCTCTCCTCATAAATAAG
>JBDTZW010000115.1:0-7130 GCA_040004905.1 Acidobacteriota bacterium
AACGCGCCCCGAAAGATGTAGCGAGAGAGTGGATCGAGAGTCACAAATAGTTGGGTGGTCACGATCATTCTTTGGTGCCCAGCCACGTTCCAGCCATGCCTTCCGTTTTGAAATCTCCGGACAGTTTGCCGTCTTTGGGGACGCCGGTGATGTCGATGGATTCGTGCTTGGGAAATTCGGCGGTAAAGCTCATTTTGCCGTCGGCCCATTTTCCGTTGCTCAAGGTGCCTGGTCCCGTGTGGGCGGTTTCGACGGTTCCGGTGATCTTGTTCCCGTCGAGTTTTAGCTTCATGGTTCCTTCGGCTGTCTGGCCGGCGATCGAAAATACGACGTGCCAGTCTCCCGAAACCGGATCTGTCTTACCCGCGGCTCCAAAAGTAAAAGCCGCGGCGAGGGCGGCAACAAAAACGATAACGAAAGCTTTTCTTAGCATGAGTTCTCCTTTATATAAGATCGCATGCCCGAGTTTAGGTAGCAGACGATCTCTCGTCAATAGACATCGTGATATTCAGTATTCAGAATTGGACATTGTGATCGCTTTTGTTCAATAATTCAGTCGATGCATAAATCCCAAGAGAAGACCGACCGCAGGGTCGACCGGACCATTCGTTCACTGCGTGCCGCCTTGATCGAACTGATACAGGAAAAGCATTACGATTCGATCACCGTCCAGGACATTATCGATCATGCCAATATTGGCCGTTCGACCTTTTATACCCACTTTCGCGATAAGGAAGACGTGCTCGTCGGCCAATGGAAGGGGTTTCTCGAACGCCTGGTGGCCAACATTGATCTTGAAAAGGCAGGCGAAGCCGGGTTTACGCCAATGCGTGGGCTGATGGAGCATCTTAAGGAAGCGCACGCGCTTTACCGCGGGCTGGCCCGTTCCGGAAAGAACGATCGGCTGTTTGCGGTCGGCACCAGCTATCTTGCCGAACACCTTGAACCGAAATTTGCCGAGCTTGCCGCTTCGGGCAAAACGCTGTCAGTGCCGCCCGCCATCTGTGCCCACTATCTCGGGATCCAGATCTTTGCGTTCCTTAAATGGTGGCTCGATCAGAATATGCCGTATACGCCGGCGGAAATGGACCGAATGTTTCACGAGCTGGTGGGGCCCGGAATCATGTGTGTTCTGGGCAGGACACCGCAAACCCTTGTTATGGCGCGTGCTTCGTCGATCTATTGAGCGAAGGATTTACGCCCGATCGCGCTTAACCATTTATGAGATCCGCTGTAGAAACAGAAACAGATGAGCCGAAAACCCTGCTTGAAATTGCGGGCGTGAGGTTGGAAGCAGGCCGCTTGTCCGAAAGCGTTCTTGTCATCATCGACGCCCAAAAGGAATATTCCGAAGGGAAAGTGCCGCTTGTCGGCCTCGACGCCGCTTTGAGGGAAGCTACCGAGCTTCTCAGACGTGCGAGAGATCTCGGCTCACCAGTGATTCACGTAACGCACGAGAACAAGCCGGGAGCCGCCCTGTTTGCAGCCGGATCCACGTTCATTGAGATTCTCGATGTGCTCCGCCCGCTCGACTCCGAGGTCGTGATCTCGAAAACAATGGCAAATTCGTTTTTCAACTCGACACTCGAGGACGAGATCAGAAAAACAGGCCGGACGAGCCTTGTGGTTGTCGGTTACATGACTCACATGGCCATTGACGCTACCGTCCGCGCCGCGCTCGAACGCGGGTTCAAAACGACTGTTGTCGGTGGAGCGTGTACAACACGCGATCTCGCTGATGGCTACGGCAGTGTAGTGACGGCTGCAGAGGTTCATTCGGCCACATTGGCGGCTCTCCGGGATAGGTTTGCCGCCGTTGTTCGCCTGGAGTCTGAGGTTCCCGATTAAGCGGCTTCATTAATTAGCTTGCTAATTTTCATCAATTGTTGTAGTCTCACAATTTGATAATCCATCTCTCTTTTTGTCGACGGTAAACACGCCTTCATTGTGAACAGCGTTTTGGATACTCGGGAGATGGCCGTTAATAACTGTCAGAAGCGGTTTGATAAATTTCAAACCTTTCTAGCGTTGGCCCTTCGCTGCTACCGTTCACGATCGATACCCACCGTCAGATAACTTCTTAAAATATCCTGAAGAACTGTGTAATACAGCTAAATAGCGCTGTAGTTTGCGAATTTCGCCTTACTAATAAGAGGCTTTTTTACCGCAAGGACCGCATGTTAAAATGCGTGGATCCCGGACACTTTCCTCGGTCGAAAAAGATCGAAAATATAAATGAATTTTAATGACTTAGGCTTGCTGCCGTTTTTGACGGACAGATGCAAGCAATTGGGTTTTGTTGAGCCTACACCTATTCAAAATAAGGCTATCCCCGTTGTTTTACAGGGAAAAGACATGATCGCCTGTGCCGAGACCGGTTCAGGCAAAACGGCCGCTTTCCTGCTGCCGATCATCCAAAAACTCACAGCTGATAAGAATCGGCGCGGAACCAGCGTGCTTGTCCTTGCACCGACACGAGAACTTGCTAACCAGACCGAGGCAGCCTGCCGCGATCTCGCCCCCAAGGGCGTTTCGTGTACGGCGATCATCGGAGGAGCCGGTTATAACAAGCAAATACAGGCCCTTAAACGCGGCGCGGATATCATTATCGCAACGCCCGGCCGTCTGATCGACTTCATGGAGCAAGGAATGGTCAACTTTACCAGGCTAACCACTCTCGTTCTGGACGAAGCCGACCGGATGCTCGATATGGGGTTTCTGCCGCCGATCAAACGAATCCAGAAGGCCTTGCCGGAAAAACGGCAGACGTTGTTCTTCTCGGCGACAATGTCGCCCGAGATCGAGCACATCGCCCATTCAATGCTCCGCGATCCCGAAGTGATCGAGGTAAACGAGCGAGGAAAAGCCGCGGTAAACATTGAGCAATTCGCCTATCCGGTGGCTCAGGCTTCGAAAATGGGCCTGCTTCTCGACCTTCTCGAAAAAGAATCGTTCGAGCGCGTGCTTGTTTTTACCCGTACAAAACGCGGTGCCGACCGTCTGGCCCACATCCTTGAAAAACGCGAGCACAAGTCGAACCGTATCCACGGCGACCGCTCGCAATCACAGCGTGAGTCTGCCTTGCGTGCCTTTAAGTCCGGTAAAACCAACATCTTAGTGGCGACGGACGTCGCCGCCAGGGGCATCGATATCGATTCTGTTTCACATGTGATAAACTATGATATACCCGAAGCTCCGGAAGACTACGTTCATCGTATCGGCCGAACTGGCCGAGCCGGGAATATCGGACGTTCTATCACCCTGTTCACGATTGCTGAGGAACACTCGATGCGGGCGATAGAAAGGCTTACGGGCCAGAAAGTCGAACGTGTTTTGCACCCGGAATTTGGCGGCCATATGAGTACGGCCGCAGTTGCGGTGACAAAGGCTCCGGCAGGCGCACGAAAGACTTTTCGCTCGTTCCGCCCGCGGCGTTCGAGATAAGTAGAGGAAGCGAGAATATGAAACAAGAGAAATATGCAGTCGGTGACCAGTTGGAAATGCTCTGCTCGGCATGCGATGTCGATCAGGCGCATACCATCGAGACAGTCACTAAACAAGGTAAGATCTCGAAAGCCACGTGCAATACATGCTCGACCGTGAGCACGTTTACGCGGGGGGTAAAGACCGCCGTTTCTATGGGCAAGAACAAAACAGCCTCGCCGTATGACCGCACGCGAAAATACCGTAAGGGCCAGGCAATGCTTCACTCTGTTTTCGGACAGGGCGAGGTGACGGCCGTGATCGAACCGCAGAAGATCGATGTTTTATTCGGCGACCAGATCCGGCGTTTAATCCACGCCCAGAACTGATATTTCAGGCGTTTAACTTAAAAAAGGCGGCTCGTTCGAGCCGCCTTTTGCATTTACCGTGTCGAAACCCTTATTTACGTCCGCGAAGCAACAGCCCGAGAACTAGGCCGACAGCCGCCGAGATCAGGATCGTCTGGCCGGGTTTTTGCCGGGCAAATTCCTTTGCATCCTCGACAAGTTCTTTGGGATCTTTGTTCGAGATCTCCTTGAATTTATCGCCGGCCTGAACAAATTTCTCGCCGGCGAAATCCTTGGCCTTGACCGCTGCATCCTGCAATTTCTGTCCGTATTCCTGAGCCTGCATCTTTAATTCTCCCAAAAATTCGTCTTCGTTCGACGAACCCAACTGACCCTCGTGATTTAAAGGAACAAGGCTTTGCTCCAACTCCCGTTCCGCCTTTTTTACTTCAGCTTCGTATTCCGACATATCTTTTCTCCTTCGCCCTGAACTCTGACCCGCCCCGCTTAGTTCGCTTGACGACTTTCTCCGATGCGGCGGCATCTATATTTAGTTGTAACGAATCCTGCACCTGAAAGTTTCTGATATTCCCCGCATATATCGATGGAACTTTTCCTCCGCCGCGATGCGTATAAAAATCAGGCCAACCAAAAATATCATGATGCGCCGTTTTTTGGATCGAACCCTTGACACGCCCAAACCTGAAATGCGAATCTAACATGAATCGTAGTTAGTAAGCACTTACTTGTTGACTCAGAGGAGAGCGAATTGACCAAAGACCTAATAAATTGCGGCCCGGTGGGCCGAATGTCTGGTGATGCCAGGCGAGAGCAGATCTTAAGGACGGCGGTTGAGCTTTTTTCGAAGCATGGGTTTCGTGGCACCACTACTAAGGAGATCGCACGATCGTCAGGCGTCTCTGAAGCAATGGTTTTCAAGCATTTCGCAACCAAGGACGAGCTCTACGGAGCAATTCTTGACGCCAAAGCCTGTCACGGCGAAATGCAGTTCCCCTGGACCGGAAACGAAGAACTGCAAAAGGCGATGGATGACCGCGATGACTACGGGGTGTTTTATAATCTGGCTTTACGTGCCATGAACAAGCACCACGCTGATGTCGGCTTTATGCGGCTTCTCTTCTTTTCGGCGCTTGAGGAGCACGATCTTGCTGACCGCTTTTTTAAGGAGTTTGTAACACGGATATACGAGTTTATAGGTTCGTATATAGAAAAGAGGCAGAAGGAAGGGGCGATGCGGGAGGTTGAACCGCAGGTTGCCGTCAGGGCCTTTCTCGGGATGATGATACATCACTCGCTTAACAACATTTTATGGGACAAGGGTCGGACGCTTTTGAATATTACGAATGAACAGGCGGCGAAAAATTTTGCCGAGATATTTCTTCGCGGTATTGAAAAACACACTTAATTTATTTCCCCGCGTTTTTAAGCGGATATTTTAATTCAATGAGAAATCGTAAAGCGATCATTTTCACTCTCTTACTGTTGTCTGCCTTCGGCGGCGGCGGTGCTTGCCGCCGAAGTGATGGTTCGACCAACAGCTCGAACACACAGCCGACGACGGTTGACGTAACAACTGCTCAGGCGATCGTTAAGCCGATCCCGACCTATTTCGAGGCGACGGGTAATCTTGCGAGCGACGCCCAGACCGATGTTGCACCGACCGTTGCCGGAAAGATCGCGCAGGTCAACTTCGATGTCGGCAGCTACGTGCAAAAGGGCGATGTTTTGGTCCGTCTCGACGACCGCGACGCACGAATTCGTCTGGAGCAGAATCAATCGCAATTGCAGCAGGCACAGGCAGCCGTCGGGCAGACTCAGGCACAGGTCGAACAGGCCCAGGCCAACGTTCGTCAGGCGCAGGCTCAACTCGGTTTAGGCGAGAGTGAAAAATTCTCGATCGCGCAGGTTGCTGAGGTTCGAAATGCCAAGGCGACGCTCGATCTTGCCGAAACCGAATATACTCGCGCCGCAAAACTACTCGAGACAGGCGATATCTCTCGCTCGCAGTTCGATCAGCGAAAAACGCAGCGTGACCAGGCGCGTTCGGCGTATCAAACCGCATTGAACGGTGCTAACCAGAGGTTTGCTGCGATCCGCACGGCGACGGCCCAAGTGCAGACTGCCCAGTCCGCAGTCAAGGCATCTCAGGCGGCGGTCGGAGCGGCTCAAGCGCAGGTCAGTTCGGCGCAGAAAGGCGTCAACGACACGGCCGTGCTCGCTCCTATCACAGGTTACGTTTCGGAGCGTGTTGCGGATGTCGGTGAATATATAAGCCCGAGCACGCCAAATTCCAAGATCGCGACGATCGTTCGAACATCAACGCTTCGCCTGAAGATCGATGTGCCCGAGCAATCGATCGGAAAGATCTCGACGGGCCAAACCATTTCGCTCCAGACGACCTCATATCCCGATAGAAATTTCGCGGGAACCGTTGCCCGGATCGCCCCGGGAGTTTCTACCTCTGCGAGAACTATGACGGTCGAGGCGGATGTTCCGAACACCGAAGGCCTCCTGAAACCGGGCCAATTCGCAACCGTTCGGATCGCTCAGTCGAAACCCGAACCTGCCGTAATGGTCCCGGTCGCTGCCGTGCGGACGGACGGCGATGTCAGCCGCGTTTTTGTGATCAAGGACGGTGCGGCACATGAAAAATTGGTGCAGCTCGGGCTGCCCGAGGGCGACCTGATCCAGATCAAGCAGGGATTGGTCGAGGGTGACGTTGTCGCTACCAGCAATGTGAGCGTTTTAAGCGATGGAATTTTTGTCAGGCAGTAGACGCATTATCTAAAGGAAACGCGCCTTGGGTTATCTGAAGTACGGAGTTTTGAACTATGCAGTGGCTTGCCGAAATATGTGTTAAGCGTCCGGTTTTCGCGACGATGCTGGTCATGTCGCTTGTTGTCGTAGGAGCGTTTTCGTTCCTCAGTCTTGGCGTCGACCTTTTCCCGAAGATCGACTTCCCGACGATCACCGTTACTGTCACCAACCTTGGTGCATCGCCGCAGGAAATGGAAACCGAGGTAACGGAACAGGTCGAAGAAGCTGTCAACACGATCAGCGGCATCGACGAATTGCGCTCGTCGTCACTCGAAGGTGTGACACAGGTTTTCGTCCAGTTCGTTTTGGAAAAGGATGTTAACGTTGCCGCTCAAGAGGTCGAGAATCGCGTTCAGACCGTAATCCCGAATCTGCCGCAGACAGCCGACCAGCCCACCGTGCAAAAACTCGATACGGATGCTGCCCCGGTCCTGCGTATCTCGGTTTCGGCGCCCGTGGCCCTTCGCGACGTTACCGATATTGCCAGACATCGCGTCAAGGAAAAGATCGAGTCGGTGAACG
>JBDTZW010000311.1:0-2146 GCA_040004905.1 Acidobacteriota bacterium
TCGATCCGCAGTCGCCCATAAAGATCGATGCGGGATTGAAATTGAATACGAGGAAACCAACCAAAGAGCCGACAAAGATCGCGATAAGAACCGTCTCGGCGGTCTGGCCATTGTTGAGGAAACTCAAACCAAGCGAGATCGCGGCGATCGCGGAAATTCCCGCAGCGAGCCCGTCCATATTGTCGAGCAGGTTGATCGCATTGGTTATGCCAATTATCCACGCGATCGTCAGCCAGATGTCTATCAGCTCATATCCCGTGATGGGCACCTTTAGCCCCATCCCTACGACAAACGTAGCGCCGAACAATTGCCCGATCAGTTTCTGATAGGGCTTTATATTGATCAGATCGTCGACCAACCCGACGAAAAACAGGAACGACGCGCCCGAGAGTATAATGATCGACTCGTAGGTCTTTGGAGCGATGGCGAGATAAACGGCCAATACGGCGATAAAGATCGCAGCTCCGCCGAGCATTGCTGTCGGCCGTCGGTGCCAGCGGTCGGCTTTTGGCTTCGCGACAAAATTATATTTGCGCGCGAACCACCTGACCATCGCAGTAAGCGCGATCGCCGCTATTACGCCCGCGATGCCCGCCGCGATCGGGTTTGCAAAAAAATGCTCCATATTTTGCACCGCTCGTTTAGGCTAGTTCGCGATAAAGCTGTTTGATATCGTCAACAAGTCTCTCTTTACTGTATTTCTCCCGAACAAACCGCCGTCCCGCCTCGGCCAGATCATCCCGCAACTTTCTATTTTCCGCCAAGTGATCTAATCCTTTCAAATAATCCCCGACCGATCGCGACTCGATCCCGATCCCCCGTTCCCGAATTTGATACCCGCCCGCATCTTCGCGAACGGGCCCAAGCAGGTCTACTACTCCGCCTACCAATGTGGATATTACCGGCCGTCCCGATGCCATAGCTTCGATCAGAGACAGCGGCGTACCCTCATTGAGCGAAGTTAGTGCAACGATGTCCAGACCCTGGTAAACCCGAGCGGTATCGTTTCTGTTCCCGAGAAAGGTCAAATTGTCCGTTATTCCCAATTTCCGGGCCTTAGCCTCGAGCTCAACCCGCAAGTGGCCGTCGCCAACTATCACGAACTTGATTGGTGCTTTTGAGTACTCAGACAGTTCATTATTATACATTGCGGCAACATCGAGGAGATGGCCGATATTCTTGATCTCGGTCAGACGGCCGACAAATCCGACGACGATCTCGTCATCCGAAGCGTTTATTTCGTCGCGTATGCTTTTGCGGTCTGCGGCATCGCTATAGAACGCCTCGAGGTCGATCCCTAGCGGCACTACCTTGAATTGCTTTTCTCTCCCAACGCCAAAATCCTGGTTTATCTCGCGGAGCTGCTGATCTGAGATCGCAATTATCTTGTCCGTCGCAAGGCGTGCGAGAACCTTTTCCACTATCAGAAAAAGCCGCGTCTTTGCATTGCCGTAGTAGCTGTGAAAAACATGCCCGTGAAAGGTATGCACCATTCGCACGTGATGGGGCCGTCCGATGAGCGTGCGCCATGTAAGCCATCTATACATCCAGCCTGCCAGGCGCCCGACGGTTCCTGCTTTAGCGGTGTGGGTATGGATTATATCCGGCTTTTCCCGCCGAATGATCGAGTAGATCTTGAAGATCGAAGTGATGTCTTTTGCCGATAGCTCGCGGCTCATATCCTTGAGGTAGATGGGAGCTACTCGGTTCTGTTCGGCAAAATAGCCCATGTCCTCTTCGCCATCGGGAACTGATCCGGCGATGAGTGCTGTCTGAAACTCCGCGTCCTGCAATTCCCTCGTCAGCCAGACAACGTGGCGCGCAGGGCCGCCGACATTCAGGCGTGCAATGATACGAAGAATTTTCATTCGGGGTCGAGCAATGCCGTCAGCCGGCGGATCCGCCGCGGACGCAAATTCTGTTCTTGCGGTGGCGGACCGGATCATGCGACCGTGCGGGGATGTCGCTGCCGGCTGACGACAAATTGATCTGGGCGATGGTCCAATGAGGTCGAGGCCGATTTCAGTCCATCTTATAGATCGTATCAGGATCGTCCTCGTGACGGATCTCGTCGATCGGTTCGCGTTTGCCTTCGCCCATATATAGGCGGTTAGGGCAGTTGATCACCATTCCATCGATCTCGCCG
>JBDTZW010000259.1:0-2142 GCA_040004905.1 Acidobacteriota bacterium
GGCTGCCGGTTTCCCGAATCGGCAATGCATTCGCCGCGGGCGGTTACCGGGAACCGACTACCTAGGTTTGATCAACGAAGGCTACTTGGCCCTGTTGGTATTCGCTGCCGTCGGCCCAGTCGCAGCCGGCTTAGTATTAGCGGGCTTGGCAGCGTTAGCATTCGACGGAGCCGCAACGTTAGTGTTCGAAACGGCTGGATTTGTGTTCGCAGCTACGTTCGCATTCGCCGGCTGTGCCGGGCGAGCTCCGCTAAGTTCGTTCGGATTATCGACGACCTTCTTCGCGAGATAATTCTCGATCTTGGCTTCATTCATCGCCATCGCCTGATATGACGCCGAAAGAAGTTGCTTACGACTGTTCACAAGCGAATCGGTAACCTGCTGGCGAACTCCGGGGCTGTCGAGGGTCAATGCCTCGTCTTTATCGCTTCTCTCCTGAAGCTTTATGATGAACAGCTTGCCCTGCGACCGGGTCTTGATGATGCCGCCGATCTGAAGCTGGGGGTTCATTAATCCCGCCGCGGCTTGTTCACCGAAGGCTTGCTTTAGATCATCCTCCGCGATGTAACCCAGATCGCCACCCTGAAATTTGCTCTGGTCCTCGCTGGATTCGCGTGCGATGCTTGCAAAGTCCTGACCGGTCTTGAGCTTGCCGATAATTTCGTTGGCCTTGAGAACGGATGTCTGCTCGTCGGTCGTCTGGTCGCCTTCTCCGCTGTTCGACGGATCGATGACAATGGCCGCAAGCTTTACACCCTTCTTCTTGACGAACGCATCCTTGTTACCGTTGTAAAAATCCTGGATCTCCTGATCTTTCGGGGCTTCGATCTTTCCAGTGATCTTATCGATAAGCTTCTGGATGGAGAGGCCTTTCTTAATATTCTCGCGGAAGGATTTGTCGTCAAATCCTGCCTGGGTCATCTGTTTGTTGAACTCTTCGGCAGAAAGATGGCTGTCAACCTTGCGCTTGTTCACCTCGGCAGTGATCTCGTCCTCGGAGGGCACCGCGCCGTCCTTTTGTGCCTTTTGGTACATGACCTCCTGCTCGATCAGGCTCTGCAGGATCTGAAGCCGAGCACCGGCAACTTCGAGCTGCGAGAGTTTAGAGTCCTGTCCCTGGGTCTGCTGCTTGAGCCCGCGGTCGACATCCTCCATCTTGATCGCCTGACCATTTACTGTCGCGGCCGTTTCGTTGCCCGTTTCCGTCCCAGGACCACCATTGGTCCCGCTGCAAGCACCAAGGAAAGCAGCCGCAAGCGTCAAAACGCCGGCCGTCAAAAATCGAAAATTAAAATTCTGCACGTTGAATCGAACTCCTTTGAAAGTATCCATTTTCTTTACAACTTGACTAAGTGTCACAATATTTGTTATAAAATTTGTTTTTGAGTTTTTAAAAACTCTAACTACCTCGTTATTTTATCGGAGGCTTTAATACAATGGCAAAACGATGCGATGTGTGCGGAAAAGGTCCGCAATTTGGAAATAATGTTTCGCACGCTAACAACAAGACCCGGCGTCGGTTCGAACCGAACCTTCAATCGGTCCGCGTTCGACTGCCGGCTGGCGGGAACGGCAGGATGAAGGTATGCACCCGATGCATTAAGTCAAACAAGATTGTCAAAGCTGCGTAAATCTCTTTAGATCATCGACTTACGATATTGGTTGCCAGGCGCGGATCTTATCCAGCGTCTGGCTTTCTCTTTTTCAGGCAAGTGCGATGCACTCGATCTCAACCCTCGCATCCCGAGGGAGCCGTGCGGCCTGAACAGTCGCCCTCGCTGGTTTATTCTCGCTGAAAAACTCGGAATAAACTTCGTTCATCGCAGTGAAATCCACCATATCCGCCAGGAACACGGTTGTTTTTACTACTTCACCAAGTCCCGAGCCCGCTGCATCGAGTACAGCCGTAAGATTCACGAGGACCTGCCGCGTTTGCTCCGCCACGCCGCCTGAAACAAATTCGCCCGTATCCGGATCGATCGGGATCTGACCGGAACAAAATACCATTCCGCCCGCCTTTACCGCCTGCGAATAAGGGCCGATGGCGCCCGGGGCCTTATCTGTAGAAATAGTTTCCTTTGTCATTGCCAAAAGCTCGTTTAACAACCTGATGAGCAAAAGGCGAATGATATCAAATCGTGA
>JBDTZW010000300.1:0-7106 GCA_040004905.1 Acidobacteriota bacterium
CGCGTCGGACTCAATACGTTCAACGCGGGCACCGCACAGACGCCGGGACGCCTGAACTTTATCGAGGTCGGCGAGGTGACAGTGCTGATGGATTACGCGCACAACCCGGCGGGGCTGTTGGGCCTCACGAAATTTATCACCAAACTGCCCAACAAATATCGCACTATCCTGCTCAACGTCGCCGGTGACCGGCGTGACGACGACATCCGTGAATTCGGCAAGATCGCGGCGGATGCATTTGACCGCATCGTTATCCGGAGCGGCCACTACCTGCGTGGGCGCAAGGCTGAAGACATCTATCGGCTCCTGCAGGAAGGTATTGCGCAAAGCTCGAACGAGCCACAGGTGCGAATCATTTCCGACAGCCGGGATGCGATCGCCCACGCCGTAAAACATGGGCGGAAAGGCGAACTTGTGGTGACGCTTGCGGACCGTGTACCCGAGGATATTGGCTTCATTCATGAGCTCCGAGACCTCAAAACTCAAGAAAAGATCGCTGAGGCAGAAGCAAAAGAAAAAGAACATTGAAAGAACCATATGGGCGTCGACCTAAAACTTGCTAATCGCATCCGCGAAGCGCTTTCCGGCCAGAAAAGGGTCGAGGAAAAGAAGATGTTCGCCGGCGTGTGCTTCATGGTCGACGACAAGATGTGCATCTGCCTCCGCGACGATCGAATGATGTGCCGCGTCGGGCCGGAGAAATTCGCAGAAGCCGTAGAGAAAAACGGCGCGTCGCCGATGATCCACGGCAGCAGAATGATGAAAGGTTTTGTATTTGTCGAGCCAGCTGGGTACAAGGCCAAACGGGAGTTTGAGTATTGGATTAGGCTTTGCCTGGAGTTTAATAAGGTAGTTGAACCTGCCAAAAAGAAAAGAAAATAAATCGATGACGTCCTTATCTAAATTCGTAAGCGTTGGTCGATTGCTTATTCTGACCTTAGCTCTTTCCCTCGTACTGAACTGCAGTAATCGTTCGGATCAAAACGCACAAGTTTCGAACTCACAGGATAAGGCCCCCGCGAATGGCCTGGAGTTAATTCGTCAAAGGGAGGTGCGAAGCCAAACTAAACCGACGGATCAATTAGGAAACCACGTCTCGACGATTGACTTCAGAGTTAGGGCAACCGAGGAAGAGAGTAAGGAGTTTAGCGACGGAATCATCCCCTGGATTGGCCTTGATGAACCTAGGAAGGAAATAGATCGATTACTCGACGGCGATCGAATTGTTATCCCCTATAAGGACGTAACTCTAATCATCGACTATCCATTGGGTAATTCTACGTCTGCCGACCTTCGGACGGGTAGAGAGGGATTCTCCCGGAAATCCCTTGTTAGCGAGATTAGTCGGATATATAAGGAGATCTACGCTGAAGAAGAAAAGACGGCGACGATAATAACGGTACCACGCGATCAAAGAAAAGGGCTCATAAATCGAAATGAGACTAATGGCAAATATGCTATCTGGGGGCACGATTTGTCCGACCTCGCGTTGAGCCTAGTTGAAGTCTATCGAAGCCCGGACGGCAAAATTGTCCTAAGCCTAACCATTGAGTCATAACTTGAGTCATAACTTGTAGATCTCGATGACCGATTGAACGTCAGTCGTAATGGTCCCCCTATACATTCCTTCCGAATTAAATGGCAGAACAACGTTTCCGTTTCTATCCACTGCGATGAGTCCGCCTTCGCCGCCTATTTGGGTGAGGCGTTCGATAGTTTCGCTAGAGGCGTCTTCCAAAGCCAAATTCTTGTATTTCATTCTCGCCGCGACATCGTAGGCAGTAGCACCGAGCATGAAAAATTCGCCGTGGCCGGTGCAGGAGACGGCGCAAGTCGAATCGGCGTAGGTTCCGGCACCGATGATCGCGCTGTCGCCGACGCGGCCGAATTTTTTGTTTGTCATTCCGCCGGTCGAGGTTGCGGCGGCGAGATGCCCGTTGGCGTCACAGGCGACCGCTCCGACCGTTCCTTTTGATCGCGGATTTGACCCAGTCGCTACCTTTCCCGGTTCTGACAAGGCGTGATCGAGTTGAACGGTTCCCGAGGCGATCGCTTCCTGGAGCTGCTGCCAGCGGTTTTCAGTGAAGAAATATTCGTCGGGTTCGAGCGCGACATTCATTTGTTCGGCAAATTTATTCGCTCCTTCGCCCGCGAGCAGGACGTGCTCGGTCTTTTCCATAACCAGGCGGGCGACCTTTACCGGATTTTTGATATTTCTTACAAAGGCGACAGCACCGGCCCTTAACTCGTGGCCGTCCATGATCGCGGCATCCATTTCGATCTTTCCTTCGTGGGTGAACACAGAGCCGCGGCCGGCGTTGAAAAGCGGGAAGTCTTCAAGCGTCATAACGGAAGCCTCGACCGCATCGAGCGAACTCCCGCCTTTTTCGAGGATCGTCCAACCTGCTCTCAAGGCCGTTTCGAGGCCGATGCGATATTCGCTTTCGAGTTCCGGCGTCATCGTCGACCTCAGGATAGTTCCAGCTCCGCCATGGACCGCTAATGCTAATTTAGACATAGATTCTTTGGAGCGTGATCTCTATTGGCTCTAAAGCCATTCCGCAGATAGGACACGAACCGGGCCCGATCTGGACGACCTGCGGTGCATCGCGCAAATGAATTCGATTTGGGATTTTCGATCTGGGATCTTGGACTGAAAAGCCCTAACGTTCTGATGGTCGCTAGACGATAAGTACTTTGTCCGGTCCGAGGCAAATTTGTCGCGGCAGCCAAGCCTATGGAAGTAATAGTTTTGCCAATCACTCGCGTATTTCGCAGCAGCCGTCTCCGGCGTGACGAGCATTTGCAGACGGGATCGAAATAAGTTGGCGGAGCTTCTTCTTCGGTATGCTCTTTTCTGTCCAGTCGAAGCAATGGCTGCATGTCCTCATCATAACGCACCGACTATTCAATAGTGGAAACGCCCGGCTATTGAAAATTTAGTTTAAATGGGCGTATTCTAGAATCAGCCCACCGATCATTGACGCCTTTCCAGCGTTAAAAATCGCACCTTATCCGAAAAGGCAACTGCCGCATTACGCGGTGGACGCAAAGCCGGAAGTATCGATTTCGATACAGCCCGGCTGCCGAAGTGAGGTCTCAATTGAAGTTTTTTCCTGTAGTACTGCTTGTAACAATTTTTGCATTCACCGCTTCGGCCCAGCGTTCGACGATGACCGCCAGCTCGACCGCCGTGTATTCGGGAACCGAAAGGCCGCGCGTGATATCGAGAGCGCCCGTCGAAACCTCGGCCAACGCTCTGTTGACTGCGGAACGCCGCACTTTTGACCTGATCAACCAGCAGCGGGAAAAGCATGGGCTTCAATCTCTGAACTGGAGCGATGACGCAGCCCGGCTGGCACGGCTACACTCGCGAAATATGGCGGAGAAAAATTTCTTCAGCCATCGCGGACTCGATGGTTCCATGGTCAACGACCGAGCCGAGCAAATCGGCATTTTCGATTGGCGGGCCATCGGCGAGAACATCGCTTTCAACCGCGGATACGACCAGCCGATCGACATCGCGGTCGAAAAATGGCTGGAATCGCCGTCGCATCGCGAAAATCTCCTCAATAAACAGTGGATCGAGACCGGTGTCGGCATTGCTGTGGCGCGGGACGGATCGTACTACTTCACGCAAGTTTTCATCCTTCGTAAATAGAAACTGATCGGAACGCTCGGAATTGGTGATCGAAACCAGAGTTTCGCGTCGCTAAATTGCGCCTTTCCGCCGCATTTTCTATTCTTAGTCGATGCCGGAACCGTTCACACTGCCTTCGTTTGCAAAGATCAACTGGTTTTTGCGATTGCTTAGCAAGCGCGGCGACGGCTTTCACGAACTTTGCACGCTTTTCCAGACGGTTTCGCTATGCGATCGCCTGACTTTTGCCGAATCGGATGAACTTTTGCTCGAATGCGATGAGCCTTCCGTTCCGACGGCCGGTGAGAATCTGATCGTACGTGCTGCCAGAGAACTCCAAACGCATTACGGCCTCAGGCGAGGGGCGCGAATATTTCTCGAAAAGCGGATCCCGTCGCCCGGGGGATTGGGTGGCGGCTCGTCGAACGCTGCGGTTGCTCTGCTCGGACTGGCAGAACTGTGGGAATTGGACGTTAGTCTGAGCGATCTGCTCCAGATAGCGGCGGTGCTGGGCTCCGACGTGCCGTTCTTTCTCTACGGCGGAACAGCGTTAGGTGCGGGCCGGGGTGAGGTGATCGAGCCGATCAACGATATTTACGAACAGTTCCTGCTTCTTGTGACCCCGGACGAGGCGGTCGCGACGGGCGAGGTATTTGGCCGGATCACGGCTGCCAGCTTGACAAAAACGGACCCGGAAAGTATTCTTCGAGTTTGTCGTTTGGCGGCTAAATCTGGCGATTTACGCAATAAAACATTGGCAAATGATCTTGAAGCGGTTGCCTTTCCGGCATACCCGGAGATCGCTCGGGTAAAGAATACGCTGCTCGATCTGGGAGCCGCCCACACATTGATGAGCGGCAGCGGAGCATCGGTTTTCGCAATATTTGACAAAGAAGAGACACGGCAAGCTGCTATAAAAGCCCTCGATCTTGAATCGACCTGGCGAAAGTTTGCCGTAGCGACTATCTCGCGAAATGAATATCGCGAGGCGCTGAATATAGCGTTTTAGTCTGCTTCCGATAGTTTCTGAAATTAGCATTGGGGCGTAGCCAAGTGGTAAGGCACCGGTCTTTGGATCCGGCATTCGTAGGTTCGAGTCCTCCCGCCCCAGCCAGTTTGAGATGATCGGAGCGGACAGTCTTTATTAAGATTGGCCGCTTTTTGATTTAGTAATGAGCGTAACGGGCAACATCAAGATCTTTTCGGGCAATGCACATCCGGCGTTGGCTCAGGAGATCTGCGACCATCTTGGCTGCGACCTCGGCAAGGCGCACAACGAACGTTTTTCCGATGGAGAGTTCAATTTTCAGATCGGCGAAAACGTTCGCGGCGGCGATGTTTTTATCGTCCAGCCGACGTGCCCGCCAACTGACAGCCATTTGATCGAGCTTTTGATAATGATGGACGCGTTTGTCCGTGCGTCGGCAGAACGGGTGACGGCGGTGATCCCATATTTCGGATATGCACGTTCGGACAAAAAAGACCGTCCGCGTGTGCCGATCGCCGCAAAGCTTGTCTCGAATCTGATAGTCAAGGCGGGTGCCGAACGCATTTTGACGATCGATCTGCACGCATCGCAGATACAGGGATTTTTTGATGTTCCGGTGGATCACTTGTACGCCGCACCGATCGTGGTCGAGTATTTTAAGGAAAATCCGATCGAGAATTTGATCGTTGTCGCTCCCGACACCGGCGGTGCCGAGCGAGCCCGCGCTTATGCAAAGCGGCTGGACTCTGGCCTTGCACTTTGCGACAAGCGCCGCGAAAAGGCGAACGTGGCGGATGTGATGAACGTCGTGGGCGAGGTTGCGGGCAAAAATTGTTTGATAGTTGACGACATGTGCGACACCGCCGGCACGATCTGTAAGGTCGCGGAGGCGCTGCACAAGGCCGGTGCGAACGAGATCTCCGCCTGCTTTACTCACGCGGTGCTATCAGGAAACGCGGTGAGCAATATTCAGGATTCCTATCTCAAGAAGGTGATCGTGACCAACACGATCCCGCTGGGAGACCATTGCAAGCCGCTGATGGACGGCGGAAAAATAGAGGTTTTGAGCGTCGGCAAGCTTCTCGCTTCCGCGATCAAATCGATCCACGATGAGACCAGCGTCTCGTCGCTATTCATATAGCAGTTGTCGGTGGTCAGTTTTCGGGAAATAACCGACGTCGATTGACCAGCGGGCTGCTCAATACTGAGGAACATATGGCAGAAAAAGTAGTAATAAAGGCTGAAAAAAGAGAAACGCGTGGAAAGAATGTTTCGCGTCGGCTTCGGGTCGAGGGCAAGATCCCGGTCGTGGTCTACGGCGGCGGCACCCAGAGCGTCGCGGCGGCTGCGTTGTTAAAGGACCTGGCTGCAATTTTGCGTACGGATACGGGCGTCAATACGGTTTTCTCACTAGATATCGAAGGTGAAGGCATTAATGACGTGATCTTTCAGGACCGGCAGATCGATCCTGTCCGAGGACGTATGATCCACGCCGACCTTAGACGCTTTGCCAAGGGCGAGAAGATCGAGATGACCGTGCCGATCCATTTAATGGGACACGCGGCCGGACTGGAGGAAGAAGGTGCCGTTCTTTCGCAAACCATGCGTGAGATCAAGGTGCTCTGCGAGCCCGCAAATACACCCGATTCGATCGATGTAGATGTGACGGACCTTGCGGCCGGCCACTCGATCCACGTTTCTGATCTGAAGTTCCCTGATGGTGTCGAGATACACGACGACCCTGAAACGGTCGTTGCTACGATCATCACCGTCAAGGAAGTCGAGCTCGAGCCGCAGACAGAGGTTGCCGGTGAGCCCGAGGTTGTTGGCGAAGAGAAAAAGCCTGAAGGCGACGGGGAATAGTCTCCTTGGACTCGCTTTCGGAAAACTGGCTGATCGTGGGACTTGGCAATCCAGGTCCCGAATATGAGCGAACGCGGCACAATCTGGGCTTTATGCTGGTTGACCGCCTCGCCTATGACGCTCAGACGCAGGTCAAGCGGGCGGAGTGCCGAGCTCTCGTCGGACGGGCCGAGATCGGTGGACGGACCGTTGAATTGGCCAAGCCGCAAACCTACATGAACCTGAGTGGTGAATCGGTGGGCTGTCTTCTGAGCAAACCCGTCCGCGGCGTTGAAAAATTGATCGTGATCTCGGACGATCTGGCATTGCCGTTCGGCACTGTCAGAATTCGGCCCAAGGGATCGCATGGCGGTCAGAACGGCCTGAGATCGATCATCGATTGTTTGAAAACGCAGGAGTTCACGCGGCTCCGGATCGGGATCGCTCCTGAGCACCCGATATCGAACGCAAGCAATTTTGTTTTGGAGCGGTTTTCAAAGTCGGAAACCGACGGTCTTGAAAAGATCTTAGAGGAGTCGGCCAACGCAATTCGCACTATCGTGACCGACGGCGTGGATGAAGCAATGGCGAGATTTAATTGAAAGAACCCTTACTTCGCTCCGACGAGAGCGAGGT
>JBDTZW010000058.1:0-2137 GCA_040004905.1 Acidobacteriota bacterium
CGGCAATCATTCTCGGTTTTGGACGCATCGGCAATTTTATTGACGGACAGATATTCGGCAGCCTTACCGATTTGCCGTGGGGAATTCAGTTTCCCAATGTTGCCGGATCTCGCCATCCGGTCGTCCTTTATGACGGCATAAAAAATTTTCTACTGGTTCCGACACTTCTTCTCATTCGTAGACACGGCCTACCGCCCGGACGACTCGCGGCAATATTTGTCATACTCTATGCCGGTCTGCGGATACCGATCGACACCTTGCGCGAATACCCCATCGCTATGTGGGGCGTGCCGACGGGCCAGATGTTAAATATCATAATGGTAATGGCCGGCGTAATTTTTCTCTTCGTCAATATTTATCGATCCGATGAAGATCAAGTACCGCACGCACCCGAAAAGGTCGGTTCCAGACCACTTTTGCTCAAGAAACTTATGTTTGCCGCAATCTGCATTTTGCCGCTTGTCATACCGAGCGATGCCACGCGCGACGTTCCGGCGACCTACGGCTCACGTCACGCGGGGCTGGAGCTCGTGGATGTACCCCGACATTGCCGACGACCTGCGGCGGGCAGCCGAACTGGAGCGGTAGCCAAAATTCGCGACCAGGTTTCGTGGTAATGATCGATGCAGAATGTTACTAAAGCTTCAACTGTGGTCACGGGCGTTCGGCTCGCATGCATCGCAGTTTGGATCATCGTCATTCTTGGCTGTGTTACGACCTATTTTATTTATCCGGATTTCTTTACGGCCGAACGGATCGCACTCTTTTTACAGCAATTTCGTGCCGAGATATGGACTGTCTATCTTCTGATGTCGACAGTACGCGGAATGACGCTGCTTCCGAGCACACCTCTTGTGCTCGCGGGAACGATCCTCTTTCCGGGCGAACCGTGGCCTGTTTTTGGCGTTTCGCTGGCGGGAATCTTTCTCTCATCGAGCATGATCTATTACTTTTCTAATTTTCTCGGATTCGCCGATTATTTCGAAGGTCGAAAGCCAGAATTTGTTGCCAAGATCCGCCAGCGCTTCGAGCATCCGACCGGATTTGTTTTTGTCGCAGTGTGGGCGTTTTTCCCATTCGTCCCCACCGATGCCATTTGTTACGCGGCGGGAACCTCACGAATGTCTTTCTGGAAATTCATCGCTGCGATCCTGTTGGGCGAATCCGTGCTTTGCTCGTTCTACGTCTTCTCCGGCGGCTATCTAATGCACATTTTAAGGTGATCCGCCTACGATTTCACCAGCATTCCCGTCGATTGCATACATCGAGGTTCGGGTATATAATTCGCCCGTCTTGAGTCGCTCTAAGCGGTTCTTTCTTCTTCCACGAGCCAGTTTCAGGGAGATATATATGTCAGAACCATCAGCCGCACCTGCAATAAACGAAGAAAAAATGCAGGCTTTCATGGGAAAGGTCGTTACCGATTTCGGAGCCTCTCTCAGCGTTATTCTTTCCTACATGGGAACCAAACTCGGGCTTTACGACGCTCTCGGTGCGTCCAGCGGAATGACCTCCGCGGAGCTTGCCGCCAAAACCGGAACTAACGAGAGATATGTCCGCGAATGGCTGGTAAATCAGGCTGCCGGCGATTATGTTCATTACGATCCGACAACCGCTAAGTTCTCCCTCCTTCCTGAACAAAAGATCGCTTTGACGGATGAAGCCAGCCCGTTCTACGTCGCGGGC
This sequence comes from Acidobacteriota bacterium, assembly GCA_040004905.1. Lineage (GTDB taxonomy): Bacteria > Acidobacteriota > Blastocatellia > Pyrinomonadales > Pyrinomonadaceae > OLB17. The sequence goes on from JBDTZW010000058.1 coordinate 1,687, forward strand.
GGTTTCTACGCGATGAAGGCAATGCTCAACGCCCAACCCCGAATATTGGATTCGTTCAAAAATGGCGGAGGCATGCTCTGGGGTGAACATGACCCTGACCTGTTCGTCGGCACAGAGAAATTCTTCCGGCCTGGTTATACGGGGTTTCTCACGGCGTCCTGGATACCCGCATTGACGGGAATTGAAGATAAATTAAAAGCGGGGGCAAAGGTAGCCGACGTGGGATGCGGTCACGGTGCTTCCACGATAATCATGGCAAAAACCTATCCCGATTCGAAGTTTTTCGGTTTCGACACCCATCCTGCTTCTATCGAAACCGCGACAAAACGTTCGGCCGAGGCCGGTGTTTCCGACCGCGTTTCTTTCACCGTATGCAGTGCCAGCGACATTCCGACAGAGGGATTCGATCTGATCACATTTTTTGACTGCCTGCACGATATGGGTGATCCGC
>JBDTZW010000424.1:0-2136 GCA_040004905.1 Acidobacteriota bacterium
TTGTAGATCTTGATCTTGGAATTGAGGGTGGTTGCGTTTAGGCCGAGGAGGCGGGCGGCGCGGGATTGGTGTCCGCCGGTTTGATCTAGGGCACGGCGAATAAGGTCGATCTCAAACTTCTTTACTTCGTCGTAGAAGTTTACGCCACGTGAGATATCGATGTCGCCGGAGGTTCCCTCGGTCGAGCGCATCATTTCACGGCCGTGCTCGGGATCGCGAACTTCCGGACGAAGGCAGTCAACCGTTATTTCGTTAGTATGCGCGATCACCACGGCGCGCTCGATGATGTTTTCGAGTTCACGAACATTGCCCGGATAGTAATAACTTTCAAGCAGGGAAAGAACTTCAGGGGAGAGATTCTCAGAGATCTCACGGCCATTCTCTTCGGCGTACTTCTTAATAAAGAATTGTGCCAGCGGCAGAATGTCTTCGCGACGTTCACGCAGCGGCGGCAACTCCATCGGCACTACTGACAAGCGATAATAGAGGTCCTCGCGAAACGTGCCGTTCTTGACGGCCTCTTTCAAGTCGACGTTCGTCGCTGCGATTATTCTTACATCAACTTTTTGCGGCGTTGTGTCACCGAGCGGAGTAAATTCCCGCTCCTGGATGACACGCAGCAACTTAACTTGAATTTCCGGCCGAAGATCGCCGATCTCGTCGAGAAAGATCGACCCCGTGTCCGCGACTTCAAAGAGGCCTTTCTTCGAAGCGACGGCGCCAGTAAATGCACCCTTGGTATGGCCGAACAATTCCGATTCGAGAAGGTCGGATGGAATGTTCGAACAATTTACAATGACAAAAGGGTGATCGGCACGTGGGCTCGCTTCGTGGATGGCCTTGGCAACGAGTTCCTTTCCCGTTCCGCTTTCGCCGGTGATCAAGACCGTCGAGCGCGCCGGAGCTACTCGCTCGACGAGGCGAAACACATTCTCCATCACGTCCGACCGGCCGATGAATCCTTCCCGTTTTACCGAGCGGACCATCGCCTGTCGAAGCGTCTGCCGTTCTTCTTCTTTCTTTCTCTTCCTGATCGCCCGCGCGACCAGTGCAAGGATCTGCTCGTTCTGAAATGGCTTCCTGATGACGCCCGCGGCGCCTTTTTCCCAAGCCGAGATCGCAGTCTCGAAGGTCGCATACGCCGTCACGATCAACACCGCGGCCTCAGGATCAGCCTTCATCAACTCTTCAAGCGCCGTCAGCCCGCCCATGCCCGGCATCGACACATCCATCAAAACCACGTCGAATGCCTGGTTCGAATACGCTTCGAGAGCTTCCTCGCCGGTGCGCGCTAATTCGACCTTATATCCCGCACCGGAGAGTATCGTCTCCAGCACGTCGCGCATTATTTCCTCGTCGTCACAGACCAGTACTGAGCCTTTTTTCGCCATAAACACCGCCGGATCAGGTGCCGACCATCACTGTAAGATTACAATTATATGCCGTAAACTATTGAAAACGAAATGCATGCGAGAGTTCTGACACTTGCCCTTAGCCGTATTTCGAACAAACCTTTTCGGTAAAGCCGTCGTATTATGATGCTGTATCGACGCAGTTTTGAGTTAATCTGATTAAAGAAGTTTCGGTCCAACAATTTACTAATGGCACTATCAAAAACATCTAAAGTTATCCTCATCATCGGCGGGATCCTGCTCGTTCTTGTTCTCATCGGCATCATTGGCATCGCAATCCTTGCCGAATCGATCGGCCGTCCCACAGTGGCGAAGAATTCTGTACTCGTTCTTAATGTCTCAGGCGACCTACCGGATTACGCCCCCGACGAACCACTCGCTAAGGCTTTCGGTATCTCGCAGAAACAATCCTTCACCGGACTTCTTACCGCTCTTCGCAAAGCGAAGGTAGACGGAAGAATTGCCGCGGTCCAGCTCAATATCAATTTTCCCGGCATTGGATGGGCAAAGGCGGACGAGTTGCGTGACGCGATCAAGGATTTTCGTACCACCGGCAAACCGGTTTACGCTTACATGGACATCGGCTCGAACAAGGAATATTACATCGCGACCGCCGCCGACAAGATCTTTGTCCCGCCCCCCGGAGATCTTTATGTCAATGGCTTTGCCGCCGAGGCGATGTTCTACAAAGGCTCGCTCGATAAGCTCGGTATCGAGACTGATG
>JBDTZW010000385.1:0-2134 GCA_040004905.1 Acidobacteriota bacterium
GATTAGAATTAGAACTCAAAATTTGAATTATTTCAAAAATCTATTCGGCTTCTTTGACGTCGATTATTTTGCGGCCTTTATACATTCCGGTTTTGGCATCGATGCGATGCGGGACCTTGGCTTCGCCGGAATCCTTGTCAATATAGAACTGAGGCGTTTTCAAGGCATCGTGCGCTCGGCGTTCGCGTGTTCTGGCGTGTGAATGTCTTCGTTTTGGATTTGGCATCTCTTTGTAACCTCGTAAAAATTGGGCTTTTGGTCATGGGTTTTAGGTTTTCGACCTTAATATCAAAACCAGAAACCGTTACTTCAGATTCATTAGTGCCGCCCAACGAGGGTCGATCTCGTCTTCTTCGCACTTACAATCTATCAAATTTCGGTTTGACCCGCATTTTGGGCACAAACCCTTGCAGTTTTTGCTGCAAAAAACCTGTTCGGGCAATTCGAGCAATATCTGCTCACGAACGATCTCGTTCATATCGACGCATTCATCGTCGAGCACCGAAAGATCGAGGTCGCCTTTTCCAACTTCCCGCTCTGCAGCTCCCGACAAGACCTCGCCATTCAGAAGGCGGATGTCAAACGAGATCGCCAGCAGCCGTTTCAAAGGGTCAAGACAGCGAGAACAATCGATCTCAACATCCGCCGTGATCTGCCCGGAAACCGAGAACCAACCTGCGTGCTTATCGATCGAACCCTTGGCCGTAACCGGCCCCGCGAGTCGGGCTTCTTCCCTTTCCAGATCAATCCCCGACCGATCGATTACCACATCGAAATTTTTTGGCCACTGGTCGTTTTCAGCGAGATCGACGATCATTGTCAAACCGGATAAACCCTTGCCTTGTGCTAAGCAAAAGGCAAAACGAGTATTATAACCTCTGTAGAATTGGTGTCAAACTTTGACCGGCGTCTATTTTACTGCGGAACCGACAGCCTCATCGAGACTCGGAAAGCCGCGTTCCCGCAGGATCTTTGCGAGGCCGGCATTCACATCGCTCGCAAACGAAGGCCCACCGTAAACAAAACCCGTGTAGGCCTGCAAAAGACTCGCTCCCGCGGCGATCTTTTCAAACGCGTCGGCAGCAGCGAATATTCCGCCAACACCCACTATCGGCAGTTTTCCGTTTGAATATCTGTAGATCTGCAAAATTACTTCGGTCGATCTGTTGGAGAGAGGTCTACCGCTCAACCCGCCTCCGCCAAATTTCTCTAGATCCGGTGTCCTCAAACCGCCGCGGCCGATAGTGGTGTTGGTGGCAATTATTCCGGCGACCTTCAAACGAATACAAACGTCCGCGATCCCTTCTATCTCCGCTTCTGAAAGATCGGGAGCTATCTTTACCAATAGGGGTTTTGGCGCTCCGCCTACCGGATCCCTTTCATTTTGGCGCTGGATCGCTGTAAGCAGATCTTCAAGATTTTCAGTTTTCTGAAGCTCACGCAGATTCGGCGTGTTCGGCGAGGAAACGTTGACCGCGATGTAATCCGCAACGTCACGAACGACTTCGAAGCACCGAAAATAGTTCTCGACCGCTTCCTCGTTTGGAACATCCTTGTTTTTTCCGATATTTACACCTAGTACGCATTTCCGGCTCATTTTCTCGAGCCGGCCGGCTATGGTTTTCGCGCCTTGATTATTAAAGCCAAGACGATTGATAAGCGCTCGGTCGTCCGGCAACCTGAAAAGCCGGGGTTTTTCATTTCCGGGCTGCGGTTCAAGCGTGACGGTGCCGACTTCGACAAAACCGAAACCTAAACCTGCGAGTTGATTGACAACCACACCGTTCTTATCAAAACCTGCGGCGATCCCAAGCGGATTAGCGAACTTGAGGCCAAATCGTTCGACTTCTAGGATATTCTCGTCGTGTCTCGCCCCAAATATCGATCCGGCGCCGAGCTTCAACGCCTCAATCCCGAGCTCATGAGCGCGTTCCGGGTCTAATTTGAAAAGCAATGGCCTGAGAAGTTTTTCGAAAAGTTTGGACATTTCCTGAGTGATACCGCGAATGTTCCGCAAGCTTTTGGTGAAATTATTACACGCAACGCGACAAAGCGGGCAAGCAACCCGAACAGCCGCGGGATATTTGCACTTAATCTTTGAACTTTCAACTGCCCTTTGCTACGATTTGCATGC
>JBDTZW010000468.1:0-2131 GCA_040004905.1 Acidobacteriota bacterium
GTCGCCGAGGTCCTGAGCGCTTTTGAAGCTGAGCGGACTGAGAAAATGGATCTCATGCCGTCTGCAACCATCTCAAAGGGTTTCGAACCGGGAACGCTTTTTAACGGGCGGTATGAGATCACGCACCTTCTCGGCAAGGGCGGAATGGGTGAGGTGTATCACGCTATCGATACACGGATCAAAAGGTATGTCGCTCTAAAGGTTTTGCACTCAGACCATGTTTCAAGCAAAGAAGGCTTGCGGCGTTTCGCTTTGGAGGCGCAGGCCGTTTCGGCGCTGAATCATCCGCACATAATGACGGTTTACGAATTCGAAAAGACCGCCGAAGGAACACTGTTCATAGTCGCCGAGTACGTAGACGGAAAAACTCTCAACGAGCATTTGTCAGGCGGGAGATTGAATCCAGCAAGAGCTCTCGAGATCGCGATACAGGTTTCCTCCGCACTTTCTGCCGCCCATGATGCGGGTATAACACACCGGGATATCAAGCCTGAAAACATCATGGTAAGGCGCGACGGATACGTTAAGGTTTTGGATTTCGGCCTCGCCAAACTCAGTGCCGATCCGAACTCTTCGGGTTCAGGTCCCGAAGATCCGACCCAGGCGCTTCACAAAACCAAGCCGGGAGCAGTGATGGGCACCGCCGCCTATATGTCGCCCGAGCAGGCTCGCGGCCTTAACGTCGACGAGCGCACGGACGTTTGGAGTTTAGGTGTTGTCATCTATGAGATGCTCGCGGGGCATAGGCCTTTTTGGGGTGAGACCTCTACCGATATCATTGTCTCCGTGCTTCAGCGAGAGCCGCCTCCACTAGTCTTCTATGCGCAGGATCTGGACCCGGAATTAGAATCGATAGTCGGTAAAACGCTCGCGAAAAAAGCGGCTGAGCGATACCAGACCTCTGGCGAATTAAGAATTGACCTCGAAAAGGTAAGGAAGCGGATCGAATATGATAATGACCTTGGCCGGTCCACCGACCCGGATTCCACGCGCAAATTCGACAATGGCGAGATCAAGACTGCACTTGAAAACGGTATTCCGACGGCAGGTGATGTTGCCGAAACGACTAGCGGTGGAACAGCCGGGCCGCGCTCCTTCTGGCCTTTTCGCTCCGCCTATGGGCGAAATGGATCGACCCTTTATCGAGGTATTGCGTTAGTGATCGGCACGATCACGCTGATTGCCCTTCTTGCGTACGGGATCTACTACGCAGTCAGTGGTTCTCGAACAGGTCGTCCGATCGATTCGATCGCGGTTTTGCCTTTTGAAAATCTGACAGGAGACCCAGGATTTACATATGCATCGGATGGCGTTAGTGAGAGTTTGATAGATCGGCTTTCGCAGTTGCCCCAATTAAAAGTTATCTCGCGTAGCTCGAGTTTCAAATTTCGTGGTCAGGACTTGGACTTAAATGACGCTGCGGCAAAGCTTGGAGCCAGGGCGATCATAACCGGCAATGTAGCGAAGATCGGGGAGGATCTCCTTATCCGGGTAGATGTCGTCGATGCCGCTGAAAATAGACATCTTTTGGGCGGCCAGTATCGCAGAAAGGTTGATGACCTGTTGAATATACAAAATGAGATCGCTCAACTGGTCACCGAGCAGTTGCGTGTAAAACTAACCGATCTTCAATCAACGCGGCTCGCTAATCGCGACACCATGAATTCGGAAGCCTATCGTTATTATCTCAGCGGCCTGGTTGAGTTGAACGGCCCGGACGACGTTCGCGGTAAGGCGCTCGAATATTTCGAGCATGCAGTACAGCTTGACCCAAACTTTGCGCAGGCTCATGCGGAGATCGCCTGGATCAATTGGCAACTGGCAGAAGGAGCCGGAAATCCTTACGAATTGATGCCGAAAGCCAGAACTGCGGTCGATCGGGCTTTGGCCATTGACCCGAACCTGGCGGATGCCCACGTGATCCTTGCGGGAATAAAGGAGTACGAGTTTGATTGGGCGGGTGCCGAACGAGAATATCAGCGAGCGATCGGGCTCAACCCCAACCTCGACCTGGCGCGCAACAACTATGCGTTTTTCCTATCTACGATAGGGAGGCAAAGCGACGCTCTCGCCCAGCTCGAACAACAGAGCCTGCGTGATCCGATAAATCTGAGGATGGGGCTTTTACAAA
>JBDTZW010000290.1:0-2129 GCA_040004905.1 Acidobacteriota bacterium
GAGCTCCGCGAGATATACCGCACCGCATGGGAGATCCCGATGCGTTCCCTTATCGACATGATGGCCGAACGTGGCGCTTATATAGACCAGAGTGCTTCACTAAACCTATTCATGGAAAGCCCTAATATTGGCAAGCTCTCCTCGATGTACATGTACGCCTGGCAAAAAGGCCTGAAAACGACCTACTATCTGCGTTCACGGCCCGCAACCAAGATCGCCCAAGTGACTGCCGAGTTCAAGACATCGGACCTTCCGGCCGACGTCCAGAACAAGGTCTATACGGACGAAGAAGCACTTGTCTGTTCACTGGAAAACCCCGAATCGTGCGAGGCATGTCAGTAGAGACAAAAATATGTTGCTAGATCCTGGTTTCAACCTAACGCTTCGTCCGATGAAATACCCGGATTTTTATGAGATGTATAAAAATTCGATCAAGAATACCTGGACGGTCGAGGAGGTCGATTTTTCTACTGATGTGACCGATCTGCGTTCGAAGATGACGCCGGCGGAGCGGCATATGATCAATCGTCTGGTGGCATTTTTCGCGACCGGCGATTCGATCGTTTCGAATAACCTCGTCCTGAATCTCTACAAACACATCAATTCGCCCGAGGCCCGGATGTATCTCTCGCGGCAGCTTTTCGAAGAGGCCGTGCATGTGCAGTTTTATCTCACGCTGCTCGACACCTACATTCCCGATCACGATGAGCGCGAACAAGCGTTTTCGGCTATCAAGAATATTCCTTCGATCAGCGCGAAAGGCGATTTCTGCATGAAGTGGATCGATTCGATCAACGATCTCGACAGCTTGCAGACAAGAGAAGACCGGCAGAATTTTCTGCTCAATCTGATCTGTTTCGCTACCTGCATCGAAGGCCTGTTCTTTTTCGCGGCTTTTGCCTACGTCTATTTTCTGCGATCAAAGGGCTTGCTTCACGGCCTCGCCGCCGGGACCAATTGGGTCTTTCGCGACGAATCGGCCCATATGAACTTCGCACTTGAGGTCGTTAAAAATGTGCGAAGCGAAGAGCCCGATCTCTTCGACGCCTCAATGGAACGCCGCGTGGTCGAAATGCTCGATGAGGCAGTGGAATGTGAGATGAAGTTCGCTGAAGACATCCTCAGCGGCGGCGTCGCCGGCCTTTCGGTCGTCGATATGCGCCAATACCTCGAATTCATCGCCGATCAACGTCTTGCAATGCTGGGAATGCCGAAGGTGTACGGAGCAAAAAACCCGTTCGGTTTCATGGACCTCCAGGACGTCCAGGAACTCGCCAATTTCTTCGAACGCCGTGTCTCTGCCTATCAGGTTGCGGTCGCCGGCGACGTGAGTTTTAACGAAGCGTTTTAGCTTTACTGATAAGTACGGCCGTTATGTTTTAGCCAGCCATCGGAATGTTTGCCCGCCGGATCGTGATGGGTCCAATGCACGAGACCGCCCTGTTCGTTCCAAACATACTCGCCCGCAAAACCGATCGTGTCACCAGGTCTAAGGTCGTCGAGACGCTGTGCGATGTCGATATTGTGTTCGATAAGCACGGTTTGTCCTGACCTCAACCTTATAATAAATCGCTGGTGAGCGAGGCCAGACCTGTCGTCGGCGAGCAGCTTGGTGACGACACCTTCGCCCTCTACCCGCACATCGCTTTCATGACGTTCGAAGGCCGTCGTGATCCTATCAGGCTGGGTCGATGCCATGCCGCAGCCGCCGCAAACACCAGCCAATATTAAGCACGCAAAAATAAGTTGAACACGCCCATGGTGCGTCACCGAGGGCGAATGCGATATTATTCTTCTTTGACCAGATGACGACATAAGAACGTCCTTTTTCAGCACTATTATAGGCATTTTCATTTCGGCATCTCCAGCTGGATCGCATGGTAAGCCGGAGGTGCAGTTGATTTTATCCATGGAGCATTTCGATGTCCTTATTATTGGAGCGGGCCTTTCCGGGATCGGGGCCGGCGCAAGGCTTCGGATGAATTGTCCCGACAAAACGTTCGCAATTCTTGAAGGCCGCGAGGCGATGGGTGGTACGTGGGAGCTTTTTCGGTATCCGGGAGTGCGATCGGACTCGGACATGTTTACGCTCGGTTACCGCTTTCGGCCGTGGAGCGATCCCAAGGCGA
>JBDTZW010000105.1:0-2128 GCA_040004905.1 Acidobacteriota bacterium
TCCACTCAGTAAAAGCAGTCATTCGTCAGCGAGACCATCGTGGCGATCATCTCGTGCTGACGCCGCGAGAGCGGCAGGTCGGGAGCCATCATTGCGCTGAACGCAGTGAACGAATGATACAAAGCATCCGGAATCAGCGTATGCGAGTCGACTATTGACTCGTCGAGCGGGATCGACGGAGGATTGGGCGAGCCGTATTCCCTGGGATACGATTCACGCGTCTTCATCAGTATCTCTTTAAGTTTTTCGTCCGCTTTGTCAAACGGTATCGTTTTTATCCAGGCCATCGTGAACTATTCAGCCTCTACACTATCTGGTTTGGATCGAAAAAATAAATAGTAAACTGGTATTCCGACGATCACAACCACAACGCCCGCTGCCGCATTCATCGGTGAACGGAGAGCAACAAAGGAAAGAACGACTACGGTCAGCGCAAGAAAAAAGACCGGGGTCAACGGAAAAAATGGCGTCTTGTAGCCATCGAATTCGCGTTTGCGAATGATGAAGAGGCCCGCTATTGAAAACGCGATGAAAAGTACCACTACGAAAAAGAAATAAGAGATGATCTGATCGAACGAACCGGATAGAACGAGCAATCCCGCGATGAGCATCTGAAAATATGTCGCGCGATGCGGGGTCCCAAATCGCGGATGCAGTTTACCGAACGATGAGAAAAACAAACCATCGCGCGCCATCGCGAAATAGACGCGCGGACTGACCATCATATACGCGAACAGCGTTCCCAGGAGCGAGACAATTACCACCGCCGAGAAAATAAAACCGCCGGCACGGCCGAAGAGGGCCTCGCCCGCCTGGGCGGCAAAAGTTTCGTCATTGGTTACGTTTGCGATAGGCACCAGATACATAAACGCCGCACTGGTCAATACATACAACGCTGTGATGATCAGCACGCCGAGAACGAGTGCCCTAGGGACGTTCTTTCGCGGATCCTCGATCTCGCCGGCGACACGCGTCATTTCCCACCATCCGGCAAAGGCGAAGAATGCTCCGACAATGCCGCCGGCTAACGCTCCAAACATATCCGGCGGTGTCGCAAAAAACGGAGTGAAGTTTGAAACATGGCCGAAGCGTCCGCCGTAGCCGTAGAGAATAATAAAGAGAAGTGCACCGACCTTCAGCACGGTCAATATCTTCAGAAAGCCCATGCCGAGTTTGGCGCCGAGAATATTGATCACACCGATCACCACGATCACGGCGATCGCGATGATCTGTTTCTCGATTCGCGTTGTCGGGATCAGATAGGCGGCGTATGCAGCGGTTCCGACGCCGAATACGGCGGTTAGTCCGGGATCCAGAACGAGTAGGACCATCCAGCCGTAAAGAAACGCGGCAAGACGGCCGTAGGCTTCGCGAAGGTAGACGTATGTGCCACCCGCTTGAGGATACCGAGCGGCAAGCTCTGCGTAGCACAAAGCTCCAGCGAGCGTCTGAGCGCCAAGCAGCAACCAAACGAACAGAAGCCAGAAGGGCGAGGCGACCGATTTTGCCATACCTGCCGGCGTCAGGAAAATACCGACGGCGATGACTTGGCCGACAATCACGGAAACGGCAGTCCACAATCCGAACTGCCGTTTAAGTGAACCGTTTTCTGATACTGCGTTCAAAATGTAAATCGTCCCGCGATCTGAAATGCACGCGGACCGCCCGACCCGAAGACTCCGCCGGCCGTTGTCACGGGTTGACCGAATCCATGTGATCCCGCTGTGCCGAGAACATTGCCATAGCCGGAGTAGTTGGTGTTTGAAACACCCAGCACGTTAGTCGTATTGAAGAGGTTGAAAATCTCAATGATAGGCTCCAGACGGAATCGTTCCTTAAACGTAAATACCTTCGAAAGCCGAACGTCAAGTGCGCTGAACGTGTCATTGAATTTTGCGTTCGACGGAGCAAGCGGAAGCGGGGATCCGTTAACGCCTCCAGCGGCATTGATCTGCGTTATGAACGCATTCAGTTCACCGACATTTTTGAACAGACGTCCGCCCGCATTTCGTTGCAGCTGCGGAATTCGAGATTGGCCGCTAGGAAGCAGGATATCCATTGGCACACCCGAGGCAAGCGTCAGGATCGGGGAAAATTGAAAACCGAATGGCAATTCGACGGTGCCCGC
>JBDTZW010000428.1:0-23452 GCA_040004905.1 Acidobacteriota bacterium
CAACCGTCGAAGGTCAGCTTCGCGAACTCGAAGCAAAGATCCAGGCAAAGTTTGTTACCTACGGTCTCAAGACGGAGCAGATGACCGAGTTCGGAAACGAGATCCGCAAGACATCGGAAATGATGACCGGTATCACTCAGGCCTCCGACTCTTTCTTACGCGAGCTAGAAAAGTATGAAGTCTGGGACGATGACGTTTACCAGAGTCCCGTCCCGTGAATTACGCGGGCGTTATAACCCGACATAAGGAAAGCCATGAAAGCCAAACAATTCTCGCGCGGCACGGTTGCCGCACTCATGTTCCTGCTAACGCCCCTCCTCTACGCCTGCCTTGCTGCGACGGCCGCCGGACAACGTCCGCGGCCGCCCCGCCCCCCTCGCGTTGAAGGGCAAACTCCTATCGGAACGATAAACGGTCGACCGGTAACGGCGAACGACCTTATCTTGGGCGTAAATACCGACTCGCCTTTCATGCCACCGCTTGACGGCAGTCCGGCGCCGGTCTTGCAGCAGTTCGAGAACCAGTATCCAGCTAACCCTGCCGCAACACCTGTTCCCGGACCTGTGCTTCCTCCGAAACCAGTTGCACCGAGTTTCAGCGAGCAAATAAAGAACCTGATGTTGACAGGTCAGCAGTGGCTTTTCCGATCCGTTTTGGATTCGATAGTAAAGCCATTGATGCCGATTTTGATGTTCCTTGCCTGGATCATTGCGAGCTTTGTTCTGATCCTGGCCTTCATTAGAAGATTCCACGACAACCGAGGGCTCGGACCTGAGCAGCTTGTAGCGTGGGGCGTCAGGACGATCATCTTTATGGTCGTGATCGGGGCAAGCCCTTTTATTATTGATGGCCTCACCGTCACCGGAAAATTCTTTGCGCGCCCCGTCAAGGCGTACAACCAGTCCCTTGTTACCGAGTTCGACGAAAAGATGAAGCAATATGTAAAAAACAACTTTGCCGTGGAAGATCCGAACGAACTTCTTGCCGAGCATCTGCCCAATGGCGAACCCGGTTTAGTTGGGATCATCACCGACAAAAGCTCGTCAGTGAAGGACGTCACAAGCGAAATGAACGTTCTCGGTTGGAGCATGCCAAAACTGTTCACATTTATGGTTATCGGGCAGAACATTATCAAGTTCGGTGCGATTTTTCTGTCGCTTTCCGGGTTGTTTATCCTTATTGGATTGAAATTAGCGGCCCCAGTGCTTTCCGCATTTGGATTTGACGAGAAGTTCGCCAATCAGATGTTCTATCCGTTTTGCTGGGGAGTCGCGACGTTTGCACTCGCGTTTCCCATCGTCAAGGAGGTTACGCTCTATGTCTGCTACGGGATCGGGCTTCTGGCTCTATCTATCTACAACGGTGAAGCCGTTTTTTCGCTTGACCCGACGACCGCGACTATTATTACAAACGGCAATTACGATCCTGCTTCGAGCGCTCTTATTGTCACCTCGATGTTCTTTGTTTCGAGCCTATGTTTTATTCTCGTTCCGTGGCTAAGCTATCGAGTTCTTCGCGGACAAGTCTATGAAGGCGTATCGCAGATCTCGATGGGATGGATGCTTTCGTCTATGGGCACTGCTCTTGAGACTTATGGGTTGGTTGCAGGTGCCGCACTTCATCGTCAGGCTGAGAACACTCAGATACAGGGAATTTACAACGCTGAACAGACGGGCGCGAAGAAGGCACTTGAAGCGGCGAATCAATCTACCGCAGCGAGGCTTGTTTCGTCGGTCGCGGGTGTCGAAGGTGGGCTAACAACAAGCCTTGGGCAGATCCGGGCGAATCAAGTAACTCAATCGCTTATGGCCCAGGCTAACAAGGCCTTCGGTATGGCGAGCAGTTCGGCGGCAACGAGGCGAGAGATCACAGGCATGAGGGCCGAGGCAGAAGGTACTCGCGAAGGGCGCACCTTTGACGCAAGCAAGGAGATCGACCTGCGTGGTCAGAATAACCTTGAGCGTTTCGGTATGAAGACTTATGAATTTACGCCCGGCGGTTCGTCGGTCGCCGGGACTACCGTACCGATACGCGCCGGACAGGAACTCTTCGACTGGTCGAGAGGTAAGCATCCGATACAGGAAGTTAATAAACAGATGGATTCTACTACCCGCGACACAGTCTCGCTTCAGAATAACAATACGGATATCGTAACGGATAAGAAGGTTGATGCTTCTAATGCGTATCAGGGGGACATCAACAAAGCATACGAAGCACAATCGTCCCAGAATATCGCTGCCATAGATCGCGGGAGTGGAATCGCGGCTCAGGCAAGTCGTCAAGGAACGGGTATTCAACTTTCGGGTATACGACGCTCCGCCGATATGGAAAAAGTTGGAAACCAGCTGAACTTCGAAGGACGTACGGAAGCAGCATTAATAAATCAGACAGCTGCGACCGAAGCCGCAAGACTGCGAATGGTCTCAACCGTCCTGTCGGGGTTCTTTAGGGACATGGATCGTCGGTTGGAAGAAATGAAGCCGAAATACTAAGTATTGCACTCCCGCAAGTATCTGCTTCGTGCGCGGACTAACGTGATCTCCCCGAAGAGGCCCTATTTTGGCTTTGCACAAGCCGCAATGGCTCTTTTGGCCGCCGTTACCGACGATAGCGTTCCAGTAGGTGTCGGTCTCTTACTGATCTTTCGTCGCGATCTGGAACGAGAACACCTCGCGGTGTTTGAAATACGAACCGCCGTTCAGCCCTGGAGGGAATGCCCGTTACAGCGTCCTTATCGTACTAAAGGCAAATTGTATTTTTTGCTTGTGTCATGGTATTGTGCCTCCGAATGTTTTGAACAGGTATGGTCAGTTTGCAGTCCGTTAATAAAAGAATGAGCCTGACGTCGGATCGATGAATATTGATTGCCAATCGCCTGCTATCTTTTTGCGATCAGTAACACCGAGTTCGCTCAGTTCTCCGGTTGCTACTTCGTCGAAAATTTTTCGAATCGCTAGGACAAGTTCTCCTTGAACAAGAGTTAATACTGGCCCAAAGACCGCCCCATCAAGGAAATTGATCGGAGTTCCTTCTCCAAACAAATATATCGTCTTTCCGGTCTGCGGTGACGTAAATTTGTCGACCTTTGGGATAAGGTTTGTTTTAGTATAATTTGCATTCAGAGTAGGTAGATCGAATTCCACATCTTTCGAGCTACAGCTTATTAGAAAACATCCATCATCGAGCAAATCAAAGTCGGACCCCGCAATAGAAGTTACGCCAGTACAACCAAAAATAACGTCACAACCTTTCAGCGCGGAATTTCGGTCAGGAATGAACATACCGTCACCGTGCGCGACTCCGTTGCGAATAGGATTAATATCGTAAACAAGTGGCGTACTCCCATTGTCTTGAAGTGCAAAAGCCATACCTCGACCGACTTTCCCGTATCCAACAATCAAAGCTCGACGTGGTGTTAGCAAAATACCAAGAGCCCGCATTAACTTATCCGCTGAAAAATAACAAGATGGGCCTACTAAAGTATCTTCACCCTCTTTAAGTGTGCTTCGGGCTACCGAAATCACGGGGTACTGAAGCGGCCTGGCTTTCTCATACCGAACATGTCCGTTCTGTGTATCTTCTACGCAACCGACGATAGAAGTACCAAACTCCGTATTGATTGATTTAATAAAGGGAGCAAAATACCCGCCGATCTCATTCAATGCGATTCTAGTGTTGGGATTATTTGCCACGACGGTGCGGACCAAATTGAGCATGTACCCTTCATCGAATAGTTCAGCAAGCGACGGTGTTATTACGTTATATTGTAAGCGGAGTTGATTGAGGACCTCTGGGACAATTGAATAAGGGATAGCAACTAAAGCCGCAATAGGGGCGATGGAATCAAAGGCTTCAAGAAGCTCTGGTCGATCCGGAAGAAAGTGGGTAATAATAATTTGCTTTCCATCGGCCACGTTGCCCACACCCGTTGCGATCCTCATAAACAAATCGCGACGTTTCTCATACAGTAAATTCATAATGTCTGTCCCTCAGTTCAACATATTTAGAAATTCATGGATAACCCTACACCCGTATTCTACGCGTTCGCTCTACAGAAACGGTCGATTTAATTGCCAAGTTTGACGTCTCAAATTAAGCCTAATAGGTCCATATTTCACCGCGAAAGAGCCAGTCTGGAACCTCGATATTGGCCGCTTTTACTTTCGGATGGTTAGTGAAAATCAGACGGATGTTTCTTATGGCCTCATAGACTTCCACAATGAGTTCTCGCTGATCTTTGAATACTTCTGATCGAAAATGTTCTCGTTTATCGCATGGGCGGGTTCTTGACGTAGTTTCCGAACTTTTCGAATCGCTTTAATACTCTCTTCCCATGCCGCCCAGTCACTGCACCGAAAATATTTCCGAAGCCATTCATCAAAAAGCTGTAAGGTACCCTTCGGCTGGACTACTATTTTGCCGTCCGATCTTTCTGTTTCAGTTTCATAAGGTATCTCATTCTGGAAAAACTTCTTGTTAATGTTATCTGAAACAATCTTGTCGAGAAGGTGTACGAAGTCATTAAATTCTTTGAGAGTAGGTCGCACTAAGAAGCCAAACTCCTGTGGACGTTCTTCCCCGTATTTACCGAAATCGTTACGAAATAGCGGTGGTCGTTCCATGGCCACTGACATTTGATTGATGATGTACAGTTCGTTAACAAATGCTGAAAAGATGGGCACCTTCTCGCCCCAATCTCCGATTATCGAGTTACGATAGTAGTCAGGATGCAGCTTGTAGCCATCGCCAAGTTGCTTAACCTGCCAAAGTTTCTGATGTTCCGAACTCAAGTCAGCAAGATATCTGAGAAAGGTCGCAACAGCGCGATTCATATCTTCATCGTAAGCAAACCCAAATGTTTCTAGCAGGATCTGATCGTTCTCCGACAGCGTGCTTGGCTCATCGAAATCACCTTTTACACTGATAGTCCCATTGATGTCATCATTTGTATAGTAATATCGCGGATCGTTTCGATAGAGCTCTAGTATTGATAGATCAAACGCCCTATACGAGAGTTGCGGTTCACCGAGAGCCATCGGTAGCTTGTATGGCTCGTCCTGATAATCGTTTTTATTAATCACGGTCTCCAAGTGCTTTGGGCGCGGATAAGCGCAGGTATGAATCAAGTCAGCAGTTGCAAGTTTGTCGATTTGGGTAACAGAGTCTGGAAATCCGGTGCGTAGTATGTGGGTATTCGGCTCGAACTCGGAAAAAAGGAGTCCCACAAACTCCTCTTTTACCAATTCCGCAAGCGTTGGTTTAACCTCGCTCCAGTCAGCTCCTGTTTGGACGATGAGTTGTAACATTGGAATCCCATTAAAATCAGGTGACTCCAGATAGTGTTTTGTAACTTCGCTAAGAACTTTGTCTTTCATAGCATTCACAGACGCTTCGTGCCCACTTCACTCAACGCAAAACTGGACCACAAACTTACAGTGCGGCGACTCTGTTGTAGACCGTGTCCCTTTCCACGGCTTCGAAACCGGCGCGGTAGATCATTTCGATGATCTCTTGTTTGGTCATTTTTACTTCGCCGCCGTTACCTACGATCGCGTTCCAGTAGCGGTCGGTCTCTTCCTGATCTTTTGTCGCGACCTGGATCGAGAACGCCTCGCTGTGCTTGAAATACGAACCCCGTTCAGCCCGTGGCAGGAATGCCCAGCACGGTAAACTCGACGGTCAGCACATCGCCGCCTTTGCCGCCGGGGTCACCCACCCAGATGGAAATATACGGTTCCTTCCTTCCCGCGGAAATACGAGATGAATTCATCACCTGCGACAAATATCTTGACAGGATATTCACGTAGCGGGTCATCGTAATAGTCCGTCTTAAACGTATACGAGCCGTCAACTTTTTGCTGAATCACAATTTCAAGGTCATCGTCTTGCCCATCAACTTCGCGCAACGTAAAGCGAATAGATTTTGAATCTTCATTTCCGCGGACGCTTTCGGGCAGAGCCTCATAGACGTAGCTACTCCCGTCGTCCGTCCATACTGCGTGAACTGAGGTAATTGAGCTAAGGTCGATCATGATGAACTAGGCTCCGGCTTGAGCGAGTAATTGCTCGCCGCGATCGAATTCTTCCTCGCTGATTCTTATGAATGACCTGTGCATTAACTCTTGGAGCAATGCATGACCTACGTCCTTGATTTGGTTAACGTGAACACCATCTTGAACTGAACGAGGCTGATGTCTATATCGTATATCCACGCGAGCAGGCCACCGTGGTTGACCAGAATCGTACGGTTCGCTAATCACATCAGCCGACGCGTAGACTACCTGATGGCCCGTCGCGTATAGAAGTATCTTGTGGCCGTTGTCGATCCATTCGTCTTTGCCAACAGAAGAGTCAACGAATTCCTCCGTGCGCACGACGATGGGATCAATAGACATCTCCGTCGTGCCAATTAACTTTAACCAATACGCCATACTAATCTCACTCCTAAAACGTTAGAAACCACACTTCACTCAACGCAAAACTGGAGGACAAACTTACGCTGCGGCGACGCGGTTCGCGGCGATGTAGGCGATTGCGATCAGTTTTGTTGCATTAATTGGTCGAAAACCGCTGGCGAATAAAGTCCTGAGTTTGACTCGCGGACAATTCCGTTGTTGATGGGCCTGTCCGAATATAGAATTTTTCGACATTTGAATCCTTCGCGAAAACCGGCGCACGCGCCTTTGTTGTTTCAACGACGAGCACACGACTACCTTCAAAATCCTCGTAACGAAGGTGTAGAAATTGCATAACTGTCGGGCCCAATCGAGCTTTTACGAGGTTTACAAGGTGCAGGCTCATCTTATCTTCGTTCTCAAAGCCATCCGTTTCAATGCCGACCGGAACTCCATCGTCAGTAACTCCGATTGTGAGCAGACCACCATTCGTATTTAGAAATCCAGCGATGGTCTTTAGAACGGCATGTTCCATCCTGGGGTCGTGGCTGCTTGTGTGTAAGTTTGTTCGCAATGTTGATTTGAACTCAACCTCATGCGATTCACCATCGACCACGTAATCGTAAATACTCTTTCGCAATTCCGTCGGTTCATGGACTCGCCCTTTCACAAGGGTTTCATATCCGCGACGGATTATTTGAGCCATCAGGTCTCGTCGGCGCTGGAGGAAGTCCTTGTAAGGGAGTTGAGTCCAGTCGTCCGGTAGGGCATGCATTTCCCACATCACGGCCAATTCTTTCGCGTCAAATCGATCCTCTAACTCCCGCACATACTCGCTAGGCGCACGATGATTAATTTTCGTATTATCTCCCCATTCGACATACGCATAGTTCGCGATCTGGTTTGTTTCGCGCCGATCTGTGATTCCGATTGAGGCCAAGTAGCCTTTGGGAAATACATGGTGGCGCTCGACCGCACTCCTAACGCCCTGGCCTACTGGGTCCAAGAGTTCTGAGATCTTCATATTTGAGAAGAGAACAGGTGCTCCCAAAAGAACGAGAGAAGCATTATAGGCGGAAAGCGAAGGACTCAATGGAGAGGATGTGGCCAAGTCATTAGGCAACGCAATATTCCAATAATCCTCTGTAAGAGCTAAGTCGCATGCATCTTCTAGGACTGCCACAAACCCATCCGCATTATCGACATCCCGGAACCTCGCCAGATCAAACTCCATTTTTGATTCCGGGGAACTAGTGAAGCGTCCGGTCATTCCCGACATGAAAAACCATCGGGCGATCGCTTTTCGGAGGCTGTATTCTTCTACTCGATATTCCGTTCGTCCGATCAAATAAAGAATGTATGAAAAAATGACATTGCTCTGGGAACTGATTTGAGCGGAGCTTCGATAGCCAGCCGTCCTGAGGCAATGCATGAAATCTTGCCAATATTGAATATTTAGAGCGCGTTCCTGAGCCGCCTTTAAGGTTTCAAATTGTTTGATTCGACGTTCGTCGCTGAATTGCTCCGAGTCTAAATCCTTACCGCGAAGAAGCGAGTACACGTTTCTAAGTCGAGCGCGTTTGAAGCCAACACCCACACCGACGCGCAACAGCTGATCTGGATCGGGTTCGATAAAGTAGTTGAACGGAGAGACAGCATTCGAGGTTGGAACTCTCGCATTGCGACAGAACTGTTCCAATTGCATTCGTCCTTCGTCCCAAAATACGGACATTAAGGTCAGGATAAAGTCAGCCTGATTCAAAGGCGTGCCCTTACTATTAATCCGAACGAACACGTCTGCGACATCTTCCTCGGTTATGCCGGCCGACAACTCCAATGCGGTGAATGGATACGTCAGCAATCCTTGAAGTTTTAAGATCGCGTCCTCGATTGCCGATTCCTGTTCCTCGTCAATTTCCTTCGTTGAGCGAACGCCTTCAACATAATCTCGTATGATCTTCGTTATCTTTGTATCACCACTCCACAGGATTGAGATCTCGGGAATGAAGGCCTTATCTCGACGTATCGCGGCGTCAGCAACTTGAAACGAACCGTCCATCGGATTGAATGCAATGCTTATCATCTCGCTGCTGTAGTTGTCCCGGATAACAGGAATCCGCTTAATAACAGCGTAGAGAGAGGTGAGACGTTGCTGACCATCAACTATCAGCAGTCGTGAAGGCTTTTGTTTATTGTCGGTGCCGATTACCCGCGAATCATCCGAAACAGCGTTTTGCCAGAGTAACAAGTAGCCGACCGGATATCCTCGATACATCGAATCGAACAAATCCCTGACTTTTGCATTCTTCCAAACAAAAGGACGTTGAATGTCGGGTAAACCAATTTCACCCAACTCAATGTACTTTACAAGCGAATTGAGATCGTAATTGACCTGTTTAAATACAGTTTCACTCATTTGCTAACCTACATCCTAAAGATACACCGATTTGTTTCTCTTTAGCCTCGTTATCACGGCGGTTTCATAAGGCTAAGATCAAACTTCCCGTCAATAAACTGGTGATTCTTACGAATAAAACGCGACTTTAACCGCGTCGCGTGCGGTTAAGCGTCCTTCAAACACAAATTTTCGCGCTTCGTCTGCGATTTTACTCGGTTCGTCCGCGATTTGCACCGCTTCGCATCAAACTTTTTCGCCTTCGGATGAGACTTGCGCGGCCTTGGGAGAAACTCTTATCCGTCTTGCTCAATTTGCAAAGCTTCGCCTTCGATGCGCAATGGTTTGTCGCGGGGCTTCTTAACAAAGTTCAGTCTTTCCATAACATCGTCCGAATTAGCCTGAACCTCGGTATGATTCGCTTCGAGATTCAAAGACCGACGTTCAAGAACCTCAAAAGCACTTGGCAATGACCCGCTGAACCTTGGGTGGAGATAGAGAACGGGATTGGGACATTTTTGAAAACCAATCTCAAGAAACGCAATAACTCCCGCATAGGTAGGGTCATTTTCGCGACGAGTCGCGAATAGGCCATCTGCATCAAAGCCGGTTTCGACTGTTTTTCCGTTCATATCAACCCGTTCAAAGGTTCGACCAAATAGAGCCATATCAAAATCCTCCAATTCGCTCGAAATCCCCGACGCATCAATCGCAAGCAATACGGGCTCTTTGGAATCGCGGACCTGACTCTTTTTCCTTGTAACGGCATTCCTAATTCGCTCTTCAGAGTTGTCAAATACTGCAATTATTGGCTCGATCGCAACTCTGCCAGATTTTGAATCCCCCGGGAAAATCGTGATCCGAATGTCTCCATTCGATAGTTCCTTTTCGATTTCATATCGATCGGAATCAAAATGGTCTGGCAGTTCGGAGAAAATTGATTCTATTGCGATCTTGAATTCCTTTTTTGAATCCGCCAGACCTATGACTGGCAATTCCCAAACACCGCACCGGATACCGGCTGGCAAACGCTCTTCAATAATTTTTAGAAGAGGTTTTTGCATTTTCACCGTCGCACCTGCGTGAGCATCGAAGACGGGTGAAACAGCTTCAACAATCACGGAACCGTCCGCAAATGAGGCGGTGAAATCCGGTCGTTTTCCTGCTTCGTTCGCCTCTTCGATTTTGAGCGTTGCACCCAACTCTTGTAATGTTCGTGCAACGATCAGTTCAAAGCGCGCGCTCTGCCAACGACGACGTGCATTGGTTTCAAAAGATTTGACGGCATCCGATGGCAATAGATAGAGGCTTTCGTTTAAAAAGCGCCGACACTCTTTTCCTTTCCAGTTAGTACATCGAGCAAGCCAATCTAAAGGGTGTTCATTACGATTCGCCGCTTGCTCATCTTCGACATCCGGTTCCGGAAACCATACTTTGGATGAAAAATCGCTCATATCCGATTCGCAGCTAACTTCTCAACGCGGTTGTAGCGTTGTCTCTTTCAACGGCCTCAAACCCCGCGCGGTGGCTCATTTTGATGATCTCTTGATCGTTGATTCCGGACGCTTATCCACACTTCAAGGATTCGGTGAAAAGTGACAGATGTCAACGCAAAATATCACATTGCACCATTTTGGGTGAAGGGGGAAACAGGCGGCGGACACTTCACGGGAGACGGGAAACGTCGTGATGGTAGCTAGAGGATTCAGAAGAGTCTCAAGAAAATGCCCATGCTATGCCTGCGGAAAGCCGGATTGGTGCAGCACAACCGCAGCGGAAACAATATCGTTCTGCGCCCGTTCTACTCTGGGCGCTGATCGAATCAGCCGGAATGGCTGGGGAGTCTACTACCATGCGGGATCGAGTTCCGGTTTCGCTTTCACGCATGTTTTCCAAAGATCTGCGAAACGAAAAAAACCGCCTTTTTCAAACGCGACGGCGCCACCTTTGATCCTACACAAGGTTTATCGAAAACTGATCGAACTGTCGCCTGCATCCACTAGCGATGAGATCGTAAACGGGCGGGGTGGTTTATCGGAAAGACGGATATTTGACCTTTCACCGTATGGAAACCTCCCTCGAACAGTAAGGGAGCGGCGAGTTTTAACAAGGCGGATCGTCGAGTCTTTTGGGAAAGAAGGAAGTACGCTGTCATTCGCGGGAATACCCGGATTCTGGATGGATTCGAATGGCTCGCTTCAACTTGGGAGCATGCAGAACTCATTCGATGATTTAATGCTGATCCCGTTTGTCGGTCCTGACGATCTGATTCGCGCCTGCCAGATAAGAGTCATGCGTTATATCCCGAATAGATCCGGGAGATACGTTTGGCTGTCATCCTTAAAGGAAAGAAACGGCTCCGGGCCGGGTGCTCCGCTACATCATGCCGATCCCGGTTTGCGGACAAACAGACCCGTTCTGGTCACTGAAGGAGCTTTAAAAGCGGCGACGGCCCAAAGCTTCCTGATTAAGAAATATGTCGTGGGAAACAGCGGGGTCGCAACTTCTCATCGAGAAATCATCGAGATCGCTCGCGGTAAGCAACTTGAAATCGCTTTCGACCTCGACAGCTTTACGAACCCTCACGTTTCGCGAGCTCTTGCGGCATTGGTCAGGTTTCGCTATTCGGATCAAAACTCTTTCGGATACGACGGGGATATCCGAATTCTCGCATGGAACCGGCGCTTTAAGGGAATAGACGAGGCACTGCTTGCCGGCGCTCGACTGGAATATCTAACTGTTGCCGAATGGCTCAAATATTTGACCCCGGAATGCCTCGAACAGGCGAGCCGCCAATTATCTTGGGAATCAAGAACTAAATAAGCGGCGGGTCGAGGGGGTAATGACCAAGTGTAACGAACGGTCGAGGATATACTTCGACCTGATCGATCGGATAACCGCGATCATTGATATTGAGAATAGGCCAATCACAAATCGGGAGTTGCTCGAACTGTGTTCCGTGTCAGGAGTCGAAAGCCTGTCTGCTAATCCACATCTTTTTCACGAGATTGCTGAAACTGCCCTCAATCACCTCATAAAGAAGAAATATGGGGAGCAATTGCTCTTCTCGACCAATCCTTCGGCTTCCTGCTCTGAAATCCTCAAGCCTCTCCTAAAGAGACTGCCGACCCAGTCGTGGCGGAGCGATAGCCAGATCACCTATCAGCAGTTTTCGACTCCGGCCTCAATCGCGTACCTCGCCGCGTACCTTTTGAACCTTACCGAGAGCGATACGGTGCTCGAACCATCCTGCGGGACGGGCAGCCTCGCAGTCTGGGCGTTGGCAGCTGGAGCAGTTGTCGTAACCAACGAGATCGATCCCGGTAGGCAAATGCTTTCGGCCCTAGCTGGACTTGTTCCGACCGGATATGACGCCGAGTTCATTGACGATTTCCTGTTCGAAGGTGTTATCCCGAGTGTGATACTTGCCAACCCGCCGTTTTCATCGAGCGGCGGCCGCGTAGCTCGTAACCAAAACAAGTTCGGATTCCGGCATGTCGAGTCAGCTCTAAGGCGTCTGGCTCCCGGCGGTAGATTTGCGATCATCCTCGGAGAAGCCGGTGCTCCTCGAAACGTCTCGGGAAGAAGATTCTGGCAGTCCTTGCTTCCCAATATTCGGGTCACGGCCACGATCGAGTTACCGGGCAGTGAGTATTACCGGTACGGAACGACTGTCCGAGTGACGTTACTACTAGGTCACAAGACATTTAACGAAAAACCAGCATCATCTGCCGCATTCGGCGATCGGATAGATATTTCCGCTACGTCTGTCGAAGATGCCTTCGATCAATCTATCGCAAAAGGTCTTCGATTCGAACCAACAACCGAGTAAAGATGTTAACAAGTCAGGAACAAACAGCTGCGGGCGTAGCTGCGCTCTTTTCAACCGCTGTTGCTAACGCGCCAAGCTGTTTGGTTCAAGCAGACGAGCCGCATACGCAGAGTCAAATTCTTGTCTATACCCCGCGATATGTTGTCGGAGGAGCTTCCCATCCAGGCGTGATTGTCGAGACTCCCGGACTCGCAAATGTAGAACCTCCACCGATCACTTACCGTCCCCACCTTCCAAAGGAACTCTCGATTAGCGGGAAGCTCTCCACAATGCAGATCGAAAGGATAATCTACGCGGGCCAGGCACATGGACAACGCCTCGCCGATGGTTCGCGCTCAGGCATCAGCATCGGGGACGGAACGGGTACGGGAAAGACCGCGACACTGGCGGGAGTGATCCTCGACAACTGGTTTCAGGAGAGGAGACGGGCAGTATGGTTCTCGGTCAAAACCGATCTCGTTGAGGCGGTCGCGGACGAGTTTTCAAGGCTGGGGCTCAGTCCTCCCATAAAGCTAATAAATGACTATCCCACCGACTGTGAGATCCAACTCGGTGACGGTATCGTCTTTTGTACGTATCGATCGCTTATTGCTCGGTCGAAATCCGGCAAGCGTCGCATCGACCAGCTGATTCGATGGCTCGGCAATGACGGCGTCGTCATTTTCGATGAAGGCCATAAGGCTAAATATGCTTTCGCGGACGACCGAGGGAAATCGACTCAAACCGGAGCGGCCGTTCTTGAAATGCAGGACCCGGTTAAGTTTCCAGACCTTAGGGTTGTGTATTCGTCGGCAACATCCGCCGGCGAGGTCCGGCACCTGGCGTACATGTCGAGACTCGGGCTCTGGGGCGACGGTACCAATTTCCCTCTGGGCTTCGAGCAGTTCGCGGAAGAGATCGAATCGGGAGGTGTAGGCGCTCTTGAAATGGTATGCCGCGACTTGAAAGCGATGGGACGATACCTGTGCGGGAACCTTAGCATGGGAACCGATCCGGAATCGGGGCTTGCGGTTGAATTTCGTGAGGTTACTCATTGGCTCACCCCGGCACAGCGCCGGATGTACGACAACATGGCCCAGGGCTGGCAGGAAGTTTTCAAAAATATTCACCGTGCCCTGGATCTCACTAACTCGGGCAAGGCTACGCGAGCAACGGCCGTAAATCAGTTCTGGGCCGAGCATCAGCGGTGCTTTCGGAATCTGATCACGGCGTTTAAGGTGCCGACGCTCATTCGCGAGATCGAAGATGCTCTTGCTCGAAAAGAATCGATCGTAGTTTCGATAACGGGTACCGGTGAGAGCCAGACAAAGAAACAGATCGATAGGGCCGCCGACAGGGAGGAGGCCATTGACAGCCTTGACTTCAGTCCGAGGGAAACGCTCACGCGGCTCGTCGCAAACTGTTTCCCGACCGCTTGTTTCCAGGAACGCACCAATCCATACAGTGGAACAGTCGAGTATATTCCTGTCCTTGACGCTCAAGGCAATCAGGTAGAGAGCCGCGCCGCATTGCAGTTGAGGGCTGAGCTAATGGATAAGCTATCCA
Source organism: Acidobacteriota bacterium (assembly GCA_040004905.1). Classification (GTDB taxonomy): domain Bacteria; phylum Acidobacteriota; class Blastocatellia; order Pyrinomonadales; family Pyrinomonadaceae; genus OLB17. Next base: position 14,168 of record JBDTZW010000428.1, read on the forward strand.
TTCTCGAAGTGCCTGAGCATCCGCTCGATCAGCTCGTCAATTACTTTGGTGTCGAGAACGTTGCCGAGATGACCGGACGGAAAAAGCGTCTCATCCGAACCGCCTCCGGCACACTCGAATACCGTCCCCGCCAGCTTCCCGGAGTGCCATCGAAATTGATCAATCTTCATGAGAAGAACGCTTTTCAGAACGGAGACAAGCGAATCGCGATCATGTCTGAGGTTGCTTCGACCGGCGACAGTCTCCATGCCGGCCGCCATGTCGAAAACAAGCAGCGACGTCTGCACATCGCGGCGGAACTCAAATGGTCCGCCGATAAACAGATCCAGGACTTCGGCCGGACTCACCGAACGGGACAAGTAGCTCCGCCAGTTTATCTTCTCGTCTTCACCGAACTTGGCGGCGAAAAGAGATTTTCAGCTACGATCGCCCGCAGGCTGGGAAACATGGGTGCTCTTACCAAAGGAGACAGGCGGGCCGAAAAAGCAGGCAATCTTGATAAATATAATCTCGAATCCAAGGAAGGCCGATCCGCTTTGAATATCGTGCTTACAGGGATCATGCGAGGAAAAGAGATTGAGGGTCTTGATGAACCCAAGCAAGCCCTGAAAGATATGGGACTTGTAAAAAATACCGATGACGGCGAGGTGGTCCCGGACAGCGAGAAGACGAATATTCCGCGCTTTCTGAATCGTCTCCTTTCTCTTGAAGTTGACCGCCAAAATGCCTTATTCGATTACTTCTACGCAACATTCCTTGAGACCATCGAATACCTAAAGCAAAAGGGAAAGCTGGATGACGGGATGGAAGATCTGAAAGCAGCCTCGGTCGAGATAGCTGAGCCGCCGCAAATCCTCCACTCGGACGCATTGACGGGAGCAAGGACAGTCTATTGCAAGCTGGATCTGAAGGTAGCCACAAAACCTGCAACGTTTGTCGATTTGGCTCAAAGCGACATACATCAGTTCTTTCAGGATCGGCGTGACGGTTCGTTCGTTGCTGTTCGGCTAACACTTTCGCACACGGACCCGGAAACCGGTGATAGGTATCAGATGTTCTCGATATCGAAACCGGCCGGAAGGAACATATCGTACTTAAGAGAGAACGATCTCAACCGGAACTACCGGGTAGTTCCGAAAAGCAGAGCGGAAACATGGTGGCTCAATGAAGAGTCAAAGATCCCGCCATTTGAGCAAAAAACGGTTCACCTGCTGAGCGGAGCCTTGCTGCCAATCTGGAAGTATTTGAAAACCCTCAGCCATGACGCACTGAACATCGTGAGGACGACGACCAACGAAGGAACCCGTCTTGTGGGTGTGAATGTAGCGGCAGAGTGGCTCAATGATATAAGACGTCATTTTGGGCTGCGATCCGAAGGCCCCAAGACCGCGGTTGAGATATTGCGCGTGGTCGATTTCGAGAATAACACCGTGAATCTGACCGGCGATATCAAGGTCCGAACGACGCGATTTCAGGGACAACTCCTCACCGAGGTTTGTCCCTCGACATTTGAGCAGATTCGGGAGTTTCGCAGAATGGGACTCGTCAATATTGTTCAGCATGGGAAACAACGGTTCTTTCTACCTGAACGGTCTCCGCACTTGTCGCTTGGGCCGATTCTTGCATTGTACCCGCCCGCGTCGGCAGATATAAATTTTCTGCCGGAATTGCAGGGCGAGTTTGATGTTCATGTAAAGGAAAAGCCGGCAGTGTTGCCTGGATGGCTGTTCGAGCCGGATGAAAGTGCAGTTCGCGATCTCTCGGTGGTTTGCGAACTGCCTGGAGTGCTTTTTGCCGCATAGGTTTTGAAGGACATCGCCACATCCTTCAATAATTCATCAGTTAAATCGGAAAAATTTGTTTCCCAAAAGTAACCTCTTCGTCTGATTTGGGTTTTTAGTTATGTAGGTTGAATATCGGAAAGGAGCAAGGGTTCGGATTTAAAGATCTGAATAACTTACCGAAGAACCTTGTTTAAACCGCAATCGAGATAGCCTGCCGAAGCTTTTTACGAGGAGATCCGCTTTAATGAACAACGAATATGCTGCCAACAACTTCGACCGAGGGTCGTCGATTTTAGAGGAAAAGATAGCTCTTTACGCACGGGTACCGCATTACGTGCTTATCACTGGTGAGAGGGGGACGGGCAAGACGACGATTGCCCAAAAGCTTCACCAGCAAAGCCCGAGATCGAAGCGGGAGTTCGTCAGTGTTAATTGCGCCAGTTTTACCTCGGAACTTCTCGAATCGGAACTGTTCGGCTATGAAAAAGGAGCGTTTACTGGCGCCGCTTCAGCCAAGGCGGGCCTGTTCGAAACGTCCGGAGGCGGGACCCTGTTTCTTGACGAGATAGGAGAGCTGACACTCAGCCTCCAGGCGAAGCTTCTAAAGGCGGTGGAAGAAAAGCGAATACGCAGAGTCGGCGGCACATATGAGCGTGAGATAGATGTTCGGATCGTTGCCGCCACGTCGCGAGATTTGAAGAAAATGGTTCGCGACGGCTCGTTCCGTCCCGATCTTTTTGACCGCTTGAATATCCTTCAGCTTGAGACGATCCCGCTGCGATATCAGAGAGATAAAATTGTGTCGTTGTTCATTCGGCAGATCGAAGAAGAAAGAGCAGCAGTCGGAAGAGAGGTGCCATTCGTCGTCGATGCTGAAGCTCTTGCGTCTCTTCAAACTCTCGAATGGAGAGGTAACTATCGCGAGCTTCGCAACTTTGCGACCCGGCTCGCGGTCGAAGCACTGGATGCACCGTCGATCACTTTTGAAATTGTTCAGAGGCTTACTCAGCCGGAACGCGAATTACTAGTGGGGGCCCACGAGTATTCCGCAACTCCAGATACACAAGTAGGCGCGGTGCCGGTCGAAAGAAATTTGGTTACTGTGATGCTGGATCCCGACACGGATGATCTCGACAGCGTTTATGTTAAGGCGGCAGCAACGTTCATAGAACACGCACTCAAGCAAAGCAATGGCAATCTGCGCCGGGCGGCCCGTTCTATGGGTACCACGCATTCGACACTTTCCAGGATATTGCGAAAATACCGGGAGCGGTCGCCGCACGTTCCGTGTGATTCGCAGTATCGGCCCATTGCCTACTCAGCCACAGCTTAAATAACCTTTTATCGAAAGTATTCCCGGCTCGTGATCCGTCACGAGCCGATTTTTGCGCTTGATCTACAACTGAGAGGTGAGGAAAAAAGCTGAAGGCAGTGATGTGGAGTGAGAACAAACATGAATATTCTGAACAGCGGTTCGTTCATACCGCTCGACAATCGGGAGAAGATCGAACAGCTGATCTTTACCGCAACCACCCTTGCGAACGAAGTGAGTCGGACGGAGGGCTTTCAAAGCAGCGGCCAGACTAATCACCAGCTTGGTCTTGAAATGTGGAAAGGAGCGGAATATATGTGCCGCGCCCATGAGGAAGTAACGATCAGGAATCTTTTTCTGAGCAAGTTCCTTGAAAGGCTGCGCGAGATCGAAAAGCACAATGTCGTTCAGCCGAACGCCATTCAAACGGAGGTCGCTATTGCTCCGACAGCACGCCCAACGGGTCAAGCTCAAATGCCGGTCGTACCGCCACCTCCGACTCGGCCAGTTCCAACATCCATTCCTCCTTTGCCTTTGCAGGAGATCGTTTCTGATCCGGAGCCGCGGGAGCCTCAAGACGAGTATCTTGGCGTTATTTCTCAGACCCTGGAAACTGATAGTGGGCGTTCATCCTACGCTGATGAATGCAAGCCTGAATTTGAAAGGGAGTTCGCCGAGACGAATAACGGCCTCGAGGCGGAGGAAGTTGCCGTCGCGGCCGTGAAGTCGAACGAGGACAAACCAACGAATTCGGTTCCTCCGGATTCGCCGCTGTCGGTAGAGACGTCTGAAAACGCGGCGGATGAGCCGGATGTTACCGCCTCGGCCGTAAATGACGAACCTTCGAACGAAGAACTGTGCGCCGAGGAACCGCACATCTCACAGCCCGAACCCGGAGTAGCTTCGATCGTTCTCACTGAGAAAGAGCCGTACGCCTTCGACGCTTGTACCGTTACAGCGGTGATTCAACTTCTTCCGGAAAGCGACGGCATTCGAAAATCTGTGATCAGCATCAGGTCGCACGATTTCGCTCCGCAGATCAACATTTCGGAGATATCCATAAGCGATATCAATGAAGCTATGAGCCGATGCCTCGAAACGGCACTCGGACAATACCGGACAAACCTTCCCATCCTTGCCGCCGAGAAGATAAAGAAGCAGAAACCGGCTGGAAAGAAGCGTTCCAGCAAGACTGTTGACCAAGGTGCAAAGCAGGCGCCAATGTCCGAGGCTGGGAATTCGGAAGGCTCGACAGTACCGACAATGAATCAGAGTTCCGAAGCAGGAAAAAATCAGCAAAATCTTTTCGCTTCATAGAGGTTATGGGTTATGGAAAACGAAAATCAATCCACAAATGCGCAGTCTCAAATCGACGAATCGGCGACAACACCGGCGGCGGAATCGAAGCCAGAAACCACTGCTAACGATGCAGCTCAGGTAACCGATCGACACGCCACGATAAAGATCGAAGGCCAGACGTTCGAGCTGGATGCCTCGCTGGCCCAGGAAGACAAGACATTGACGGTCGTGCTGCAGCCGCACTTTGCGTCCATTGAGAATGCGAATATTACTCGCGATGTGAAGGACGGAAAGCTTACGGTTACGATTGTAAAACGCGCACAGCACAAAGGGTGCGATAAATGGCGACGAGTCTTCGCTCGATATCTTGATTGCAGAGGTGGAACAAGTTCCTTGGCAAGGGACTTCCGCTCGACCCTTTCACGCACTCTCAAACAATACAAGGGATGTTCAAACTCCCCGAGCCGACACATCGACCGTCTTTCCATTCTCTACCTGCTTCAATATCAACAATCTGCCATGGTTTTTTTGATCATTCGGTTGTCGGAGTTACCAGTGAGTATGTTCAAAAGAAAACAAGGATATTCCGAAGCGAAGCACGCCGGGAACTTTAAAAATGATTCAAATTGGCAAAAAAAATTATCTCTTGTTACGAGGGACAAAAATGAGATGCGCGGCGTCTAAATGCGAAGTAGCAAGATGACGGTTGAGCGATTGGAGCAATCCGCGAGGTGGTTAGCTCGGCTTATATTCTGTGGTTATCCACATAGATAAGGATCTCGAAAGACCATACCCTTTGGAGCTAGAAGATTTTAGGTTGTCTATTAGACGAACAAGAAGGGGTAGTAAAGTCACCGGGCTACAGCAACAAAATAGGCGTTCAGTGCCGATTTTGGTAAGAAAAATGCTATGGCGAGATATTTGTAGACCTTGTGATTTTTCGAGAGCGAAGCAACCAACTGTGATTCTCGTGTATCTATGTGTGACAAACGAATCACAAAATAAATCATTGAATTTGACAGGTCAATATCAATGATTTATAAACGGCTCATCCTTCCGAACAGGGGCAGTAATTTTTATAGTAAACGAGCAAGATCGATAAAGATCTTGAAAGCGGTTTGTAGGCAAGCGGCTTAGGCTCCCGAGTCGAATTCTCCCAAGAGAACTCCCCACGGATTTTCCGAGCCGACTAAAACGAGCGAAATTGTAGTCTCCGACAGTTATGTTTCGGAATCTTGTATCAATCTCGAATGATTTTGGTGCATTAGTAATCGAATAGTCCAGAAGTCTCTTCTTGTCCTCAAAAAAAACATATGTCCAGGAAAGCTGTGTCAAGACTCGGTGTTGGAAAAATCGGTGCCGGTAGTAAACGTCACGAGAGCAATCGCACCCATTGGCTGCGGAAGGTAATGGCGTTGATATTGCTGACGAGTTTGTCATCGACCTCACTGTTAGCGGCTCCGGCATCGAGCCGGGAACTATTGGTTTCGACAGCCGAAATGGGTCAGAACATTTGGACTCGTATTAACTCAGCGGACCTTGCAACCAGCCTCTCGAATTGGACAAACAACCTGCTTTTTTTCTTCAAGACGAAGCAGGATACGCCCCAACTTAGCAGGATCGAGATAGTCCCCGGCGGGGATCGAACCATCCGCCAAGGGGAGCCGATTAACTTTACCGCAATAGGTTATACGGCATCGGGCGCGCCGGTTGGCGGACTACGTTTTGAGTGGTCGGCGACCGATGTATCCAGAAACTCAGCCGTTCACCATCTGCCAAACGGCGTTTTTCCCGCAAGGGTTCCGGGCACGTTTTTGATTACGGCCACATCGGGTGGCATACAAGCTCAGACGAACATAACCGTTCAAGAAAACAGGCCATTTCAGGTCATGGAAAGAATCAGACAGGAAGCGGCAAGAGGCCGTTCGGATTATGTAAACAGTTTAATTCGACAAGGGCTCTATACATCCAGTGCGATCTCTTCAAAGCAGGATTATTCAAACAGGGTGCAGGTCAACCAGACAGATGTTGCAAAGCGGACCCGAGCAAGAAGATCACATGGTCCGAGCGTAGCTGATGACGCAGAAAACGCAGAGGCCCCAGCGTCCATGTTCGTCCGGCGACCGGCGGACGAGGACGGCTGGAACAATAACAACTGGTGGATGGCCGACGATCCGGGAAATGGGACAGGTAATCCGCCCGGAACGTCACCGGATGCCGGGGCAGGAAATGGGAACTTTCAGTTTTCGGCACCCGTGGTTTCGTTGCCTGGAAGGGGAATTGATCTTGCTCTTTCACTCAACTACAACTCGCGTGTGTGGAGCAAGGCGGGCCCAGCACAGACTCCGGTAATGAGCTTTGATGCCGAAAGAGGGTTTCCGGCGCCGGGCTGGAATCTTGGTTTCGGCAAAATGATGTTCATGGGGGTAGACGGGGGCTGCATGGTGATCGACGCCGACGGAACCAATCATGGTTACTCGGGATATGCAGCACACGACCCAAACGGGAACTCATGGGCGAGTTTTACGGGGCATACTGCCGACGGCACGTTTATCGACTATAACTGTTATGTTTCTACGTACAATGGCGTAACGACGATGTCGGGGAGTGCAACTCTTCCAAACGGAACAAAGGTCACGTACAGCGCCCCGTCCGCTAGTGGAACGCAGGCTTTTCCGACGATGATAACGGATTCCCAGGGAAACTACATCACGGTTTCGTATCGGAATAACCACGGTCCGGCCATACAGGCCGTAGGGGATACAATGGGCCGGGCGATCACGTTTAACTACGACTCATTAAGCCGTCTTATATCGGTCGACGTGCCGAAGATGGACAATGCGGGAACACGAACGGCCGTCCGTCTGCATTACAAGACACTGACTCTAAATCCGGGTTGGGCGTCTGGGATCACGACTGATACCAACAATGCTGCCCCCTATGTTGTGGATGGCATTTACTATCCGGGAACGAGCACGGGATATTGGTTCAACGACAGCGATTCCTATTCGTCTTACGGAATGATCGCGAAGGTGATCGAGCAACGCGGAATGTCATCGTCGGGGACGGCAACGGATCAGGGAACGATCTCGGCTGGAACGATGTCGAAGGAGGCCGATTACAACTACACTCTAACGCAAAACACTACTTTGACCGACGCGCCGACTTACACGACGCTCACAGAAAGTTGGGCGGGGATGGACACTGCGGCTGCGGTAACTACTTACGCCGTGAATAATAACGATACGTATTATTTCCCGGCATCGGGGGATCCCGCTTATCACAATGGCGGGTCAAGTCCGGCTCGCTCGATTGCTGTCACGCAGCCAAACGGCGTTGTTAATACTCAATATTCATATCGAACCCCAGGGCAATGGATGGATGGACTGGTTTTCCGTGATGAGACACGAGATCCTGCGACAAGTGCTCTGCTTGCGATGGGCGACGCGGGTTGGGAACAAGGAAGTTATGATTCACCGCGTCCGTACCACACTTATACAGTGGATGAAAAAGGACAAGCACTAAGGACGGATTACACTTATGGAAGTAACTATAATCAGGTTACTTCGCAGAAAGAATATGGCTACGATAATGTCACCCTTCTTAAGGAAACACGGAATACGTACGAAAACGGCTCTTTTACATATATACCCCGTCACATCTTCAATCTCGTGACATCGACGGAAGTTTACGATGGTTCGGGCACTAGAGTTTCCAAGACCGATTACGAATATGACCACACGGTTGGTGGCAACCCGGATCTTAAGGATACTCCTGGCGTTACGATGCACCTAAGTTCGTACGACCCCTACACCCAGGAAACACAGCAGGGCTACAATTGCCAGCTTTGGGACCCGCCAAGTCCTGATTGTTACTCTCAGGGGCAGCCGATTTGGTGGAATGGCGAGGATCGAAGTTGCGACTGTCAACAGTGGGACGAGATTAGTGTTTTTGACCCGAACACCACTTACAGAGGCAATCTTACTAAGACAACTGTTTACTCGGACGCAGCAACCCCGTCAGGCCCGATCGCTCAAACAAAGCAATACGACGAGACGGGAAATCTTGTGGCGGAGTCGGCCTCGTGCTGCGAATTGAAAACCTATGATTATACGGTCAACACACAATATGCATATCCGACGACGCAGACGCGAGGATCGTCGGATCCAAACTCGACAATCAGAAACACAAGCACGGCAGTCTTCGATTTCAATACCGCTCTGGTCAAGCAATCGACCGATCCGAATGGACGAAACGTATGGACGACTTACGACGTGGAAACCCTGCGGCCGACATTTGTTAGTGCGCCGACTGTTGCTACCACACCAAACGGGGCGGGAACGCAGGCCACCTATGATGAATCTGCGATGACGATCACCGAGGAGACAAAGGATTCAAGCAATAACACCGCTAGCAAGGACAAGGAATATCTGAATGGGCTGGGGCTCGTCGTGCGGCATGACGACATCGGGCCGAGTAACGTCACGGACATTACCGAGACGAAATACAATAAGCTCGGCGATGTTTGGAAAGAGTCGCGTCCCTATCGGAGCGGGGACACCGTTCAATGGTCGGAGAAGTTGTACGATCTTCAAGGCCGAGTGACAAAGATAGCCGGGCCCGACATGAGTGAGACCAAAGCCTTTTACAATGAAACACAGAGGCCGGATTCGGCATCGAATCTTGCAGGCAACACGATTAGGGTAATGGACTCTTGGGGCCGCGAACGCTGGGGCCGTTACGATGTCCTTGGAAGGCTGGCAGAAGTGGTCGAGCCGAAACCCGACGGAGACGGGCTTGTTTTTACGGCTGGCAGCCTGGTAACGAACTATTCATACGACACGCTTGGACGCCTTACAGGGACGAACCAGGGCGGACAGGTTCGGAGCT
>JBDTZW010000046.1:0-2118 GCA_040004905.1 Acidobacteriota bacterium
CAAAGCCGCCGACACCTGCTACCTCGGCTACGCCGGGCACGGAATTAAGCTGGTATCGAACAAACCAATCCTGAAGAGTGCGTAGGTCACGCAGGCTCATCGAATCGCTCTCGAGCGTGTACCAAAAAACCTGGCCCACGCCGGTCGCATCCGGCCCCAGCGTCGGGACCACGCCTTCCGGCATTTGTTTTGTAACGAGGTTCAGCCGCTCCAGGACGCGCGTACGGGCCCAATAAAGGTCGACGTTGTCCTCGAAGATAATGTTGACCATCGAAAAACTGAACGCCGAGCTTGCCCGAACGACTCGAACGCCGGGCAACCCTTGAATTCTCGTCACGAGCGGATACGTTACCTGGTCCTCGACTTCCTGCGGCGAGCGTCCGGGCCAGTCCGTGAAAACGATCACCTGGTTGTCCGAAAGGTCGGGAATCGCATCTATCGGAGTGCGAACCAGCGCCCAATATCCGGCACCCGCCAGTGCAATAAAAAAAACAATGACGAGACCGCGATTTTTTAACGACCATTCGATCAGCCAGTTGATCATTTGCCTTTCTTTATTGCTCCCAGGCCTTCTGCCATTTCTTCATTTTCTCGATCTCAGGTCGCTGGGCATTTAGGATCTGCTCAGCTAGCTTTTTGATCTCAGGATGTTCCGCCTTTTTCAGCGCGTCGTTCGACATTGTTACCGCTCCCTCGTGATGGGCGATCATCATTTTCAGAAAATGGCGGTCGAAATGACTCGCCTCCATATCGTCCATTTCTTTCATGTGGTCGCCGTTCATCATCTTCATTCCACCGATCATCCCATCCATCTCCATGTTTATGGCTGACGGTTTGCCGGCGTACCATTGCTCTCGCAACCCGTTCATGTAATCGATTTCCCTCGTCTGATCGTCGATGATCTTCTGGGCGAAGAGCTTTAATTCAGGCCGTTCGGTTTTACCCAAAACCATATTCGCCATATGAATAGCTCCGCGGTGATGATGGATCATCGAATCAAGGAATTGTAAGTCGTATGGCTGTGCTGCGGCGTTCGGATCCGAGTCCATATTCGTCATCTCGTGTCCCTGTATATTGGACATATCGTGATTCATATTCGACATGTCGTGACCTGACATGTTCGCGTTGGCGTTTGGGGTCGCGTTCCCCGGCGCCGTGTTTTGGCAGGCTGCCAGAAATACCGCAAACATCACTGCCAGCGATAAGCTCGATATCAACGTGATCTTCATATTTTTATTCTGCTATTGTGCTGTTACTGAGAGCGACGTTTTTCCGTTTCCGGCAGGTCCTTCGTAAGCGATCTGTGACTGCCATTCGCCCGAAGCATCAACATCCACCTTGCCGCGATAAACACCGGGTGTTCCGGTCGTCGTCAACGTCGCCGCGTGGTTCATTGCGGGCATCGTTCCCATCGCGGGCATGAAATTGTTAAACGAAACCGCACCGACATCGACAGGTTTGCCGCCGGCGTCGGTAAAGCTCAAAAATATCTCCTGCTGGCCTTTTCGCAAGATGCCGTCGGCGTTAGAGAGCGAAACCGTCAAATTATTGCCGGCCGACCCACTCTTGATAACTTTGCCAGCGGAGCCGCCACTGCTTGAACCGCATGCCGCAATAAAAAGGGAAATTGCTAGTAAGACCAGCGCGATAATAATTTTCGTCATAGTGTTTTCCTCGTGAATCAAAAGAAGATTTGTAAATATCCGCCTATGTCGGACGCGCCAAATTGCTCCAGGAACGAGAATGCGCCGATCTACAGGCACAATTTGCCTGAAAAATAGGGCGCACTGATCCTGTGAAACTAGATCAGAAAGGAGTGATATTGAATGTACTTAGATTGGCGGGCTGTCGAGACTATTGGCGACTGATAAGAATGCTCAACCGGCGGACTATTTCGGGCGGTCTTGAACAGATCAGAGATCTGTGAGGCGACTGAGTTCTCGATCGCTTGGGATGAAGATGAAAGGTTCGCCGAAAAGCTAGAAGACGTAGGAGCCGAATCGTTGCAATTCAAGGCACAGCATAACCGCGCCATCGAAGTGACCGGCGATCCGTCGTGATCCTTCGCTTTTTCGCAGCAGTCCATCATTTTCATCTTTTCCGAGTGAAAAGGGGATC
>JBDTZW010000222.1:0-6998 GCA_040004905.1 Acidobacteriota bacterium
CGCCCAATGGTAAGAAACTTGTGTTTGCCTCGAACCGCAACGACGCAAAACCAGGAGACACGAATGTGTTTATCGCAGACTGGGTAAAGTGAAGTAGAGAATGTCATGAAAATCACCTTTTCCATCTTTATAATGTTCGCGAGCTTTTTGAATGCTCCGACTCAAACAAATAAAACCCAAAAGGCCGATGAATTTGGCAACATTTCTTGTGACGAGTACATAGCTCGAATGGACAATTTCTTTCTCGCGCTCAATAAAGAGCCTGAGGCAAAAGGCTATGTAATGGTTTATGAAGGCGACGTCGAACGGGCGATCCATGATAGGCAAGGCAACCCGATCGGAAGCCATTTTGTTTTACCAGGTCGCAATCAGGCAAAGGCCAGCATATTTACAATGAAAGAACGCCTTGCCTTCAGCAAATATCCTTCCGACAGAATTGTTTTTGTTGAGGCGGGCTTTCGGAAGCGGTATGTAGTTGATTCTGGCTTGTACCTCGAGGAGCGACACCGCCCGAACCCGCGTTGACGTTGAGTCATATAAAACATCGAAGCGGCGGCACGAGTGATTTCTGTGGAGAATTTTAGATTCGAGGGTCGATGGAATTATGAAAAAACAGCCCGTCAAATTGCTTCTTTTGCTCCTGTTAGTTGCTGGAGTCTCAGGTCAAACGGTACAAACCGATTCCGTCGAGAGCGGGCTTCGCAAGCACATCGAATATCTTGCATCCGACAAGCTTGAAGGCAGACGGACAGGAGAGCCGGGAGCGATGCTTGCGGCAAAGTATATCGCTGAGCAATTTAGATCGACGAAACTAAAGCCAGGCCTAACTGGATCGGAGAAAGGGTCATTCTTACAGCCGTATCCTTACGTTACCGGCGTCGAGATGGCAAAGACCGGTAACGAGTTTCAGCTCACGGTCGACGGAAAAAGCTCGGATGTTTTCCAAGCCAAGCCAGTCGGGTTTTCGCCCAACTCTTCCGGAGAAGGTGCCCCCGTCGTATTCGCCGGATACGGTATCACATCCAATGAATTGAAGTTCGACGACTACGCAAATCTCAACGTCAAGGGAAAAGTAGTTGTGATCTTTGACGGCGTGCCCGACAACGACAATCCGCACGGGCCGTTTTACAACAAGTTTGAAGTTCGTACGAAGGCATTGATCGCCAAAGACAAAGGAGCAGTAGGCGTCCTGCTAGTATCTCGCGAGGATAAGTTTGACGACGATCGATTGACACGGCTGGGATATGATCAATCGCTGGGCGAAGCCGCGATCCCTACCTTCGTAATTTCCCGCAATACTGCCTGGAGCATCTTCGGTATTGACGAAAAAGGGCTGAAATTCCTGGAGCAGTTGGAGACAGGGAAAAAGGACAATCCGGCCGATGTTCACATTAATCTGAAGGAGACGCATCCGTCAGTCAGCTTTAAAGTAAATCTTGTAAAAAGATCGGTCGATGCCTTTAACGTGATCGGCATCTTGCCAGGCAATGATCCGGTGCTAAAAAGCGAAGCGATCGTTATCGGCGCCCATTACGATCACCTGGGCCGGGGCGGACAAGGAAGCCTCGCAGCCAATTCGACCGAGATCCATCACGGAGCCGACGACAACGCCTCAGGTACCGCAGCAGTGATTGAACTTGCACGTCAATTTGCTAAAGAGAAAAATAACAAACGAACACTGATTTTTGTCTGCTTCTCCGGTGAGGAAGAAGGTTTGTTCGGCTCGAATTACTACGTTACTAACCCTGTATTTCCGCTCAATAAAACCGCCGCGATGATCAATATGGATATGATCGGACGGCTGAATGAGAACAAGCTGACGATCGGCGGCGTGGGTACCGCGAGCGAATGGAGGGGCCTGCTTTCGGGTAAGACGAATTTTACGCTCCAGCTAAACGAGGACGGTTTCGGCCCCTCAGACCATTCTTCTTTCTACGGCAAAAAAATTCCTGTCCTGTTTTTCTTCACCGGAACGCACAACGACTATCACAAACCGTCCGACACCGCGGATAAAATAAATTACACGGGCGAGGTAAGTGTCATTTCCTACATCGCGGCTATCGAAAACTCGATCGACCAAAATCCTCAGCGGCCTACTTATACGGTCGCGAAATCCTCAATGAGCGGCGGGCGGGCCGGGTTTAATATCTCACTTGGAACCATTCCGAATTATGCGGATGCGACCGACGGATTGCTTCTCGATGGCGTACGGGATGGCTCACCGGCGGCAAAGGCGGGCGTCAAGGCCGGCGATAAAGTTGTGAAGCTTGCCGGTCACGAAGTTCGAAATGTGATGGATTACACTTATATTTTAGGAGAGATGAAGGCGGGCGAGGAATATGAGATCGTCGTGCTTCGCGGCGGTGAAAAGTTGACGACGAAGATAATTCCTGTAAAACGATGATGGAAATTTCGCTCAACTAATTTTGAGACTGAAATTCACGAAGACAAGAATATGAACTCCCTCAAATTCTGCAAATTCCATGGTTTCGGCAATGATTATATTGTTGTCGAAAAAGACCAGATACCGCACGGTCTTTCAACATCGGATCTCGCCCGCAGCATATGTTGCCGTCACACCGGAGCCGGGGCCGACGGCATCGCGGTCCTCGCATCGGCCGATGACGAATCCTCTGATTTTAATTGCGAGATCGTCAATCCTGATGGCAGCATCGCCGGGTTTTCGGGTAACGGAACGCGCTGCGCGGTCGCGTATCTTTACTTCAAAGCGATCTGGGCAAAACACGAGCTGCGGCTGCAGATGAGCACGGGCGTCAAGAATTACACGCTGCTCGAAACCATTTCGCCCGGCCACTATTGGTTCGAGGCTGAGATCGGAAAGCCGAAGTTCGGTAGCAATGAAATTCCGGTCGCCGCTGAGTTTGCGATGGAGTCCGTCGTCGACCGGTGGATTCCTGTTGGCGATAACTGGGTAAAGATCTCGGCGGTAAACGTGGGCAACCCGGTCGCATGCACGTTTGTCGACGACTTCGATCTCGATTGGCGTTCGCTCGGGAAAACATTGGAATCGCACGAGGCTTTCCCCGAACGCACCAATGTGGTTTTTGTGAAGGTCCTCGATGACGAGAACATCGAGCTCCGCATCTGGGAGCGCGGTGCGGGCGAAACATCGGCATCCGGGACCTGCGCAAGCGGGGCTGCTGTTCTATCCGCATTTACAGGAAAAACGGAGCGGACAGTTTCGGTGCACACACCCGGCGGTGTGACCGAGGTTTATTGGCGCGATGATGATGAAATACTTCTCACGGGCCGAGCCGATCTTATTTTCTGCGGGGAATGGCCGATCAGTTAGACCGTCTCGGTTTCCAGGATCTCCGCGACCGCCTCTTGTCGGAAATCAAAAATGCGGTCAAGCTCCCATCTTACTAACCAGTGAAATAGATCGCCGATCGGCTCGAACGGCAGCCGGTATCTCACCTCATCCTTTATAAGCGTCCTATTCTCGCCCAATTCGACAAACGTATGCCGGTGGATCCATTGCTTGTACGGCCCCTTTAATTCGCGATCCACAAATTCGAACGGCGGGTCCCAAAAGGATATCTCCGTGCGCCAATTTATCCGAAAGCCATAGATACGTAGCCGATATTCGATCAAAGCACCTTGGTAAAGATCGATCGGCTGCGGCGTAAAGATGTGAAAATTCAATGCCGGCGGCGTGATCCGTTCGAGGTTGCCGGCATCGGAGAAAAATTCGAAGACCTTTGGCCGGGCCAGCTCCACTGTCATCTCTCGAGTCAAATAATGTTCAGCCATAGATGTATCTAACCACGATGCCGCCTCAAATAATGGTTCGCACAAAGTCGAGGACCAGATTCTATTTCCCGCTCTTTAAGTATTTTTCAGGAATAAGGTTGTCCGGCGTTTCCGCGTCCCAATAGATCGTCACGACCCACCATCGCTTTCCATCAAAAAATAGCTGAAAGCTATTGATCCCACGAGCGAACGGCGTTTTGTCAGCGAGCGCGTGCCGGGACTCGTAGGTCGAGAAAACATGCGCGATGTGTCCGTATTGTTCGACGCGGCGGGCGGATTCGCGCTCAAAGAATCCATCTTTTGCCATCATCGGCGTGGCGCGTTGAACGTACTCCTCGGGCGTGTATGCATGTGGAGCAAATGATCCGTTTTGCGGGTCCTTGCGCACCGGAATGAGCCGAGCATCGCCGGCAAAAAGCGAGCGGAAACGGTCCCAGTCTCGCTGTTTAGCGGCATCGCCAGAGATAACGTCATAGATCGACTTCATGATCACGTCAAGCGAAGAAACATCGGCTGCATTCGCTTCCTTTGCGGTTTGCGCGAAGCCTATATTGGCGGCAAAAAGGCTGAGGAATACTGTCAAGATCAGTTTTTTCATGTGATGGTCCTCCTTTAATACTGGCTCTAAACGACGATGCACAGATTTTACGATAAAATAGAAGCCGTGTCAGAAAGACAGCACATCCTTGGGAAGTCACGCGCAGAACTCATCGATTTTGTAGAGAGTATCAGTGAGCCCAAATATCGAGCCGACCAGATATTTCGAGGCCTGCATCAACGCCGCCTGCAATCATTTGACGAGATGACCGACTTGCCTAAAGCTCTGCGCGACAAACTGACCCAAACTGCGACACCCTTCGTTCTTTCGATCGAGTCACGCTACGTATCCGAGGATGGAACAAGGCGTTTTCTAATGAAAACGTTTGACAACTTTCCAGTCGAGGCCGTTTTTCTTCCTACCGAAGGCCGCGACACGATCTGCTTTTCATCGCAGTCGGGGTGCCCCTTGAAATGCGATTTTTGCCTGACGGCTAAGCTTGGCTTGCTGAGAAATCTAACGGCCGGCGAAATTGTAGAGCAAATTATCGCTGTTCTTAACGACGTCTATGGCGTCGGCGGCGAAACTCCGCACGGTACAAACCTGGTCGCGATGGGAGCCGGCGAACCGTTCATGAATTTTGACGCGCTTCTGAAAGCGTTGGAAATAATGTCCGACAAACACGGGCTGTTCATTGTGCCGAATCGCGTTACGGTTTCGACCGCGGGAGTCGTTCCGAAGATACTCGATTTTGCAAAGCTTGAACGTCGGCCGAATCTAGCGATCTCGCTCTCGTCAACCACCGACGAGCTTCGGGACAAACTTATGCCGATCAACAGACGTTGGAACATCGATGCATTGCTGCAGGCGGCAAAAGAATACGAAAAAACATTGAAACGCGGCGAGAGATTTACGTTCGAATACGTTTTGCTCGGCGGGGTTAACGACTCTGTCGAGCAGGCCGAATCTCTTGCGGCACTCTTGAAAAAATACGAATTGAAACGCGTGAAAATTAATTTGATCGCCCATAATCCCGCGGAGGGCCTTGATTATCAGCCGCCCGCGGCGGAGCAGGTTAGGCGATTTCAGGTAACACTCGAATCGTGCGGCGTTTCGGCGTATCTGCGGACGCCGCGCGGACGGGATATCTATGCGGCATGTGGACAGCTTGCGGCAATGCACGAGCCGAATCTCGTTAAGATACAGAACGCTTAGAATACGAATTGTTTTATGGAATTATTAATTCTCGGCGTTATATTGGTTGCGTTAATGGCCTATGCCTCCACGCGCATTAAGAAAAATGCAGCCAAAGCGTTCGACCAAGAACTTGTCGAGGCGGACGATTTTTCGTTATTGAAGCCCGAGGGATTTCTTAACAAGATCAACGGCGTCGATCCCAGGTATGTGTTTCAGGCCTATTCGAAGGAATTCGGCAAGGACGAAGCCGAAAATACACGACAGGCGACCATTGATATAACTATCTCAAAAGGCAGGTCTTTTGCCGACGCGTGCGGCGAGGCAAAAAAAGATTCCACCAGTGTGATCGAACGAAAAGGGCTAGAGGTAAGTGGTTTCAAGGCGTGGTCCATCGAGGCAGAACGCGAAGTTGACGGGAGCGAAATGGTCGTTCACTCGCTGATCGTCGATGCTCCGGGACGCATATTTTCGCTTCGCAGCAGTGTTCTGAAAGAACACAATAATGATTTTTTGCGTAAAATAGACGAGATGGAAGATAGTTTGGAGATAAAGAAATGAATGCGGGTTCCTGCAAGTTTCGCGCATCTAACTTTTCGATACTTATGAAGCAATTATTCTTTTTTGGTGGTTTGATCTTATCGGGCGTTATCATTTTCGGCGGCCAATCAAGCGTCGGCGCTCAAACAGTTCGCGGTTCGATCGGTAACGGAACCGTTTCCCGCGGTTCGTCGTCGCGTGCGACAGTCGTGATCGATATTCCAGGCGGTCTGCATGTGAACTCAAGCCGACCGAACAGCGAATTCGCTATCGCCACGTCGGTTCGCATCACTGGCAGCGGCATCAAAACTTCGCCCGTGCGATATCCGGCCGGGCGCAATCGAAAGTTTAGCTTTTCCGAGTCGGCGATCAACGTGTACGAGGGCAGCACGTCGTTTCCCTTTACGGTAATGGTCCCGAAAAATTTTAAGGGCGATACAGTGAGGATCAGAGCTATGGTCAGATATCAGGCGTGTACTAATGAGGTCTGCTATCCGCCGAAATCAAAAGAGCTAATGCTCACCGCCAAGGTTCGCTAGTTCATCTTCGCCCGATAACCGAAAGAAGACGTCCGGTTTTGCCGAGAGTCTTTTTCTCTTTGCGGTAAGAAAAGAAAAGGTCGTTCCGCTCCATTGTGCAGAACGGAGCTATGAATACATTTTCTTGGGCAATTCCTGACGCAACCGCTTGATCGCGATTTGCGGCATGAAGATCGACGAGGGCATGATCGGCCCGGGTCGTTGTAAAGTATTTTTCGCTCGCGCAAAAGTTCGAAGCAAATGCTTGGATAACGTCGCTGCCGACCTCGTAGTTTCGTCCGCATGCTGCCGGCCCTATCGAGCAGATCATATCTTTAGGGTCGATACCAAACTCCTTTTCCATTAGACGTATAGCTTTGACGACTATCGATTGGACCGTTCCCCGCCATCCTGCGTGGACCGCCGCAAAGGCT
>JBDTZW010000277.1:0-2106 GCA_040004905.1 Acidobacteriota bacterium
ATCGCCCGGTATCCCCCAGGAAACGCTGGACGATCCGCTCGTCGAACTAGACTGGATCTGCCAATTGCCGGTGGAAGGTGTGTAAACGGAGACGTCTGTCCGCCCATCGCCGTCGAAATCAGCGACGATGTTTTTCGCAGGCTGCGATACTTTCGACGCGTCGAGTATTAAAAGCCCGGATGTAAGATCGCCGGCGATCACCTTGTCTTCACCAAGGAATGGGAACACGGCCCAGTCGCCGTCATAGTCAGTTGGGAGGGCGTTTTGGAGATTTGCAGCACCGCAGATCAAGTCCCACGGTTCGGCGTCGGCCAACGATCTCTTTGCGGATGGAGCATATGCGTTCTGAAACGTATCGTACTGGCCGATACGCCGAGGATTTGAAGGATCGGAAATATCAAAGATCTGAATTCCAGCCTGATACCACGAAACGTAAAGCTTATTACCCATTACCACCGGATTATGCGGAGTGTGAGCGTTGATGCCGATATCGCCCGCCTTTATTGTGCGGACCAGGAATGGGTTGTTGACGTCGTGGATGTCATACACACGAACGTCTCCGTCCTGCGTTTCGCGGCACGAGTAGAGATAATTACCGTCTTCGCTCGTCCACGTGCTGTGATTAGTGGTGTTCGAAAGGATTCGTTTGATAAGCGTCGGGGCCTGGGTCGCCAGGTTGCTTATGTCAAGGATCTCGAGGCCGTTGGTCGAATATTCGGATGTAAACATGCGATTCCCGCGAATGTGCATCGCATGGATCCAACCGTTATCCGATGGAACGTACTGATACTTGAATACTGGTGCAGTGGGATCGCTGATATTGATGAACTTTACCGGCAGAGTTCCCGTGCTGTTGAAATTCTCGATAAGATAACGCACTCCCGCCTGGTCGTAGATCATCATCTCGTGGATGGAATTCCAACCATTGCCGTGCCCCGAATCGACCGTACCCAATAAAACCGGGTGGTATGGGTCCGAAACATCGACGATGTGAACGCCGCCGCCGTTGCCGCTGCCGAAATAGGCTCGGTTGCCGACGACGATCGCTTCGAGAAATTGCTGATTACTTCCAGGGTTATACCAGTTTGCCAGCACCGGCTTGTCCGGGTTTGAGATGTCGTAGATAAAGGCTCCGCGACAGCCGTATGTTCCCTGTACCGCTATATTCCCGTCGGCGTACAGATCGGCGAACATCCAACGCGAAGGCGAGACGAACGACTGGCAATTCGGTGTTAACTCCGCACGCAAGCGAACCTTCTGGCCAAGGGAGACATCGGCGCACATCGTCAACAATATGAACAAACCCGCGACGACGATCGATCCGCTCAAAATGCCGTTTCGTATCTCTTTCATCAATAACTCTCCGGGGAATATGCTGGAAAAAAGCGCAACGAGGCATTTTCACTCATATTCAAACTTCAAACAAGAGTAAAATCATCGGGGCAAAATTTAGTTCTTAGAATTAAGTTCCAGTCTGCGAAGCCTCGCGCATGACGAGGTCAAACGTGCCCGGCTCCGTTTTTCTAAAGCGGCGGTTGCGATGGAGCGAAACGGCTATCGAGATGGTTGGATTGTTGCCTTTGAACTCCATTCCGCCCGCGACCAGCAGGTTATAAAGTTCGTTAACGTGGAGCGGATTTCCCGATTCTTTAAGTAGTAGGGTACACGCCTGCGTGATCGTCCGGTCGCTGAAGCGGTGGCTTACCGGTTCTATAGCTTCGCGGATACGAGGAACGCCGCCGTGGCTCCGATTCAGGTACGCAACAGATCCTAATGAATTTGCTTCGCGCGGTGAAAAATCGAAGGCCGGTTTTTTGCGTTTCATCCGGGGCGTTAAAAGGCTATTTGCCGGTTGTTCGTAGGCGTTATCAAGACGGATCGAGCTGCCCATTTTCCGTCGATCCTCGCCGCGCCTACTTACCAGCAAACTGTCGATGTTCTGTTCAAGCTGACTAGCCAACTGCTCCAGCCTGTCGATCTCCTTTCGCGAACTTCGTGCCTCGTCCTCCAGGTCAGCAAGCCTCGCCGCCAGACGGTTCTGCTGGTGTCGAGTCTGCTTAAGACTTTCTTCAAGCGTTGCTATAAGATTATCGTCTAACATCCTGA
>JBDTZW010000061.1:0-2105 GCA_040004905.1 Acidobacteriota bacterium
ATGGATCGCGCGTCGCCTTCACAAGTACGGGCGAAAACCCTGTGGCCAGCAGTCCGACGACCACCTTTACTTGTGGAGCCAATCCCGATACGAGTAGAAACGAAGAGGTATTCTACGCTGACCTTGTCGGAGGCTTGCCGACAAACTGTCACCAAATAACGACGACAACGCCTACCAGCATCGGCAGTCCGGTAAACGTGGTTGATGTCGGACGGCGAATGAGCCGAAATGGCCGCTACATCGCCTTTGATTCTTTCGCGGACCTCGAAAATAACGGCCCTAATTTCACAACATTCGCACTTTATCTTTATGATACCCAGGCGACGACCGCCCCATTTCGACGGATCGGCCCGCGAAGCGACGCCGACTCATCGGCCAGCGGCGGAGACATTGTTCATTTCCCTGGATTTACCGACAATGACGATACGCTCGTCCTCGAAACGAGAGAGAATATCAAGGCGGACGGCACGATACCCGCTAACGCCGACGACGGATTGAACCCGGCCTTAACACGCCCGACGCAGATCTATTCGTACCCGTTAAACTTACCGGCGGCGAATGCCACGTTCACGCGTCTGGCAAAGTTTCCAGCTCCGAACACGTTCCTCGCATCGACGCAGCCGATCCCGACGAACTCTATTAATCGATTGGTATTCAATATCGCTCTAACGGAATTCGGTACTGGAAATCAGGACCTGCAGTCCGAGGCGTTTTACCTGATACAACCGACGGTAACCGGCCACTCGACATTGAATCTTAATTTTGCGACCGGGGCGACGAATCTTCCGATCTTACCGTCGGCCTCGCCGACACCTACGCCGTCGCCCATGATGACGCCAACCCCGACGCCGACGCCAACCCCCGTACCCACGCCGACCCCTGTGCCCACGCCTACGCCGACGCCGGGCGGTTCGCCGACTCCGTCGCCGACGCCAACCCCGACGACGCCCGCTGCGGTTACTGGTATTTCGCCGGGTATGCTCGCGATATTGACCTTTGATACCGGTGCTGATCAGCCGATAACTGTTCGAAGCGCTCCGGGTTCGCTAAAGCGCCGATTCAATCTACCGATCGAACTGAGCGGCCTTTCAATGACGATCAACGGCCTGGGCGTCGGGTTACAGTCCGTCAGTCCGCATCAGATAGTTTTTGTTGTCCCTCCGTTTATTAGTAGTGCGGCAGCCGGCACGCAATACGACCTGGTCGTCAACAACAACGGCAATCAGATCAAGAGCAAGATAACCATCGTTCCGACAAGGCCTGATATCTTCAATTTGGCGGGGGTCATAGGTCCTGGGGGACGGGCGAAACTCTTCAACGTGGTTAACACAGTTCATACGACTGAGCCGTTCACTGTCACTACCGTCAAGATCAGAGGCGGCGTCCGCGTACCAACCATTTTGCGCCTTTACGCCACGGGTGTCGCTAACACGGATGCGACCGTATTAACAGTTCGGATCGGCAGCGTTACTATCGTACCAAGCGCTCCCGTGATCGAATCCCCCGGAGTCTATACGATAGACTTTACGCTTCCGTCGACCCTAGACGCTGCGGGCAATCAGCCCGTTGTTTTGGCGGTCAACGTGAACGGAACGATTTTCAATTCAAGGCTCGACGATACAACGTCATTCGTTCGGATCCTTTGACCCGGGCAATAGCTTTACGGAATAAAAAGGCGGGAAATTCTCGCCTTTTTATTGTCTGCAAATAGTTGCTAATATTCAGATAGATTTTAGTTATAATAAGTAAGTGGTTTTTAGGTCTGTTACAATGTCTGAAAATCTGCGAAAAGATCTGATGAACCTCGGTCCCGAAAATAGCTCTATCTCATAATTTATTACAGGAGTCTTTATATACATTTATGGCTGGAAAAGACGTTGCGACGATGAAGATCGCGGGAAAGGTCTGGAAGAACGGTAATTTCATCAACTGGGACGATGCTCGTGTTCACGTAATGACGCACGCTATCAATTACGGATCGAGCGTTTTCGAGGGCATCCGCTGCTACAAAACCTCAAAGGGGTCGGCCGTTTTTCGGCTGACCGAGCATATGCAGCGTCTATTGAATTCCGCCAAGATCTATCGCATGGACCCGGCGTTCAAAC
>JBDTZW010000241.1:0-6971 GCA_040004905.1 Acidobacteriota bacterium
ATGCTCGTCCAGGTTAGCTGGCGCGGTAACGTCAGCAACCAATTGCGTCTCGGCTACGGAAAGCTTGGCGGGACATTCCAGAACGATCCGACCGCGGAAAAGATCGATCCGGGAACTTCGCTTACGGCTTTTACGGTCGATAAAGGAGCTGCCAAAGGCGACGACCCTTCGCGGGACCTGATCGGATACAAATGGTCGGGCGACCGTGCGAGGTTCATGGAACAATCCACTTTTGGACCATCGGATGCTCTCGATTCGCGGATTCGCCGGATCGGCCTCAGGACGTGGCTGTCCGATCAGTTTACCCAGCCCTATCCCTCAAGCGGAAATCCATATCCCGACCTTCCTCTTAAACCGAGCAGTGCACCCGCCGACTGTGACAACGAACAAACCGTGACTCCCGACGTCCCGGCGACGTGTTTTAGGGATACTTATTCGATGTATCCGGCTCAGACATGGTTCTATCGCGAAGCCTTTTACAGCGACGCGCAGTTGCGGCACCGGGTAGCTTTCGCGTTGTCACAGATCTGGGTCATCTCGGGTGTAAACACCCAGCAGTCAAGCTACATGGTCGCCTATCACCAGATACTGAGCCGCAATGCGTTCGGCAACTGGCGGCAGATGATGGGCGAAATGACGCTCAACCCTGCGATGGGTAATTACCTGGATATGATCCGTTCGACAAAGAGTAATCCGAACGAGAATTATCCGCGTGAGATCATGCAGCTCTTCAACGTTGGGCTATTCATGCTAAATCAGGACGGAACGGTACAATGCGTCGAGCATAATCCGTGTCAAGCGGGCGACACTCCTGTTCCAACCTATGATCAAACGACGATCACAAACGTCACTAAGGTCTTTACTGGTTGGCGCGATTGCATCCCGACGCTTGGAACGTGCCCAAACACGACGGCGGGTGCTCCTGACTATAAGGATCCGATGACGCTGAATACCAGCAATCATGATCTTACAGCTAAGACGCTTCTGGCCTATCCTGGTTCGACAACTACAAATGTTCCGGCATGTCCGGCTCCCTGTACTTTGGCAACGGATCGGGCGACTTATGCTAACGCTTCGTTAAATCAGGCGTTGGATAATATCTATAATCACCCGAATGTCGCACCGTTCGTCAGCCGCCGCTTAATTCAGGCTTTGGTTGAGAGCGATCCGACACCGGCGTATATTGGCAGAATTTCCGCTGTATTCAATGCCAACCGGACAAGTCCGTCTCAGATGCAGGAGGTCGTTAGAGCTATCTTGCTCGACCCGGAAGCTCGAGGTGACGTCAAAACCGATCCGAATTTCGGAAAGCTTCGCGAACCCCTTCTTCTTGCGACGAATCTGATGCGTCAATTTAACGTTCAGGGAGCGGGCACCACGCCAACCAGCGACGGAACAATAAATCCCGATATCCAGAACTTGGGCGAGAATTTGTTCAATTCTCCGACGGTGTTCAATTTCTTCCCGCCGGATTATATCGTACCTGGGACCAGTTTGTTCGGACCTGAATTCGCGATATACACTTCGGGAACCGCGATCGGACGAGCAAACCTTGCCAATACCTTTGTCATGGGTAGTGGGCGGACAGTTTCTCTTCCAGATCGTCCGAATGGAACGACGTTGAATTTTACCGACGCCATTGCTTTGGCGACATCGGACACGACGGGTAATCAACTGCTGGATTATCTTAGCCGAAAGATGCTGCATGGAACGATGTCGGCTCAGATGAAGAGCTCGATCCTTCCGGCGGTGACTGCGGTTGCATCTTCAAATCCGACGCAGAGGGCTAAGGTTGCGATCTATCTGGTCGTAACATCATCACAATTCCAGGTGCAGAGGTGAAAACAATGAAACAGAATAGACGTGAATTTCTGACAAAATCATGCGCTGCCCTGAGTATGGGAGCGCTGGCTACACAGATGGGACACTTCGGCCTGATGACTGCTCAGGCCCAGAAAAGGATCGACGCCAAGTTCGATGTTAACGACGCTCAGTTGGTCCCAAGCGATTATCGAGCCCTCGTCTGCGTATTCTTATCGGGTGGTAACGACAGCAACAATATGGTCGTCCCTAATCACAGCGACGCGACCATAAGCAACTACAGTATCTATAACACGGCGAGGACCACTCAAGGCCTTGCGATCCCGCAGGCTTCCCTATTGCCTATCACGGTCCCGAGGATGGGCGGCCTGACATACGGCCTTCATCCGGGACTCGGCATTCAGCCCGCTGGTACGAACATTGTAAATAACGGCATACACGAACTTTGGGGCCTCGGCAAGCTGGCCGTCGTTGCGAATGTCGGTACCCTTGTGGCGCCGATGACGAGAACGACTTATCTGAACAATACGATTAAAAAGCCGTACCAGCTTTTCTCGCACTCTGATCAGACCAATCAGTATCAGGGTGGCAGAAGCGATGTGACATCATTTACCGGTTGGGCGGGACGTGTGGCCGACCTTCGCAACATGACCGACAATCCCTCGGGTTTGATCCCTATGGTGACTTCGATAGCAGGAGCTCAGTTGTTTACCAACGGCCAGACCTCGCTTCCGATGGCAATAAACGACGCCGGAACTTCGCTCGCCAACGTGCTAAACCCTGCAGGCTTTGGATCGACGGCCGCCGAGATCGCCCGTAAGACCTCATTCAACGGACTGCGAGGTCTCGATCTTTCATCAAACGTCGTCGCGGCGGCAAGCCATATTATGGATTCTGCTATTGCAGCGAATACGGCACTGCAGACGTCGCAGGAAGTTACCGTCACATTTCCGAATACCGGATTGGGACGACAGCTGAAGCAGGTCGCGCGGCTGATCAAGACACGAGCGGGGCTGGGTATCAACCGGCAGGTCTTTTACGTTCAGATCGGCGGATTTGACACACACAACTTCCAGATCGGCGACCAGGCCAATTTAATGGTCCAGATCGGTCAGGCCATGCGTGCTTTTTACGAGGAAATGGTCGCCCAAGGAATACCCGATAAGGTTACGCAGTTTACGATGGCCGATTTTTCGCGAACTCTTGGGCCGAACGGAACCGTCGCTGATGCAGGAACCGATCACGGATGGGGCAGCCATCAGTTCGTACTCGGCGGCGGCATCACGGCCGCGGACTTCTACGGTATGAACGGATCCAATGGTACGCCGTTTCCGCAACTGGTTGTTAATTCGGCAGATGATTCGGACAACGGCAGTGGTGCACGCGGACGATTTGTCCCGGCAACCGGAGCCGATCAATACGCCGCAACACTCGCTAGATGGTTCGGCGTGGCAAGCTCAGATATGACTACGATCCTTCCCAAGATCGCGAACTTTACCAACTCGGGCGGTATCAATACCAACCTTGGCTTTATGCAGCCTCCCGCTCCATAAAAAGTTAATAGGGTGAGCTCAAAAAAGCGGAAAGGTAGTGGACCTTCCGCTTTTTTTTCTTTTGCTCACGGGAGCCCCTAATGATCAGACACTTTCTTGAACTTTGTGTTACCAAAACATACACTTGATTCGAAACCGTGACACTTCCTAACTACCTGACCTTTGCCCGGATCCTGATCGTTCCACTTCTGGTCGTCGTACTGTTGACGCCGGTTGCCGACCAGTGGTTCGGTATCAGCAGTTACGCCGTCGCCATCGTTATATTTCTTGTTGCATCATTTACCGACATCCTGGACGGACATCTCGCGAGGCAACGAAATCAGGTCTCCGATCTCGGCAAACTGCTCGACCCGATCGCCGACAAACTGCTCATCTCGGCTGCTTTGATCGTGCTCGTAGATAAACACCTGGCTCCTTCGTGGGCGGTTGTCGTGATCGTCGGGCGCGAGTTTATTATTTCCGGCCTGCGGTCCGTGGCAGCAACGGAAGGTTTGATCATACAGGCACAATGGGTCGGCAAGATCAAAATGTGGGCGCAATGCGTCGCAATCGTCGCACTACTCGTCGCCGGAGCAACCGGCGATCCGCCGGTCTCAAACTTCGGGCTTGAATATCCGGCTTTTAGATTTTGGCAGGTGGCCGAGGTCCAGACTGCGTTTTCGCATCTCGCGTCGCTTGCGCTTACAACGAACGACTGGAAGGTGTTTGGCTACCTTGTCGGCCGGGGAGCCCTGTGGGTCGCCGTTATTACCGCGATCTGGTCGATGTACGATTACTTTTATTTTTTCTTTAAGGAAAGGAAAAAAAGCGGTACCCGAAACTGAATTACCGGCGGGAAATTCAAGCGAAAGTACCTAACGAGAGTAAGGTGAAATATCGGACAGCGGCGGATCGGACGGGTCGGCCGGAAGTCCTTTTTTGACGCTTGCGCGGATGACATTGTCCATTGCGGAATAGTAGTAGGACCGCAATCCCATAGACTTCGAAACTGGAGTAGCCCTGATCTCGCATCCCGAAGCCAAGGTTCCCGTCGCTTCAAAAAGATATCCATTTCGGCTTCCACTCGCTAGTTCCCGCTCGATCATATTTTCTTTTCCGAGCATTTTGAGGTCGGGACATTCGCCTTGTTGCCTCATTTCTATGTAACTGCTGTCGGCGACAATTATCTTTCGCATCGACATGATAGCGCCTGATTCGTATGCGGCGCGGCGGGCGGCGAGAATATTCGGGATCGCAATGGCGGCGAGCAGAGGTACGACGAAAACAATGGTGACACAGCTTGTAACGATGCCCGTGATCGCGAATCCCTTACCTCCGAATTGAACTGGCTGTCCCCTTGCCTTGACCAACGCGACAATCCCGAAAATCAAGGCGAACGGTACCATTAACAACCCGATCAGAAAGAACGACGTGACGAGCCCCGCAACGCCGAGCACCATCGACGTGATCGCGAATCCGCTTTGAAGATTTCCGTGGTCCGTATTCGAGAAGTCGCTGCTCGCTTCGAAGTACTGCTCCTGTTCGGAACGCTTCGGGTCGGAAGCTATCGGGCCGCCGCAGCGTTTGCATGCGGGGGACTCAGCCCAGTTGGTAAGACTGCAGTTCGGACATTTTACGCTTGTCATATGAAGGCGATTTTGCTGAAAGAAAAGGCAAGCGTCCGACGGTCGCTTGCCATTTCGACGATCAAATTAAAGGCAGTTTATTGGAGTTCAACCCAATCGCCGGTGTGGATCTCTTGCGCGGTGCGGGTGATGACGACGGTAGCCGTTCGCTCCTTAACGTTGACGATCACGCCTTCGCCGACGATCTTTCTAAGGTCCGGCCTTCCCTGCTTGGCTCGCTTTGTCGTTACCACTCGGCCTTCGGCAGTATCGCCTGATTTACGCTGAGCCTGATTCGAAAACTTGCCGCCCTTGTATTCGAGGCTGTGGTAGCCGTAGTCACGGGCACTGACGGATTCGGTATTGTCGGGCATCTTCGAAAGGTTTCCCTTGCCGAGCTTGCGGTAGATCGTCA
Source organism: Acidobacteriota bacterium (assembly GCA_040004905.1). Lineage (GTDB taxonomy): Bacteria > Acidobacteriota > Blastocatellia > Pyrinomonadales > Pyrinomonadaceae > OLB17. Next base: position 5,394 of record JBDTZW010000241.1, read on the forward strand.
GATAATCTCCGGTCTGGATATTATCCTCTCTTCCGAGGTCAACGTAGACGACCTGGTCGCGGGTAACCATTTCCTGAAGGTCACGAGCCATGAAAATCCGGCCGTTAGCTTTTCCCGAGGGATCGGCAAAAATGTCCATGGCGGGCCGCTGCTGAAACATCGCCGAAGAACGCTGTTCAATGGGTTGCAAGAGGTCGCCAAGCAAAAAGGTATCGCATGACGTATGAATACGGGCTGCCGAAACGTTGGCCTTTACAGCAACGACCTCGACCGCGCCGACTTCCTGAACAAAAAATCCAAGCCGTCCCTTCTTCGTCCATTTAGTGTCTACCTGGCCTTTGGGTCGAACAACGGAGAACATATCGCCGACATGCACACCCTTATCGGCGCCCACGTTGATGTACATGAGATTGCCTTCAGCGTAATTGAAGCGGTCCTGCTCTTCCACCGCACCGACGATACGATTGCTCGTATTGATTGCCGATTTCTGAATGTAACCAGCGCAATAAAGATTGTTTCCCGTTGCGAGCGGCAAATTCTGACTGAAAACTGGTTTTACCGTTCCCGGCCTCGGCACCTGGGCATAGACGGCACCTGCCGAAACGCAAAAAACCGCCAAAAGGGCAACGGCGCATTTCTCGAAAGAGTTTCTAAAATTCACGATATTCTCCTATCTGATCTTAAGAAGGTTTGAAGGATTTCTTTAGGAAGACCTTGGACGAGGATCCTCGGATCACCGAATGGACCTGTATCATGGTAGCGATTCTGCCACAAAACGTCAACAAGTTTTTTGATTGTTAAACCTTTCCGAATCGGACCATAAAATATTCCCAATCAGGGTTTGTGTTCCTCCAATCATCGCGCTCTTAGATCGTTTTCGATTGTTGCGTAGAGTTTGATCGATTTGTTAGTATTTTCGTTCGCTGTCCCCATTAGCCGGTGTAGCTCAGTTGGTAGAGCAGTTGATTTGTAATCATCAGGTCGTAGGTTCAAGTCCTATCACCGGCTCCAGTAAATACGGGCGTTTCAGCAATTTTGCCGAAACGCCTTTTTCACTAATGTAGTAGGAATTGTAGTAGGGTTGCACACGCTTATGAGTTGTATTCTGGGCTTGGCAGTCGTGTTCGAGGTCTCGATATTATTCAAGCTTTATAGACAGGTGGGAATGGCACAATGAATGCGAAAGATGAAGACCGAGGAAAAAATCAAGAAGGTCACACTAGACCTCACGCGGAAGGCCAGTTCGTCATCTTCCAGAAAGGATGTGCACGAAGTTGTCGTTGAACTTAACCAAGGCTCACGCATAGCTCGAAAGAATAATGACTCTTCCTCATCAAGAAGCTCGCAGATTGCCGAACGCAAAGAAAGCTTTGCACGCGTATCAAACCCTGTACAAAATGCAATATCGCGAGTTGGGGGAATCGTCACGGACCGTGCGTGGATCAATAGGACTCTCAAGGCGAGGGTCCCCGTCGGTAGTTTGATGCAAATCTGCGAACTATATGAAGTCGAGCGTCTGGATACGCCCCACGATCTCGATCCAGATATTAGTCAGTAACTAGTTTCGCGAGCGAAAGC
>JBDTZW010000108.1:0-2096 GCA_040004905.1 Acidobacteriota bacterium
AGGTGTAGATCGTTGAATGGCCCGCGGCATCCATTATCTTGGTAGGATTTAGCCTATTATCGTATTCGTATGTAGTGACTTCTGATCCTGAACCGCCGCACCCGCATATCCCCTCGATCTTAGTGATGAGATTCCTTTGTCTCGACTGGTCGAAGTAGTACTTGGTAACGATATCGGGGTCGCCGATGTTCTTTTTATGGCTTACTGCAGTATAAGGGGCCTGGTCATGAATATGATCGTAGTTGAATACATATTTTTCGTTGCTCCCGGCGATCTCCGAAGTTGTTGCGTAACCGGTGCCATCGTCATACAAGTGTGTTTCGAGCACATTGTCGAGAGCATCTTTGACCGTTGCAAGATACGTTTTGACCTGGCCTCCGATCGTCTTATCGACATATTCGAATTTGTATTTCGAGCCATCGTGATAGGTAACGGCCTTGAGCTCTGTAGTTCCTGTATAATATTCATAGTCCGCGATCACACCGGTGGTGTCGCTGATCTGAGTTACCGTTCCGTCGCCATTGAGATTCGTCGTCAAGGTTAACACGTGACCGAATGCGTCTGTCACACCTGTCAGGTGATTGTTGATATCATAGGAAAGTGTTGTTTGATTGCCATTGCGATCCTTTTGCCACAGGAGCTTGCCTATTGCGTCGAATTGGTGAATCCGCCCGTCTTTGAAATTCAAAGTGTATGAACCGTTCGTAGTCTTAACCAGCTGATCTCCGTTGCCGGCGATCAACTCGAAATAGGCGCCTGTGCTCGAGGTCCTTCCGAAATAGTCAACCCTTCCGTCCGGCAGATGTACGCCCAGTATGCTAGAAGCATCGACATTTGGATCGGTGAAACCCTCAATGAATTCGTCGTATTTGGTCGTCCAACCGAGACCAAAAAGGCCCGTGTCCTGATTGATGCTGTTATAGAAACGGTTCACCTCGATCCTTTCTCCGATCACGGGAAGCGTGTAATCTAGCTCCTGAAGCCACATGTTGCCGTTTGTCGGATTCACTGGCTTTCCCGGATGCGCCGACTGAGTTTGCGAAACACCGTTATCCGGAAGTACCTTCACAGGTTGAGGACATGAGGTGCCAGCGTTTTGCCTATCACCCCTGGGTAAATGAAAGAAATAAGTATTGGTTATGTTTGAAAAGGCCCCGTATTCATCTACATCACGATACTGCCCGATCTCGCGGCCGACGACCGTGAAACCCTGGGTTGGGGTTACAACGACACATTGCTGACCGCATTCAACAAGATGGGCATAAATTGGCCCCAGCCATGTATTGTCGAGTGCAATAGAGAAGCCGCATGGCCGGGAACCGGGTTGCAGGGATCATCAGAATCGGAATCATTAGCCAACAGATTACCGACAATAAATCCTCCGGGCGGAGGGACTATGAATACATCCGGACTTGCGATCGGTCCGCTATTAACGACATCGAGGGTGACGGTTGCCGAGTTCGTTGAACAGTTTCCCAGCCCAACGCATCCTCGATAGGTGAACGAGTCCGATCCGACATAGCCGAAAGTGGGGCGGTAAAGAAATGAACCGGCAGCAACACCTTCGATCGTTCCGTGAGAGGGCTGCGTTACATCAGTGTGATTGTTGAACGGACCGCCCCCGGGAGGCGACGTATCGTTTAGAAATACGTTGGGCAAATTCGTGGGCCCATGGACGCTGAACGAGTCGTCAGCAACAATTGGTGGAATCGGTAGGCGTCGGGCTCGCGGTCAGACCCGGATGTTTCATGGCCGCCAACCCTGAAATCGAATCAAAGGAATTGAATAGCACGAGGAAAATAACCACAGCTATCAACGGCAAAAGGATGAGGATCCGGCGCATTAGCTTCTCCAAAGGTTAATGTATGAAATAAGTTGCCAACGAGTGTCGCAAGAAATGGGAATACGACCAAGAGTTGAGAGACTCGCTAGTTACAAAAGATTCGACATTTTAAGAGTGAATGAGTCTCCTAGTCAAGTCGTCAATCTGCAAAATGAAACCGGGATTACTGGATGCGGTAGGAGCGGTTTTTCCATACTACTACGACGACGCCGGAGAGGTTGTTGGCGATGCTTTTTAGGCCGGAGTCTAAGAG
>JBDTZW010000201.1:0-2079 GCA_040004905.1 Acidobacteriota bacterium
TGTCCATCGATTTATCCGCAAACCGAACCTCGATCTTGCGCGTTCGCCCGTCGTAGTTCTGGTCGGCCGGCCGATAGGTGAGTATATACTGCGATTTAAGTTCATCAGATATTCGCTTGAAGGACCTCTCCAATGCATACATATCGCCGCTGAAAAATGCCTCGCCGCCAGTGTCTTCGCATAATTGGGTCAAGTACTTGTCTCCCTTATCTTTCACGGTTCCCGCCTCGACGCCGGGAACGGATCCAAGAAAGCCCGCCTTGGTAGAGATGGCAAAGATCGTAGTTTCGGTTCGCTGCGCAATATCGATCGCATCTTTTAAGTCCGCCCGGCTGAAGGTGTCGTCGCCGTCAGTTATTAAGACAATTACCCGCCGGCCGGGAGCGCTTCTGAGTTTTTCATCGGTAAACTGCCAGATCGCGTCATATAGGGCAGTCTGAGAACCCGGTTTGCCGATCTTATCTACTGCTCGATCCAGGAGATCCAGTTTGTCCGTGAAATCCTGCCTAAGTATGATCTCGTGATCAAAGGTCATAAAAGCGGCTTTATCTTTCCGAAGCGTAACAACGGAATAAATGAAATTCTTAGCGGCTTCCTTAGAAAAACCCATTTTTCCAGCAGTTGATGGTGAGGTATCCATGAGAACACCTACGTAAACAGGAGGATTGTTCTTTGCGTCCGAAAAGAACGTAACCTCTTGCGGCACGCCGTCTTCCAGAACGATAAAATCTCCACGTGAAAGCCCGGTGACAAGCTCCTTCTTGCCTTGCGTTACAGTCACCGGGAGCCTGACCTCAAAGGTCTTGATCTGACCCGTGCCCTCATCAACCGGCGTCGGAGTCGGTTTTGGCGTTTGAGCGAAAGCAGAAATGACACCGCAGGCGATCACAAAAAGAACCTGTAACAAGATTAAACTTTTGATCTTACTCATAAACTCGAGAGGCGTTTTTTCCGGCAAACCGATGCAGATTTTTGATGCGTACACGGCCGGTATTGTTGCCAGATGATACGGCGAAAGTATAACAAAAATCGGTCGCTCAAGTATTTTAGCGGCGATAGTGAATCTGGCAAATGCTGACACGAATAGACCTTGCCGTCTTTGCGTCCGACCCACTATATACGTGAAAATCAGTTCAACATTCGAATGGATCAGAACATTTTCAGGGAATATGACATCCGCGGTATCGTCGGCCTTCAGCTCTCGGATGAGCTTGTCGGTAAGCTTTCGCGAGCGATCGGCACTTTCTTCGCACATAACGGAGCGCATCGAATAGCCGTGGGTTTTGACGCGCGCGAAAGTTCGCCGCGTTTTTGCGAGGCACTGATCCGCGGCCTAAATGCAAGCGGCTGCGACGCTGTCCGGATCGGAATGGTGCCGACTCCGGTGCTTTATCACACCGTCTACACCAAAGATGTGGATGGCGGTGTGATGATCACCGGTTCGCACAATCCAGCGGATCACAACGGCTTCAAGATATGTCTCGGCAAACAGACGCTTTTCGGTTCGCAGATCCAGGGGATTAAAGCGATCGTCATATCGGAGGAATTTGCAGAAGGGAATGGCAGTGTGGAAACCCTCGACGTTCTCGAGGGATACTGCGCCGATATTGTTTCGAGGATCGATCTCGGCCCGCGAAAACTCAAAGCGGTAGTTGACGCCGGCAACGGGATGGGCGGCGTGACCGCTGCGCCGATCTACGCGAAATTGGGCGTCGATCTTGTCGAGTTGTTCATCGAGCCCGATTCCGATTTTCCAAATCATCATCCCGACCCGACGGTCACCGAAAATTTGTCAGACACAATAAACTCTGTACGCGAAAATGAGGCAGATCTCGGTATCGCGTTCGATGGCGACGGTGACCGGATCGGCGTGGTCGATGAAACGGGAAGGATTATCTGGGGTGATGAATTGATGGTCCTGCTATCGCGATCGGTCCTCGAGAAGAATCCCGGCTCGACGATCATCGCTGAAGTAAAATGCTCGCAGAATCTGTTTGACGATATCGAAAAACATGGCGGTAAAGCGATCATGTGGAAGGCCGGCCACTCCATTATCAAAGCAAAGATGAAGGAAACAGG
>JBDTZW010000274.1:0-2077 GCA_040004905.1 Acidobacteriota bacterium
AGGCCAAGCGGGAAACACGCTTCCCGAATGTTCTCTTCAGTGATCTCCGTGGGCAATTTTGCGGCTTTTTTATACCATGATACCCAGATGGTTCCGTTCTGTTTGATCTGGCGAACGTAACGAGAAAGGAGTATCTGCAGTTCGTCGCGGCCGTTTGTGAAAATGTGGATGAGATCGGCTTGGTTTTGTTGTGCCTGTTTCGCGCTTGCAGACGCGCGGGCTTCTGCATCGCAGATCGTCACATTTTCGGGAAGTGAACCAACGAGCTCGGCGTAATCGTCCGGCGCGTTCACCGTCAGAACCGAGAACCCGTTTTTGATCCCCAGTTTTTTCGCCAGCGGCGTGCCTGAATATCCAACTGTCATCTCATTGTCATCAAAACCGTGCGTTCACGCGGCCCGTCGAATTCGCAGAGATAGATCGCCTGCCATCGGCCAAGAAGAAGTTTTCCGTCGGAAAAAGGAACCGTCACGCTCGAACCGACGATCGATGTTTTTATGTGGGCATCCGAATTGTGTTCGGCGTGCCTAAAGTCAGGCTCGTATTGAGGTATCCGCTTATTCAGAAAACCAAGCATATCGCTTTGCACGTCCGGGTCGGCATTCTCGTTTATCGTCAGCCCACAGGTAGTATGCTGCGAAAAAAGACCATGCAGATGCCTTCGTGGTTCCCCGCACCCGCCACGATCTTGCCGACCTCAGCGGTAATATCGATCATTTCCTCGCGTATCGAGGAGCCGATCTTCATAATTTTCATCAGTCAGATTGTATCAAAACAAGGGTCTGACGTTTGAAATTTCTGTGTCTCTAGTGGCAGTCGATCTAGGGAATATCGGATCGGAAACCAAGTTTCGCGTCTCCGAAAAAGTCGAAAAAAATGCCTTAGTTTTTCATTTTTGAGACAGTTAAACGATTCGAGAGTGGGAGGTTATCGAACTTTGAGACGCTTTGGCCTTTTCGGCCCGATCGAATTGCCAACGACCATAACACCGTGGTGCGTTAGCGCTCGCCACACAACAATCGTACACGTATTTAACGAACGGCAGAGGCTCAAATCAGCATGCTAGAATTCTAAAAAGACTATGCGAGGTGGCAATGAATGAAAGGATCAGGGATGCGGGCGGGCTTGTTGTTTGTTTTCGCGGCTTTATTCGCGGGAGCAGCATGGGGACAAAACAGATATGAGGGATATTCACTCATCGTCGATGCGGGCATCGATGGGTCGTGCCCGGTCCACTATCAGCCGGGAATTAACGGCGTTAATGGCGTAGATATCTTTGTTGCGGGGACGGGTCAAAAAACGCCGGCGGCCGGCATCACCGCGTGCGACGGAAGCCAGCTCTCGGGCAACCGGATCGGTGCGAACGGGTTCGGGAAATGGTGTTTTCAGGGACCCGAACCGATTTACGAGGTCCGGCTGCTCAACGGCGTTATAACTTATCTTTGGTATCCGATCACGAAAGATACAGGTTTTTATAACGTAAAGGATTTTCGTCCTGTGACGCGAAAGGCCGGTGCAAAGGACGAGTATTCCTTTACAGACCCTGTCGACTACACGCAAACGATCAAAAACGCTCTCGCTTTTATCGCGACGCGCCAGGGCGGGACGCTTATCTTTCCCGATGGCGATTATGTCGTCGGCACAACGGATGGAAATACCCGCGATCCGAAATACGAAGCGCTGACACTTCCCTCGGGCACAATAATTCAGGGCGCCAGCTCCAACTCCTCCATTCCTACCACCAACACCGCATTACGGTCGAGCTCGACACGCATTCGGCTTCGTAATCCCCGCCAATCGATCTTTCGCATCGGGGGCTGCACAAATCAGGTGACTGTTAGGAATTTAGAGCTGCTCGGGAATTCGGCACTGTACGGCGAAGCTCCGCGCGATTGGACCGGCGACTACGGTGTCGAAGGCCTCGGAAAGTGGGTGCTCGATCCCGCGACAGGAGCCAACTCGGCAAACGCGAGTCAGGTTTTCAAATTCGAGAATGTGACGTTTCAGAATTTTGATAAAGGAATCTATGTTCACAACGCCAACGACGAAAAGTGCGATCCTAAGACCCAGATCTGCA
>JBDTZW010000292.1:0-6883 GCA_040004905.1 Acidobacteriota bacterium
GCGGCTGGCCCGGGTTGTCCGAATGAAACTTCGCATACTCTTTCCAACGGTAGTTGTAGCCGAAAATATCGACCGTTTTCTGGAATCCGTTGTAACCGGCGTTTCCCCAATTGGCGGCAGCTGTAACAGGCCGGGTCGGGTCTTCTTCATGAGCGATCGATGCGAGTTCTGCGGCGATCTTGTGCCCCGTAGGGCTTCCCTGCTCGCTTATCTCGTTACCGATGCTCCACAGTATCACCGAGGGATGATTGCGATCACGCCGAAGCTGGGCCCGCCAATCACGCTCGTGCCAATCGTCAAAGACGATGTGATAATCGTTGGGCTCCTTCTTTTCATGCCATGCGTCGAACGCTTCATCCATCACGAGAAAGCCCATTTTGTCGGCCAGATCGAGCAGTTCAGGAGCGGGCGGATTATGGCTAGTACGGATCGCGTTAACTCCCATTTCCTTCAAGATCTGCAACTGACGCTCAAGAGCCCGCGTATTTATCGCCGTTCCCAAGGCCCCGAGATCGTGATGATCGCAAACACCTTTTAGATAGACGTGTTTCCCGTTAAGAAAGAAACCTTGCTGAGCGTCGAATCTAATAGTGCGAATGCCAAAAGTGGTTTCATATGAATCGATCAATCGATTGCCTTGGCGCACCTCAGTTACGACTACATAGCGATTTGGACTTTCCACACTCCAAAGTTTTGGATTTTGAACCGAGAACACAAACTGGCTGAGCGCCTGGGTCGAACTCGGAATTAACGTAGCTTCGACGGACTTTGAGGTTGCAACCGGCTTGGCCGATCTCGCGTCGGTTTTTGAAAGCTCGTAGATTTTTTGCGAAACCGATATCGCGGCGTCTTTAGCCGAATCGTTTCGAATTGTGGTTTGAACATTAATTGCGGCGGTTTCAGTAATTTCAGAAACGGTGACGTAGGTTCCCCAATGCCCAATATGAATAGGCGAAGTTTTCACGAGCCAAACGTTCCGATAAATTCCTGAACCCGGATACCATCGCGAAGATTGGGGCGGATTTTCGAGTCTGACGCTGAGCACATTTTCTTTTCCGTATTCGAGATAGGGCGTGAGGTCAACGCGAAAAGATTGGTACCCGTAAGCCCAACCGCCGACAAATTTGCCGTTGAGCCAAATGGCTGGGTAGGCCATCGCACCGTCGAGATCGAGATAAAATTGTTTGCCTTGATCAGCAGACGCAACTGAGAAGTGCTTTCTATACCAACCTATACCAGCCCACGGACGCTTTCCGGTTCCGCCTGGCACCTCTTGAACAAAGTCGCCCTCTATGGCCCAGTCGTGAGGCACGTTGAGTCTCCGCCATTTTGAATCGTCGTAGTCGCCGCGTGTGTAAGAAACGTCGTCGCCGACATTGCCCGACGGCATCGCCATCCGTTTCGACTCGGAAACAAATTCGTTGCCGGTCGGGATCACCCAATTTTTAATGTGTTGATATGAGAGTTTTCCCTGGGCTCCAACAGGATCGTCTTTCTGAAAACGCCAGCCATCATTGAACGACGCCCTTTCACGAGGGCCGTTTGATTGTGAAAGACAATGTGCGGTTAGAGTGAACAAACAAACGGCTAGAACGAAGGTTCTTATCATTGCTTTGGCCTCGAAAAAAAGCGTGAACTAGATTCGGTTTCCGGCAAATTCGACATGATCGCCGGAAAGGAAGAAATGGATCCCTTGTGCGGCGAGTTTTCCCATCTGGGCGGCGTCGACCGCTTCTTTCCCGCCATTGGCGCAATCGCCGCCCGCGAAGATCTTTGTATTTGATGTCTGCATTTGTTCGTTTACGATAACGCGACCTTTTTCGTCGAAGTTGACGCCAGCAACGTTTTCGAAAAAGACGTGCATTTTTTGTTGGCCTACCGCTTTTATGACCATGTCACATTTGAGCTCGAAAACCTCGAGTGAGCCATCCGTTCTTTCACATCGAAGGCCCGTTACCCGCGAGTCACGAACGTCCGACATGATGCCGATCGGCGCTGCCTGCCATACAAATTCGATCCCGTCTTTCCTCGCTAATTCAATCTCGTAATCATAAGCGGACGCATCTTTTTCGGTGCGTCGGTAGACGAGCGTAACCTGTTCGGCTCCGAGGCGTTTTGCTTGTGTAACAGCATCGATCGCGGTGTTTCCGGCTCCGATAACTACCACGGTTTTGCCGAGCGGAATCGACATCCATTCGCGCGTTTTGATCCGTTCGATAAAATTCAGCGCATCGAAAACACCCACAAGGTCTTCTCCAGGAATGTTGAGCATGTTTGTATCGCCAAGACCGACGCCTATGAAGATCGCGTCGTGCCAAGTTGCAAACTCGTCAAACGAAACGATCTGTGGGGTCGGTCGATCGCAAGCAGATATTGAAGAAACACCCGCCGTTCGACCCTTCGCCGCCGCGTCCACGATCTGTTCTTCAACCTCGGCAGGTGACTCCGAGATCTCGCCGATCTCGGTATTGGTCAGGAACTTTACGCCCATTTTGGCGATATGTTCCACCTCGCTCAGGCTGACTGACTTCGGCATTTTGTACTCGGCCATGCCGTAGGTATCGAGTCCGCCGGCCTGGGGCTTTCGTTCATAAACGGTCGCCTCATAACCAAGCCGCGCAAGATACGCGGCGCACGACAGGCCGGCGGGGCCCGATCCGACGATACCGACCGACTTGCCGTTCGGTTCACCTTTTTCAAATATTTGCTTTCCGGTGGTCAACGCATGATCGGTCGCGTAACGCTGAAGCCGGCCGATCTCAATAGGTTTTTGCAGGAGAGCTTTTTCAACGCAAGCTCCTTCGCATAAAACCTCTACCGGGCATACGCGCGCACAGGTTGCTCCAATAGGATTAGCGTCAAATATTACCCGGGCAGAGCCATGCAGATTACCGCTGGCGATCTTTTTTATGAACAATGGAACGTCAATGTGTGTTGGACAGGCGTGCATGCAGGGAGCATCGTAGCAATACAGGCAGCGATTAGCTTCGACATTGGCTTCGGCCGACGTCATTGCGGGATTTATTTCGGCAAAGTTCTGCTCGATCTGAGTGATGTCGAGCGGCGAGCAATAATTTTCTGCCATAAACAATTAAAATTCAGCGTCGGCTTCGATCTCGATAAGCATGTCGGGATCGATAAGTCTGGATACTTCGACCATGGTCGTTGCGGGCATTATTTCACGGAAATATTCACCGTGTGCTCGGCCAAACTCTTCCCACCGTGAGATATCGGTAACGAACATTCGCGTGCGAACTATATTCTCAAGCCCGGCGTCGAAATGCTTTAGAGCCCTTTCGAGATTTAGAATGCATTGGACCGCCTGCCGATAGCCATCACCGATGCCGACTATATTACTTTTCTCGTCGGTGGCGGTCGTTCCGGTCAAATAGATTCGGTCACCGACCCGAACAGCTCGAGAGTAACCAATGATCGATTCGAATTTGACGCCGGATGCGTATTTTTCCCGATGCTGCATTTCGTACCCGCTTAGAACGAGGATCCGTCAATCCGCGACGATCGGCCCGTAAAGGTCCGGACGCCGGTCTCGGAAAAATTGCCAGGTATTGCGAACCTCGCGGATCTTGTCCATATCCAGGTCGGCAACAATGAGTTCGTCCTGATCACGCGAACCTTCGGCGATGATCTGTCCGCGCGGATCGCAGAAGTAACTCTGGCCGTAAAATTCGCCGATGTTCCACGGAGCTTCGGTCCCGACACGGTTGATCGCCCCGACAAAATAACCATTGGCCACAGCATGCGCCGGCTGTTCGAGTTTCCACAAATATTCGCTCAATCCGGCGACCGTAGCAGACGGATTAAAAATGATCTCGGCTCCGTTTAGTCCGAGACAGCGAGCACCTTCAGGAAAATGCCGATCATAGCAAATGTAGACGCCTATCCTGCCGAACGCCGTATCAAAACACGGATAGCCCAAATTGCCCGGACGAAAATAGAATTTTTCCCAGAAGCCCGGAGCCACGTGCGGAATGTGTGTCTTACGGTACTTACCAAGATACTTTCCGTCCGCGTCGATAACCGCCGCCGAGTTGTAGTAGACACCGGTCTGCTCTTCTTCGTAAATAGGCACGACGAGGACCATTCCGTGCTGTTTAGCCACATTCTGCATCTGCGTTACGGTAGGGCCATCGGGAATTCTTTCGACCGCTTCGTACCAACGCGTGTGCTGCTCGGCACAGAAATAAGGCGTTGTAAAGATCTCCTGAAAACAAAGCATCTGCACGCCCAGCTTAGCCGCATCTTCGACCAGTTTCATCTGGTTGTCGAGATTCGCTTTCTTGATCTGATCGATTGGAGAGTCCGCCGGTGCTACGTTATGGGCCTGTATAAGGCCTGCTTTAATCACTCTTGGCATAATTTTCAATCCTGCCTTTTGACAGCCCGAGAATCAGGCTAGGGTTTAGGTGCATTAAATAAAGCATCGTCTAGAGAAACATTGGTCTTTACGCTCATTATTTTGCGCGTCCAGCGAATATTCGGCATCGCGTAGCGTACCACCGTTGGGATCTTGACGCCGCCAAAATTCTTGTAATCCGAATAATCTACCTGGTATACAAAGTTACCGAGGATAGTCGGTGTTGCGGCGGACCGACGAATCAGCAATCCAGTTTGAGCGTCGAACCAAAGGCGTTCGCGAGTACCGTTCGCCGAAGTAGCAAAGACCAAATCTGCCGCACGTCCGTTAATACGATCGAGGAAGCGAAACTCCATTGTCGGATAGATAGCCTTCAAATTCGCCGGAGAAAAAAGGTCGGCTTCACGTTTCAGCTGTTCGCTTTCATCAGGCTTCATCCAGATCGCGTCCTTGTTACCTGCCTTCCAGCCTTTTGCGCCGTCAAATCCCTCACTCACGACGATCGAGCCGTACGTTGTCTTCGCAATATATTTTCCGGTCTTGAACCAGGCAGTTTCAGTCTCGGTAGTTTTCCCGTCAGGTTCAACGCGTGTTATGACAAATGATCGTGACGTGATCTCTTGCAGCTTTGCAGCACCGCCGAGAGCATCGAGATACTTTGACACGATCTGGTCAGCGGTAGGCTTGGCCGCAGGCTGCTTCGGGCGCTCATCACTCGCTACTGGATTAAGATTCGGAACACTTTGCGGATGTTCGCGGCCGTTGTGACAGCTGTTGCAGGAAACTTCCGGTCGGCTGCGAAAATTATCTCTATTGATCGCGAAGGTCATCTTTATCATCTCGCGAGCGGTGTCTTTTTCCTTTTTCCCGTCCTTAGCGAAATCTTCGCCGATGTGGCAAAAATCACAATTAACGCCGAGCGAGGCCGAAAAAATATTCATCACCTTGCCCAGTTGATCCGCCGGCATGTCGTTGAGAACCTTGATGTTCTTGAACCGATGGCCCGCGGTTTCAGTTTGAGTTTGCGTCTTACCGGGCGATGAAAAAAAAATGCAAGCAAAAGAAGCGAATACCAAAGTAATCGCTACTTTGACCTTTTTTTTGAAAGGCGTCATAAAGTCAAAACCAAATCGTACTAGCTCATCCAATTGACACCGGCCTCCGGGTTCCACTTGGTCGTTGTCTTTTTCAATTTCGTCCAAAATTCGATCGAACTTTTACCAGTGATATCGTTCGCACCGAACCGCGAATCGTTCCAACCACCGAACGAGAAAGGTTCGCGGGGCACCGGAACGCCGATATTTACGCCGATCATTCCCGCACTCGCGTGTTCCATTACGTAACGAGCCACGCCGCCGCTCTGCGTAAAGACCGATGCCGCGTTGCCGTACGGATTTGAGTTTTCTATTTTGATCGCTTCGTCAAGAGTCTCCGTATGGATAATGGAGATAACGGGCCCGAAGATCTCCTCGGTCGCAACCGACATTTCAGGTGTAACGCGATCGATGACTGTCGGACCGACATAAGTACCATCCTCTTTACCTTCGACAACCGCGCCGCGGCCGTCGACCAGGATCTTCGCACCATTTGCTTCGGCCTCGGAGATATAGCCTTCGATCCTTTCCTTGGCGGCCTTTGATATCACCGCACCGAGATTCTTGCCGGGAACAACCTTTCGAGCCTCTTCGCAGATCTGTTCGATGATCCCGTCAACGTTCCCAACCGCGAGCATCGCTGAGGCAGCCATGCATCGCTGCCCCGCGCAGCCCGACATCGAGGCAGTAACGTTTGTCGCAGTCATTGCCGGATTGGCGTCCGGTAGAACAAAGAGATGATTCTTTGCTCCGCCAAGAGCGACACATCGTTTGAACGAGTTGGTGCTCCGCTGATAAACAAGCTTGGCGACTTTGGTCGATCCGACGAAACTTACCGCTTCGATATCAGAATGATCGCATATCGCTTCGACAGTCTCTTTTCCTCCGTTTATTACATTAAAAACACCATCGGGAAGACCTGCTTCTTTCAGCAATTCCGCCATTCGCTGGACCGAGATCGGCACCAGTTCGGACGGCTTCATGATCATCGTATTGCCTAAGACCAGCGCGTTCGGCATCGTCCAGTTAGGCACCATCAGCGGGAAGTTGAACGGTACTATCGATGCAACAACGCCGAGGGGAAAATGCTCTGTGCGACATTCAACGCCGCGCGATACTTCGAGGATCTCTCCGGAAACAAGCTGCGGCATCGAGCACGCAAATTCCGTCAGCTCGATCGATTTCTCGACCTCGGCTTTTGCTTCATCCCATGTCTTGCCATTCTCTTCGGATACAAGCGCGGTCAGGTCATCGAAATTTTTCTCAAGCAGTTGACGATACCTGAAAAAAACCTGAACGCGTTCTTTTATCGGCATCGTGCTCCAACCCGCAAAAGCTTTTTTTGCCGAATAGACGGCGGCATCGAGTTCGCTGGAGGTTGACATCGGAACCTGCGAGAGCAAGTTGCCATCGA
>JBDTZW010000121.1:0-6881 GCA_040004905.1 Acidobacteriota bacterium
GAAGAATGTGCTTGTCGAGGATCGCGTAGCCCTTAAAACCGATGTTCCGCAGAAAGTGGCTCGCCTCTTTGTAGCCGAGGCCTTTGATGCCTTTTTCCGTGACCAGCCAATCGCGGCGGGCGTGGTGGTCGCGAAAGCCGTGTAGTTTCTTGCCGAGCTCTAAATTACAGTGTTCGAGCAAAAAATCCCTCGATGCGACTATATACCTTGAACGGGCGTTTGGATAGCGATGAACCCCTCGTAATGCCGATGCCAGTTGTTCCTGCGTGCCGTCCTTTAACAGCGGACGAACGGCCTCCACGGCGTTCAGGCCCATTCTCGCCGAACATCCTCCCGTAAAAAAGCAAAAAACCATCTCTTCCCAGAGCCGCTCGTCGCTTTTTTGCTTTCGGATCGCGTTGAACTCAGCCAATCGAGCACGGATCTCTTTTCGACGCTCTCGATGTGCGCATTTTATCAGCTCTAATGTCAGTGTTTCCTTGAGCTTTTTCACAAGATGATACGAATTTCCTAATATTATGGCCGTAAGCTCCCGTGTGTCAATGAATTCCGTCTTAAGGCTATGCTATAATCAAACTCGATGTTACCTATAACGAAATATTTAGTCGATGGCATCCAAAATCGGACAAAATTCATCGAATTTACCGTCAAACCCCTGAGATACCAGTTGGTATTTTTGGATTGAAATTAGATGCACCCTATATGGTATACTTACGGAAGCCTTTCTTTGCTCAAGCCAAGGAAGCCTGCCGTAGAAGCAATACAAGCAAAATCGATGTTCATGAAATTTGGAATTAAAGCCTTTTGGTTAGCTATTGCTGTCATCGCTGTATCTGGTACAAATGCGGCCCTCGCGCAAGGTATGGATTCCGGGACGAAAGGCATGGGCATGCCGCCGCGTCCGATGCTTCAGGACATCCGCGTGGCCCCGACTGTCTCGTCGACACCCGACGACAGTAACCCGCTGGTTAAAAAGACCGGCAGCTCACAGCCCACCGCGGTTAGAGCTAACTCGTACGATCCGGTGCTCGCCGATGTAGCGATCCCAGGCTATACGGGAATTCTCGTTGAGACACTTGACGGCAAGACGGTCGTCGAAAGTGCGTCCACCTCGGCATTTAATCCAGCTTCGAACGTAAAACTCGCGACCGCGTTTGCGGTACTCAAAACTTTTGGCCCCGATTATCGCTTCCCGACCAATGTCTGGACGGACGGCACGATCGACCACTCGACCGGGACACTTACCGGAAACGTTTATGTCTCGGGCCGCGATCCGATCTTTGGCTACGAGCACGCCGTTGCGATAGCTAACGCCCTTAACCGGTTAGGTGTCCGCAGCGTGACGGGCGATCTTATCGTTACGGATAATTTCGCGATGAATTATTCGAATTCAGCCGCGCATGCCAGTGAAGCTCTTATTTCGACCCTCGATTCTTCAAGGCGTTCGGCCGCCGCAACACGTGTTTGGCTAAATTATCTCGCAAACTCCGGAATGGCCAGTCAGGTTACCGATACACCGAGTGTCGCCTTTACCGGCCACGTGTATGTGCAGCCCATCCCGAGCAGCCTGAAGCTTCTTTTTTCGCACGAGTCGGCGCCCATGCGTGAGATCATCAAGGCCACGCTTTGCTACTCGAACAACTTCCTTGCAGAACGCCTCGGCGACATGCTCGGCGGTGCTTATGCGGTCGCCCGTGTAGTGCAGCTAAATGCGGGTGTTTCGGCGTCGGATTTTTCGCTGCAAACCTCGAGCGGCCTGGGGATCAACCGGGTAACGCCCGCGTCAATGATGAAATTGCTGCGATCGTTGCGAGCCGAACTTGCCCGAAACCGAATGACCTTTGCCGACATTATGCCGGTTGCGGGTGTGGATAAAGGTACGCTCGAAAATCGATTCGATACAGACTTTTCAAAGGGAAGCGTGGTAGGAAAAACCGGTACGCTCGGGAATACGGACGGCGGGGTTAGCTCGCTGGCCGGTGAGATCAGCACCAAAAATGGGAAGCTGCTCTTTATCGTGTTCAACCAGCACGGCAGTGTCGCCAGGTTTCGTGCGTTTCAGAATTCTTATATCTCACTCATCCAGGGTCAGTTTGGCGGCGCCGTACCAATGGTTTACGATGCCGTGCCGCTGGACGTCCGCCTCGCAAGATCGCGCATAGTACGCGGGAGCGTGTTGACCGCCCGCAGCGAATAGATCCGTTTGCATAAAATTCGAAAAGGGAAGCTTTAGCCGCTTCCCTTTTCTATTGTTTGGCCTTTCGTGCGATAATCACTGCTTTTATTGATCGATGAGCAGTGAAATAGAACAGCTTCCTGAATCGGCGGAAACGCCCGAATCCGTAGCCGAACCGCCGGTCCCGGAAAAGCCATCTTCAACCAAACAAACCAGCGTCGCACGCTCGGCCGGGATCGTCTCGATCGCCGTGATGTTTTCACGTCTGCTCGGGCTGCTCCGCGAGATGATATTCGCCCGCTATTTCGGGGCGGGGTTTTTGTATGACGCATACGTCGTTGCGTTTCGAATTCCAAACGTGTTGCGAGACCTTTTCGCCGAAGGAGCTTTGTCAGTCGCGTTCGTAAAGGTTTTCACCGATTATCAGATAAATAGGAGCGAGAAGGAGGCATGGCGCCTTGCAAGTCTAGTTCTCAATTTATTAGCGGTAATTCTAAGCGTCGTTTGCATCGTCGGGATAATATTTTCACGTCAATTCGTCAATCTCATCGCGGACGGTTTCTCACCGGAAAAAGCGGCGCTTGCCACGACACTGACGCAGATAATGTTCCCGTTCATTCTGCTGGTGGCACTAGCCGCCGTAGCGATGGGCGTTCTTAATACAAAAGGAGTTTTTGGTATTCCGGCGTCGGCTTCTACGGTTTTCAATGTCGTCTCGATCTTCTTCGGACTGGGTTTTGCATATTGGCTGAGCGGCGGCGGATGGCTGACATCGGCGGACAAGAATGCCTTGCCGACCAGTTCGGCCCAGTGGGCGATCATCGGCATGGCGATCGGTACGCTGATCGGCGGAGCCGCACAATTTCTGATGCAAGTGCCGGCGCTGTTCAAGGTCGGTTTTCGATTTTCGGCGGTGCTGAGCTTTACCGATCCGGGAGTGAAAAAAGTCGTCGCATTGATGACGCCCGCGATCCTCGGAACGTCGGCGGTCCAGATCAACGTACTTATAAATACATATTTTGTTTCGCAGATCGAAGGCGCCCAAGGCTGGCTGAGCTACGGTTTTCGGTTGATGCAATTCCCGATCGGGCTGTTCGGTGTTGCGGTCGGAACCGCTGCGATTCCAGTGCTGTCACGGCTTGCGAGCGAAGGTAAGATCAAGGAATTTCGCGACACGGTTTCGTCGTCGATGAACTTGGTTTTTCTGATGACACTGCCGTCTGCCTGCGGCCTGATCGTGCTCGGCGAACCTATCGTCCGCCTGATATACGAACGCGGAAAGTTCGACGCGACCGCAACAAGCATGACCGCAGTCGCTCTTGCGGGTTATTCAATAGGACTAACTGGTTATGCCGCGATCAAGATCCTATCGCCAGCGTTCTATGCGCTGAATGATGCAAAGACGCCGATGATCATTGCGATCGGATCGATCGGTGTAAATTTTATCGGGAGCTACATCCTTCGCGAATGGCTCGGGCATTATGGCGTCACGCCGGAAACGCCGCACGGCTACGCCCACGTCGGCGTTGCACTCGCTACCTCGATCGTAGCACTCGTAAACTTCTTCGCTCTCGCACTTATGATGCGAAAACGGATCAAACGTCTTAATGGCCGCGATATTCTTTTGTCTTTCTTGAAGATCGCGGGAGCCTCCACCGTTCTTTCGGTGGTGTGCTACGCGAGTTATCACTTCCTGTTCAACACGTATGGAGCGGCGACCTTAGCGATAAAAATTGTTGAAGCATTTTTACCGATTGCCCTCGGCGGCATCGGTTTTGTCATCGCTGCCAAGCTGCTCCGCGTCGTCGAACTAGAGCAGGCATTCGGCATGGTGCGGCGAAAACTAGGACGATGATCAGGCCCTTCAACGGTGTTCATCCCAAAATCCGCGAAACCGCATTGGTCACAGACGACGCGATCGTCATTGGCGATGTCGAGATAGGTGAGGACGCCAGTGTTTGGTTCGGATCGATCGTTCGCGGGGATGTGAACTACATCCGCATCGGAGCCCGGACGAACATCCAGGACGGCACGATAATTCATGTCAGCTCGAAAACACACCCAACGATTCTCGAAGAAGAGATCACGGTCGGCCACCGCGTTACGCTGCACGGCTGCCACGTCGAACGCGGCTGCCTGATCGGCATCGGAGCGATCCTGCTGGACGGCGTTCGGATCGGAGCAAATTCGCTTGTAGGTGCAGGCTCGCTGCTTACTCCGGGTACGCAGATACCGCCGCGGTCGCTTGTTCTCGGTTCACCCGCCCGCGTCAAGCGTGAACTTAGCGAAGATGAGCTCGCGGGTCTCGAACGCTCATGGCGAAACTACGTCGAACTTAAAAAGCATTACATTTGAACAGCGATCTGTGGTTAATTTCCTTCTCCCTCCAGCTACGGTAAACTTTGATCTATGGCAAGCACGAACTCGGCTCGCAGTCGCGATCTACCGGCCGCGGACATCAGAAAACGCGAATACGTGATCGGCATCATCAGAGAGGTTTGCGAGAAATACGGCTTCGAGGTTCTTACTGCCGAAAATATTGATCCTTCGTTCCAAAAGAAAATTGACGGAGACGCCAAGTCGATCGAGTCCAGCGCGATCCTGGCGGTCAATGAAACGCTCGACCGGCTCGACATAAGAAACTTTGCGATATATCTAAGTCACAACGGCGTACTCGCAGGTATTCTGGAAACAGTCCGCGTAGCCAGAGAGCTGCACGAACTCACGTTCGACCCCATCCGTAATTTCAGTAAGTTCAATGTCGAGGGATTCGTCGGTGAGTTACAGGAGATCGGTGTTTCTGAAAAGGCCTCGAATATTCTTGCAGAACTTTTCCTCAAAACGGACGAGATCTTGAATCAGGAGCATGACATCAATCCGACGGTCGTGAGCAATTTACTCAATATTGTTAACGCGGAGACGCTTATCGAGATCGGCCAGATCCTTCAATTGACCGGCAGGGCTCCGGTTCTCGTCGATCCGGCACTGATCTGCGAGTCACCCTACTCGGGTATAGTCATCGAGGCGCGAACTTCCGGTCTTGAAGGTTTAGGAAGCGGCGGGTGTATTGAAGAAAAGGCTTCGGGAACAACGGGCGAGAATTCAACCGTATTCGCTTTCGCATTCGACATCGAAAACATTGTCGATCTTATGGAAAAGAGCAATGGTTTTCCGCCAGCCGTTCTCCAGTCGGATTCCGCACCTGTTCTGTAATAAAATATAAATATGGCCAGCACAAACCCCGCACGCGGAATGCGCGACTTTCTACCCGCCGACGTCAGAAAGCGCAATTACGTGATCGGCATCATCAAGGAAGTTTACGAATCCTACGGCTTCGAACCCCTCGAAACCCCAGCCGTCGAAAATCTCGAAACCCTGATGGGCAAATACGGCGAAGAAGGCCATCAGCTTGTTTTTAAGATCTTAAAGCGCGGCGAAAAACTCGATCTCGACAATGCTAAAACGGAGAGTGACCTTTCCGATCTCGCCCTGCGCTACGACCTCACGGTACCGCTTGCGCGCGTGGTCGCCAATAACAAAAACGATCTACCGAAATTCTTCAAACGCTATCAGATCCAACCCGTCTGGCGTGCCGACCGCCCGGCTCGCGGACGTTTTCGTGAGTTTTATCAGTGCGATGTCGATGCTATTGGTTCGTCGTCGATTGTCATTGAAGCGGAATTGATCTCGGCGGTAAGTGAAATAATGCGGCGGCTGGGTTTCAATGACTTTATTGTTCGTGTCAACAATCGAAAACTTCTCGCTGAGATCTTGGACGTCGCAGGTGTGTCTCGCGATAAACACCCTGACGCTCTCATTGCCCTGGACAAATTAGATAAAATCGGCCGCGAGGGTGTTACGAAGGAATTTAATGCTCGCGGACTAAGCAATAGTGCGTCAGAAAAGCTGCTCGTTTTTTTCGAATCGCTCATCAAAAGTAACATTAAAGATGTCGTGGGTAAGTCAGCAATGAAACGTCTGATCGAGCTAAAAAAACGCCTTACTGAAAAGGAAGATAGTTTTGATACTGCAACGGCGAACGCCGAGAGAATCAGAACATTTTCTGTGGATGTCGGCAAAGCCATAGACGACATACTGCGTCAGCTGGACGAAAAAAATCTAGATAATTCTCAAGCTATCGATATAAAGGATAAAGCGGGTAACTTGGCAAACCTTGCTGCCGTAAATATCAAACGAGCTCGAATGCGAGAGAATTTAAACAAGGCGGTTGGATTGTTGCAATACCTATCGACTGATCCACACTTTGAAAGTGTAGGGGTCGACGAGCTTTGGGAACTTATTAAACCAATTCACCACGATCTTCTGAAGAGTTCTCCTTCAAGTGTCGGTCACGTGCCGATAGTTCTAGATCCCACACTTGCACGTGGCCTTTCCTACTACACTGGGACGATTATGGAGATAAATGTACCCGACCTTGCAGGGAGTCTCGGCGGCGGCGGACGCTATGACGGCTTGATAGGGATGTTTGGCAAAGAGCAGATCCCGGCGTGCGGTTTCTCGCTTGGCCTCGAACGGATACTGGTCGTGATGGAGGAACGCGGAATGTTTCCGCCCGAGATCGCCGAATCGACACCCGCCGATGTAATGGTAACGATCTGGAGCGAAGAAACAGTTGGCGAATCGCTCAAACTGGCAAACGAGCTTCGCGCGCAAAAAATTCGCGTCACGGTCTATCCCGAACCCG
>JBDTZW010000256.1:0-6877 GCA_040004905.1 Acidobacteriota bacterium
GAGTTCGAAGCCTTCGTTAACCAACTGTTGGATGATCTCTCGCTTGTCTTTCATTCGCAATCTACGGGATCCGATAAAATATTGAAGGTATGCCCTGAGTTAACGACTTTCCGATATTGTTGATTATGCTCTTCGTTTTGTCTTCGGAAATTGCAACGATGTCATTTGGTTCGAGGAAGGGGTCCGGCATTTTTCCTTTGCCGATCAGATTAAGGTCATATACCTTTTCTTCTCGCTCGGAGGTTCCCGGCTTGGTTCGAATTACCCGAATATTGTCCGTCTTGGTCGCGGATTTCAAACCTTCCGCAAGCACTATAGCCTGCGTCAACGTCAAAGGCTCGCTGATCTTTACAGCTCCCTGTTTTATCACGTTTCCGTACATGTAGACGACGTCTGCCTTCAATACCGAAACCACATCGCCTGGTTGCATCCAAAGGGTTTCCTTTCCAGCCTGCACATCACGGATCTTGAAATCCAACAATTCGACGGCATCACTATCGCTTGGCTGCATACCGCCAGTCTGGCAGTTCGAGCGGCTTCCCGTCCGCGCAACCAGCAAGCGTGTTCCCGCCTCGTCGGCTTTCGGACCACCAGCGAATGCGAGCAACTCTAGAAGGCGAACTCGACGGTTAATGAAAAAGCTTCCGGGTTTCTCGACCGCTCCGATCACCGAAACCGATTGCGATTTTTGCTCGACCGCGACAACGTTTACCTCCGGGTTGCGGAGGTAGTCTTTTTCGTAAGCTTTAGCAATGTCGGACGCAAGTTCCGCCTCCGTCTTGCACACTGCCGTGATGGGCAAATCGAGCCTAAACAATTGGATCGTGCCGTTTGTATCCACCGAAACGCGCCTATTCAATTCAGGATGTCTAAATACCTGAATGTCCAGCGTGTCCTGATACCCAATTTTGTAACGCTCGTCGGATGAATCTGCGGCGGACGGTACAGGTGTGCCGGAAACGACGGTCGCGATGGAATTGCCCGGAGTCTGTGACCCAGTTTTGCCAGAAAGGTTGTCCTGTCCTCCCGCACTTGTGATCGCCAAAAATAATACACAACAATAGAAACTGACTGCTCGGACTGCTCGCATTTCGTAAGACCCCGCAAACGGTGTGATTCAGGACGGAGAGTTCGAATATCCTGATTAAAGTATTTTAAGTTCCCCAGTGTTTCCAATAATTAAATCGGCAAAAAACCAAACTTAATAACCGAAAGTGTAACAAATACAGGCCTCTTTGAAAACCGCGGTTGTAAATGTTTAGGTATTTTCGATAAACTCAGAATCTCATATTTTCCGCTTCCCTTATGGACAACGCCACGCCGATGCTTCGGCAATATCTTGAGATCAAAAAGCAATATCCGGGGACGATCTTGTTCTTCCGATTGGGCGATTTCTACGAGATGTTCAACGAGGACGCGTTGATCGGTTCACGCGAGCTGGAGATAACGTTGACTGCGCGTCAAAAGGAATCGGCGAACCCGATCCCGATGTGCGGTGTCCCTTATCATGCCGCCCCCGGCTACATCTCACGGCTCGTAAACAAGGGCTATCGGGTCGCGATCTGCGAGCAAACCGAAGCACCCGCCAAAGGCGTTAAGCTCGTAAGGCGCGAAGTCGTACGGGTGATAACACCGGGCACGGCGATCGATTCGCAGCTTGTCGATCCTAAGGAGACCATCTATCTGGCGGCGGTTTCGAATGATCGTGATAAATATGGGATCGCGCTTCTCGATCTATCCACGGGAGGCTTCGAAGCAACGCAGATCGCCGGGCAAGACAGTTTAGCCAAAGTTAATGAATTGCTCGGAAATTACGCTCCGCGTGAGATTATATTTCCCATGTCTGCACAACAGTTGGCGTCTGTGTTCTCCGGTAATTCATTAGCTCAGGGAACCCTTCCGTCCGACCATTCCGCCACATCTGCCCCCCTTCTCCAAGGGAGCTCGACCCCAGTTGATGATCTTTTCTTCCATCTTGCCGATTCCCGTTCGAACCTAGTTGCTCATTTTGGAACCAAGGACCTATCCGCTTTTGGAGTTGACGAGAAAGATGAAGCCGTTCGCGCAGCGGGCGCGTGTTTGCGGTATGCACGCGAGACTCAGAAAGCCGCGATCGAGCATATTTCGGATCTGAAGTATTTCGAGACAAATGATTGCCTCGTTCTGGATGCGGTTACGCTTCGTAACCTCGAGATCTTTGATTCCCGAACCGGTGACAAACGCCTGACGCTCTTTGGGGTGATCGACGAAACGGTAACCGGCATGGGCTCGCGCCTCCTGCGGGTTTGGTTCGCGCGGCCGTCGATCAAACGAAGCGAGATCCAGACGCGGCTTGCGGCCATCAGTGAATTGATCGAACCGATGCTGAGGCAGAAGGTCCGGTTTCTTCTCAAGGAAGTTGCCGACCTCGAACGCCTGACCGGCAAGATAAATCTTGCTACGGCAACCGCTCGTGACCTGCTCGCCCTCAATCGCTCGCTTAAACAAACCCCGGAAATAAATGCCGGCCTCGCAGACGCCGCGTCGCTTCTGCTTCAGGTATTGACCGAGAACATTTTCGAACTGCCGGAAATTCGCGAGTACATCGACCGGGCCATTGCCGATGAACCTCCTGTCAGTTTGGCTGATGGCGGGACGATCCGTGATGGATTCAACGCGGAACTCGACGAACTCCGATCGATCTCGCGTTCGGGAAAACAAACGATCGCCTCGTTCGAAGAAAGGGAAAAGGAGCGGACAGGGATCGGCAATCTTAAGGTCCGATTCAATAACGTCTTCGGCTATTACATTGAGATAACCAAGGGCAATCTTGCCAACGCCCCGGATGATTACGAACGCAAACAGACGCTCGCCAACGCGGAGCGTTTTACAACGCCCGAGCTGAAGGAATGGGAGAGCAAGGTCCTCGGGGCCGAAGAGCAGATCATCAAGATCGAGGCCGAGCAGTTCAACCTGATAAGGCTTCGGATCCGAGAGGAAACTAAGCGGCTGCAAGCCACTGCTCGAGCTCTCGCTACTCTAGACACGTTGTGTGCACTTGCCGAAGTAGCTTCGAAACGGGACCTTGTGTGTCCTGTGCTTCATGACAGCGATGAGATCGAGATCAAGAACGGGCGCCACCCGGTCGTCGAGGCATCGCTTAATTCGGAATTTATCCCGAACGACATGTATCTCAACAATTCCACTGATCGATTGTTGATAATCACGGGAGCCAACATGGGCGGTAAATCAACCGTTCTGCGGCAGATTGCTTTGATCCAAATACTCGCTCAGGTCGGTTCATTCGTGCCTGCCACGTCGGCCAAACTCCCGATCCTCGACCGCATTTGGACGCGCGTCGGAGCCTCGGATGATCTTGCCTCGGGACGATCGACCTTCATGGTTGAGATGACGGAGACCGCGGCGATCCTTCATAATGCGACGCCGCGAAGCCTGATTCTGCTCGATGAGATCGGGCGCGGAACGTCGACTTTTGACGGCTTGTCGATCGCTTGGGCTGTGGCCGAATACATTCATAATTCGCCGGAGCATTCGGCCAAGACTCTCTTTGCAACGCACTACCATGAGCTTACAGAGCTTGCCGAAAATCTTTCCGGCGCGAAGAACTATCAGTTGACGGCGACCGAAAAGGATGGCGATGTCGTCTTTCTTCACAAACTGCAGAAGGGCAAGGCGTCCAAATCGTACGGCATCGCTGTCGGCAAGCTCGCAGGCCTTCCGCCGAAAATCATCGAGCGTGCAAAAGAAGTCCTTGAAAAATTGGAGAAATACGAGCTCGCCGTATTCGCCGACGAAAAGCCGGCGGGGCTTGGCAAGGCTGCCGCACAAAGAGTGGCCTCGCAGGTCTCGCTGTTTGCGATCGCGAATGAGGGCGTCGTCGATCAGCTTCGTGCGCTTAATGTCGAATCACTCAGTGAAACTGGTGCCAAGGAGATTCTGGCCGAAATGAAACGAAGGATCGTGTGATCAGAGCTTGACGTCTTACTTAAAGGGTCGCTTCGCCTACTATTGATCTAACCTATCAGGTTCGCCACGGATGCCAACTACTTTAGAATCAATTCATTCACTAACACTTCCTCAAAAAGTTGGCCAACTTTTCTTTATCGGCCTTCCGGGTCCTGAGGTTGACGGAACGACCGGAAGGCTCTTGGCTGACATCGCTCCGGGTGGGGTGTGTTTGTTCGCGCGAAATATAAAAGACGCGACCCAAACTAGACACCTACTTGAACAACTTTGTGAACTCTCATCATGTAAACCATTCTTAAGTATTGACCAGGAGGGCGGGTTAGTGGACCGGCTTAGACGGCTTCTGGGTCCGGCGCCCGCTGTAATCAAGATCAATAGCGAGCAAGAAGCGCGGGAGATGGGGGAGATAATATCCGAGGCTCTTCGCCTACTCGGTTTCAACATGGACTTTGCTCCTGTTGTTGATGTAATGGATACACAACGGTCTAGTACATCAAATGGCCTGTATTCAAGAACTTTCGGGCGATCGCCTGAGCAAGTGGTTCAACTTGCGGACGCCTTTCTCGGAGGTCTCGAGAATGGAGGTATCGCCGGTTGCTTAAAGCACTTTCCAGGGCTTGGCGCATCGGAGGTTGATTCGCACGAGGAGCTACCGGTCGTACGGGTGGCTCAAACCGAATTTGATGAAAAGGACCTGTTTCCATATCGTAAAATGCTTCCCGAAAATGACTCGCGCGCCGTCATGGTCGCCCATGCTTGTTATCCAAACCTTGACTTGCAGGAAACTGACCGAAGTGGCAAACTTTTACCGTCTTCGCTTAGCCGCAACGTCATTTCGGGCCTTCTTAGGGGCAAGCTGGGTTTTTCCGGCCTCGTCATAACTGACGACCTCGAAATGGGCGCCATATTGAAAAATTACGGAATAGGCGAAGCTTGCAAAATGGCGATCAAGGCCGGCGCCGACATGCTCGCAATATGCGCAGGGCTCGATTCGATCTACGAAGGATTCAATGCTGTTACTGCCGCGGTCTCGTCGGGCGAGATCGCGGAAGAGAGTTTAAACGAATCGCTCAGGCGAATAGCCGCTGCAAAAGACAAACTCTCAGAGCCTCTTCCGTTCGACGAGGCCCGACTCGGTTCCCTTTCCGACCGGATCGCGAAAATTAACGCCCGCTTAAACTAGAAAAACGGAGGATACGTTTTGCGTCCATTTTTATTAGGTTTTGTTTGCATTGCTATTTTTGCGGCCGCCACAAATTGCCGACGAACGAATCTCGAATACGTTACCGTGGCACTGCCCGAGAAGTTCACGGCGTTCGATACGCTCACCTCAACCGCGTCGGACGCCGCCGCCGAGCGGGTCCGGAACCTGATGTTCAATTCCCTTGTCAGAAAGGACGCGAACTTCGATTATGTCGGCGAACTTGCAAAAGAAATACAAACATCGCCCGACGGCAAAACGATCACCTTTACGCTTCTGGACGACGTGAAATTCCATAATGGAAAAGACTTCACGTCGGCTGATGTCAAGTACACCTTCGATCAGCTTTTCGCGAGCAAAGGTTACAAATCCGGAGCTTTTTTTGACACCGTGCCAATCGTAAAGCCGGACGCTTCAACCAAGCCCGCAGGCGATGCGAGCGCTACTCCTAAAACATCCGATACTCCAAAGACCAAAGCCGTTCCCCAGATCGTTTCGATCGAGACTCCCGATGCCAAGACAGTCGTGTTTACCGTGACGCGGCCGGCGCTTCGCAATCAATTGCTGTCGAATCTGGTCGCGATCCCGATCATTCCGGAAGGCACGGCAGAGCAGCAAAAGGACAAGCCCGTTGGAACCGGCCCGTTCAAGTTCGTCAATTTCGACGCTTCGCAAAACATCGTGGAGCTTGCGGCAAATCCCGACTATTGGGAAGGAGCGCCGAAGGTTCAGAAACTGCGTATCAAGACCGTGACCGACGCCAATTCCCTCCAGGCCGAGCTGCAGACAGGAGGCGTGGACATCGCACCGAATCCAAATAACATCTCGCCCGATACGCTCAAAGCTCTCAACTCTAGCGCCACGCTCAAGGTTGAGCAGACTGACGGATCGAACATTCAGTATCTTGTCTTCAACGCACAATCTCCGCCGCTTAATAACGTAAAGATCCGGCAGGCAATAGGGTACGCGATCGACCGGCAAAAGATAGTGACCGAGTTGCTTGCCGATCAGGCAAAAGTCGCTAATTCGATCCTTCCGGAAGAGTCTTGGGCATACACGCCGGGAACGCAGTACACATATAACAAGGACAAGGCCAAACAGCTCCTGCAGGACGCGGGATACAAGAACGAACCGATCGTTTTCAAATACGGTTCCGGGAATCTCGCCGTCAACCAATACGCCCAAGTTATCCAGAACGCCCTGACAGAGGTTGGTTTGAACGTTCAGATCGAAACCTTGGAAGTCCAGACGGCTCGGCAGCAAGTGGCCCAAGGGCAATTCAATATCTATACAGGCGTGTGGGTTGGAGGTAACCAAGACCCGATCTTTCTTCGCGATCTGTTTAGCTCGACCAGGATACCTATTCCGCAGATCGTGAATTGCTGCAATCGAAGCCACTATCAAAATCCGGAGGTTGATAAAACGGTCGAAGAAGCGATCAACGAAACCGACAAGGCAAAGGCAAAGGCTCTGTACGGCAAGACTTGGGAATTGGTCAGCAATGATCTTCCGCTGCTGCCGCTGTGGTATCCTGCCAACATTGTCGTGTCGAACCGCCGCATCGGAAACATCAAGATCAACCCCAGTGGCGACTGGAGCTTTCTCAAAGACATAACCGTTCTGCAGTAGCTTGACAAAGACGCCGCAAACGCTAGAATTATCATTTGCCATGCGGGAGTAGCTCAGTGGTAGAGCGCGACCTTGCCAAGG
>JBDTZW010000039.1:0-22714 GCA_040004905.1 Acidobacteriota bacterium
GAAGAGCGAGTTTTGACGCGTTCGGCTGGCGGTAAAACATGCTTTCGCCGCAAAAAACACCTCCCGCATCCACGCCGTACAATCCGCCCGCGAGCTCATCATTTTTGTCCCAGGCCTCGATGCTGTGGGCCGTTCCCACCGCGTGAAGCTCGCAATAGGCCCGAACGAAATCTCGGGTGATCCAGGTCCCGCCTTGTTCCGGCCGCTGCGTTTTTGAGCAGTTTTCGATAACGTCGGGAAATGCGCGGTCGATAGTAAAGGTAAACCGGCCTTTCCGCTGCTCCTTCGCGAGGCTTCGCGGGATCGTCAGTTTACCGAATTCGAGGATCGCTCGTTTCTCAGGGCAGAACCAAGGCAGCGGAACGCCTCGGATATACCAGGGGAAAATTCCTTTTGTGTAGGCCGCCTTTAGATTTGCCACGGTCAGCGGTACGTCAAACGCGATGATGTCGTGCGCGTAATACATATATTCCCCGACCGGCACCCAATCGGGAAAATCGTAAGTGCGAGGATCGGGGAAAATGTAAGACACGAATCATCTTACCGCAACCAAGCGGGCAAAATTAAACGACCTTGAGTTTCCATTTGCCTCGCTTAAATAGCAGCGCGCTCGCAACGGCCAAGGTCGAGAACGCGACGGTGATGGCCCAAAAAACGCCGCTCGGTCCCATCGCAAAATGATAGGCCAGCAGGTACGCAAGCGGTATCTCCAGTACCCAGAACACGAAAAAATTGAGGTACGTCGGCGTCCAGGTGTCGCCCGCACCGTTGAAAGCCGTTTCGAGGACCATTCCCAGGCCGTAAAAAGCGAAGCCGTAAGCAATGATGTGTAGCGCATCGGTCCCGTATCGAACGACGTCACGTTCGGTCGTGAAAAATCCGATGATCGGATGCGAGAACAGCCAGAAAACAACACCGATCGCGAAATAGAATGCGGCGTTGAACCACGCAGCCTTCCAAACAGCAGCTTCGGACCGTTCGGGTTTGCCGGAGCCGAGATTTTGACCGACCATCGTAGCCGCCGCATTGCTTAGCCCGAGAGCCGGCAGCAAGGCAAACATCACGACCCGAAGCGCGATCACATAACCCGCGATCGCAACATCTCCGAACCCAGCCATTATCGGCATCAGCGCCGTCCAGCTTGCGGTTGCGATAAGAAGCTGAAAAACACCGGTTGCGGAGAGCTTTACAAGTTTCCATAGCAAAGCAGGGTCAAGTTTCCAACTTTTCCGATCGAGGTGGATCCGCCCGCCCGGCCGAAACAGCATCGAGGCAGCAAAAAGAACACCGCAGCTGCGCCCGATCGTCGTTCCTACAGCCGCCCCGATCACACCTAGCTCCGGAAAAAATCCGACACCGAAAATGAACATCGGCGACAAGATCATGTTCAAGCCGTTCGAGAGAATTAGCACACGCATCGCGATCGCCGCGTCGCCCGCGCCGCGAAAGATCGCATTCAGCAGAAAGATAAACAGTACGGCCGCATTTCCGCCGACCATTATCCGCATGAACCGCGAGCCCTCGGCGATGATCTGTTCTTTTGCTCCTAGAACCGCGAGGATATTGGGCGCAAAAACAATTCCGATCAGGCTGATCGCGAGAGAAATGATCACCCCAAGATAGATCACGTGGGCAGCCGATCTCGCGGCACCTTCTTCATCCTTCTCACCTGTGCGGCGTGCTACAGTTGCTGTAGCACTGATCGCGAGCCCGAACGCAACAGCGTAGATCAGCGCCATCACCGATTCCGTAAGTCCAACGATCGCAATAGAATCGGCGCCCAGTTTTGCTACAAAAAATATATCGACGATCGCGAAAAGGCTCTCCATGCTCATCTCGAGGATCATGGGAACCGCCAACAGGAATATCGCGAGGCCGATCGGCCCTTGCGTGAAATCACGGCTCGACCCTCGCACCGCCTCGCGCAGGACCGGCCAAAACGAATTGTCCATCGCCGTCTCGCCTGACGGCGCGTTGATATCAAAAGACATATAGGAATTTCCCTTAGAAGAAAAGACGCACGAAAGTGCAGGGATGCTTGTCTCAGTTTCAAATTAACGAAAGACGCGCGAGAAAGTTGCGGAGTAAGTTAGCGGATGGCCGGCTTCATAATAGGCAGAAATATAACATAAGCGATCGTTATTGTGAAATCCGGCGATACAAAATAGAGTCATCTGAAATGAAAAGGCCGATCTTTGCTTAAGGTTTTGGCTAAAATGCGATAGTGCATTTATCGTCGTGTTCGATCCAATTAGGAGAAAAGACAGTGTTAATTCATCTATTTTTGCTGAGCGTTATTTGCGGCGGTGTCGGAAGCGTCCAAGCCCAGAAGATCAAGGTTGTCCGCGATCCGGAATCTGCGAGTATCCTTACTATTAAAAAGGCCGGGAGCGACCTGCCGTCGGGAGATCTCGCGGAAAAGGTTGAAAAGGACAGCGCCGGAAAGTCTACGCTGACTCTAACGGCCGATAAACGTTACGAGGCGTCCGTTTTTTGCGTGCCTTCGGGATCCAGCGAAATGACGGGCTGCGTTCATCGTGTCTTTATTACGGATCTTCAATCGGACGCGGAGTATGAGATCGTCGGCGAGGAGCTTTTTATCGAATCCGGACGCATGATTGACAATCTGAAATGGCAAGACAGTCATACACTTAGTTACGAACGCTGGACCGGGCCGCATTTCGGCCATCGTTACGTCGTTGATATTAAAGCCTTGAAACAGACGGCGGCCTTCACTCTCTCCGATCAGTAGCTGCACTGTACGTTTGAGAATTTCGCGATATTTAAGATTAGGTGCCACTATTTTGGGCCCTTGCACATCTCAACCGGCGTAATCGGCTAGTCCCAGCCTCTCTCCAAACTAAAATTCGTTTCAGGAGAAACAAGAATGCATAGAGTTGCGCTTTTGGTGCCGTTTCTAGCCTTATTTCTTTTTTTTGGCATTAATGCGAGAGCCCAAATGAGAGTTCTCGTCCACCTCGCCGACGTCAAAACGGTTTATGTTGACGACAGCTCGTTCAAAATCACGAGTTCGTCATGCGGGACCTACGCCGGCGGATATTATTTGCCATGCCCCGAGCATAGCTTGCAGCGGGTAAAGTTTCTTGTGGCCTTAAAACGGTGGCTGGGGAAGACTGGCCTTACTGTGGTCGACCACAAAGAGGACGCTGAAGCGATCCTGGACGGAACACTTTCGATCGATGACGATATGTTCCGGAGAGATAGATCACCACATCCTCATCAGGACCGAGACCGCGATAAACGCCAGAGCAACGATAAACACTCGGGCGAATATCGGAGCACTGTATTTGAGCCCATCTGGTCGGTCACGGCTTGGGCGACGAATCAAAAAGGCCGACGGATCTGGGATCTTGGCGCGGGCTATCCCGGCATCAGTTACGCGGGCGAGCAGCCAAAGATCGAAGGGAAAAAGCTTGCAAAAGCGATCCAATATGATATCAAACATCATCGGTGATCCCGCGATGACTCCTCATGAGATGTTATAATTTCTCACCTAGTGTGATGAAAATAGCGGTAGCAATGAGCGGCGGCGTCGATAGTTCGGCGGCAGCGGCACTTCTAAAGGAGCAGGGGCACGAACTCATCGGCTTTACGATGCAGCTCTGGAACCAGCGGCGCGGCATCAGTGTCGATGAGAACGGCGAACCGCTCCCCAGCAGATGCTGCTCGCTCGATGACGTTTACGACGCTCGCCGCGTAGCTGAATCGCTCGGGTTTCCGTTTTACGTCCTAAATCTCGAACGCGAGTTTGAGGAATCGGTCGTCGAGCCTTTTATCCAGACCTACCTCAGCGGCGAAACACCGATCCCCTGCGTTGCCTGCAATTCGCGGCTGAAATTCGCATCGCTCGACAAAATGGCAGTAAGTCTGGGCTGCGACAAGGTCGCGACCGGACATTACGCCCGTGTCGAATATGATGAGGCCGCCGACCGCTACAGGCTACTTCGCGGCCGCAATCACTGGAAGGACCAGAGCTACTTTCTTTGGGAACTGACGCAGGAGCAACTCTCTCGCGCCTATTTTCCGCTCGGCGAAATGCAGAAGGAAGACGTCCGCAATATCGCCCGCGACGCCAATCTCTACACCGCCGAAAAACAGGAGTCGCAGGAAATATGCTTTGTCCCGGACGGCAAATATTCCGAGTTCATCGACCGTTACCTCAGTCATGAGGACCGCTCGGCCGAGCTGCCGGTGAGCGGCGAGATCGTTACGACCGAGGGCGATGTGATCGGTTCTCACACGGGGATCCATCGCTACACGATCGGCCAGCGGCGTGGCCTCGGGATCGCGAACGAAAAGCCGCTTTATGTGCTGCAGATCGAACGGGCAAAGAACCAGATCATCGTCGGTGAAGCCGAAGAATTGGATGCTACGGAATTCGTAGCACGGGGCGTTAACTGGGTCGCGTTCGACGAGCCGTCGGAACCCGTACGTGCCGATGTGAGGGTGCGCTACCGTCATGAACCCGCCCCAGCGACCATTTATGCTCTGCCAGAAGGCCGAGCCAGGATCGTGTTCGACTCGCCCCAGCGGGCCATTACACCGGGCCAGGCCACGATCTTCTACAATGGCGACGAGGTCGTCGGAGGCGGCTGGATCGTTAAGAATTAAACTGTACGAATTAAAATAGAACAGAGATCAACAAGAGATGCCGAAAGAAAAAAAGAGACCCAGTAAAAAAGCAAAAGCCGCGCAGAAAGCTGTAGCCGAGTCAAAACTCCTTGCTGCCAAATCCGAGCGTGAAACGCAGGCAGGCGAAGAATTTAAGTCTTCCGTAGTTAGCCCGCGCATAAGTACCGCGAACAAACTAAGACCCGAAAAGAAACGCGGCTAGCCGCATCGCGGTCAAAAACGCAAATAATTCGCTTTAGTTTTCGCGTATGTTAATCTGTCCGTGATCCGCGGGCCGAAACTATGCGTTTTCTCGAGATATTCAAGCGCCGTGTTCTCCTCATGCACGTCTCTGGGATACCGGTGCGGGCTGACTATCGCTGGTTTTTCGTGCTTGCGTTGATGTCGGTGATAACCGCGAATAGCGTCGCCGCACCCGCCGAACTTTTTCCGCTCGGACTACTCTTCGGATTTTTGACGACACTCGTACTGTTCGCGTGCGTTTTCGTTCACGAGCTTGCCCACGCTTTTATCGCCCGGATAGAGGGGGTTGAGGTCGTAGAGATAGTGCTGCATCCGTTTGGCGGCATGGCACGTCTGCTGCACGAGCCGCGAACGCCGCGTGCCGAGTTTCGCATCGCGATAGCCGGACCGGTCGCGAGCTTTCTCCTGGCGGTGCTGTTTGTCCTTCTCATGGCTCTCTCAAATGCCGTATCGGTCCCGGTTTTTGCCCCGATATTTTTCATACTTTTCTTGTTTAATTTTCTCCTCGCGGTTTTCAATCTTTTCCCTGGCTATCCGCTCGATGGTGGGCGAGTTTTGCGAGCGTATTTGTGGAAAAGCGGTAAAGACCTCAATGAAGCGACGATTTTGACCGGCCGCTGCGGTCAGGTGATAGCGGCGCTGCTCATAGCGGCGGGCCTGTTGATCGCGATCGTAAAAGGCGATCTCTTTACCGGATTTTGGACGGCTCTCGTCGGCTTGTTTCTTTACGACTCAGCGAAAGGCATCGTCAATGAGGTGAGATCGACTGAAAACGTCCGGGTCGCCGACGTTATGCAGTTGCCGCTCGCGGTCACGCCCGAGACCAATCTGTTGCATTTCGTCGACAATATTTTGACCGTCCACCGCCGAGTCGTATTTCCCGTCGCTCGCGACAAGCAGTTTTTCGGAATGCTCCTGCTAGCGGATCTCAAGTCCATTCCACGTGAAAAATGGCACGCGACCGAGGTTGTTTCGGTGATGCGTGCTATCTCGACCGACCACTTTGTAGAACACGGTTCGATGCTCAACGACGCCCGTGAATTGATGCGCAACAATGGCATCGGCGCTGTCGGCGTAATCGACGATGAGGGCAGGCTGGTAGGCTTTCTCGGCGGAACCGGCATCAAAAAAGCGAGAAAGGGTTCGAACGGGCTGTGATATTCTAGGCTTTTGATCGGTCACGAGTGAGATCTCACGATGAATTTGGGCGACTATATACCGACTGTGAACACCTTGCGTAATGTTCTCGACATCACGCTCGTGTTCATTCTCGTGTACGTCGTGCTGAAGCTGCTGCGCGGCACGCGGGCCGTCCCGACGGTCGTCGGTATGGTGATCCTCGCACTGCTCTACTGGCTAGCGGTCGCTCAGGACCTGGCGACGCTGGAGTTCGTGCTTCGCTACGCCGTCGCTTTTCTCGGGATCGCGATCATCGTTCTTTTTCAATCGGAGATACGGCAGGCTTTAATTTATTTTGCAAATCGCCTGCGATTCCCGATCCTCAAACGCCAGCGGGGACAGTTTGGTGGGAGCGTCTATGACGAGATCGTGCTTGCGATCACGACGCTTGCCTCCGAAAAGACCGGCGGCTTGATCGTGATCGAGCGAAATGTCGGCCTGCGTAATTTTATCGATGCGGGTGTCCAACTAGACGCAAAGCTCAGTTACGACCTGCTCGTCACGATCTTTAACCCAGCGACGCCGCTTCATGACGGAGCGGTGATCATCCAAAACGAACGTCTCGCGGCAGCGTCCGTTTTTCTGCCGCTGACCAAGAATCCCCAGGTTTCCCGCGAACTCGGCACACGCCACCGGGCGGCGATCGGGATTACCGAGGGAACGGATGCGATCTCGCTCGTCGTATCGGAAGAAACGGGGTTGGTGACCTTTGTCGTAAGCGGGCAAGTGATACGAAATGTCGACACGGCAACACTGCGAAAACTCCTTCTCGACGCAATGGAGATCCCGCTGCTCGAAAGCAAAATTGAGCGAACAAAGACGATGTCGGAGGCCGAGAGCGAGATAACGGTCGGCTGAATATGCTCGTAGGCAACTCAAAAACTCCGCCTCCGCCGCGATGGCTCTTCGTCAAGCACATCATTCGAAAGATATTTCTCGAAGATTGGCTGATGAAGCTGGTCGCGCTCGCCATCACGATCGCCCTTTGGCTCGGCGTCACCGTGTTTACCAAACAGGGGACCGGGCGGTTCACTGTTCCGCTGAATTTCAGGGTTTCGGACAACTCGATCTTGACTGGCTCGGCCGTAAAGGACGTGGCCATTCGAGTGCGCGGAGACGATCAAAAGATCAGAGATCTCTCGCCTAATGACATACGCATCTCGCTCGATCTTGGCGACGTCGATCCAGGCGAAAAAATAATAACGATCGATCCGTCGAGCGTCGCAAGCAACCTACCCGTCGGGATAAAGCTCGAGGACATTCAACCGCGCGGCATTCCCGTAAAACTCGAAGCGGCCGAGCAAAAAGATGTTCCTGTCCGGGCTGATATACAAGGCGAACCGGCTAAAGGGTTTGAGGTCTATCCGAACGAGAGCATCGCCCCACAGCGGATACGCGTGCGCGGCCCCGCAAGCTATATCCGACCGCTCGACTATCTGCTAACGGAAAAGATCGATACCACAGGCAAGCGCGAAGATTTTGTCGCAAAGCAGATCCCGATAAAAATAACGAGCGACAACACCACCGTCTCCGACCCCGTCGTCACCGTGAGTATTCATATCGGCGAAAAACGCGTCGAACGAACATTTCTTGTGTCCGTAAGTGGTTCGACCACCAAAAAGGCGACCGTTCTTCTCTACGGCCCGCCCGCAATGTTCCTCGGCCTGCGCCCCGAAAACCTAAAGGTTGAGATCATTAAGGACGCTGACGGACCAGAGTCGGCCAGAGTCATTCTCCCCGACGCTCTCGACGGAAATGTCGAGGTGCGAAGCATAAAGGTCCGACCTTAGCCCTTCTCCAAGCGAGAATTCCAATTTTACGCGGCTACGGCGGAACCGTTCTCCTTGGAGCGCCTAGCGTAGACCTTGGTTCCCCACTGCTGCAGGTCGTGAAGGATCGTATCCAGCTTTTTCCCGAGCGGCGTTAGAGAATATTCGACCTTTGGCGGAATGACGGGATAGACTTTGCGGTCGACGACGCCATCCTGTTCGAGTTCGCGCAATTGCTGCGCGAGCATCTTGTGCGTCACTGTTTTCAGGCCGCGGTGCAGCTCGCTGTACCGCTTGGTCCCGGCCATAAGTTCGCGGATTATTATCACCTTCCACATTCCGCCGATCACTCCTAGGGCCACCTCTATCGGGCACCACTCGGTGATACATTCGGTCTTTTTCATTCGTTTGCTGCCCATAAATATTACACTCTCCAAAAAGATAGTATATAACAAAAAAGTGCATTCTAGACAAAATAGCTCATTTTGCTAAATTAGCACATAAGGGATGATATTAAATACTTTTCAGATCCCTAAGCTTATTTTATAAGGAGAATTAAATGC
The DNA here is from genome assembly GCA_040004905.1 of Acidobacteriota bacterium. Classification (GTDB taxonomy): domain Bacteria; phylum Acidobacteriota; class Blastocatellia; order Pyrinomonadales; family Pyrinomonadaceae; genus OLB17. The sequence goes on from JBDTZW010000039.1 coordinate 8,408, forward strand.
CATACGTAAATGTAAAGATAACGAACGAAGGTGCAACCGCTGAGCAAAAGGCCGAGGTGATCAAAGGGGTAACAAAGCTGTTGCAGGATGTTTTGGGAAAGAATCCGGCGACCACGGTCGTCGTGATCGATGAGGTGAATACGGACAACTGGGGGATCCGCGGTGAGCAGGTCACAGGGATCAGAAAAGCGGCAGCCGCTGCAAAGGGGGAAAAGCGATGAGCAAATTAACCGCAATTGTGACCGGCGCCTCGACCGGCATCGGTAAGGCGATCGCCAAGCAATTTTTGGACAAAGGCGACAACGTGGTCATGAATTCGATCAACGCCGACAATCTGAACCGGGCATATCAGGAATTCGGATCGCCCGTCAATGCCGTCGCTGTGGCAGGCGATATCGGGCAAAAAGTCGTCGGCGAAAAGTTGGTAGAGACAGCGGTCGACCGTTTTGGCGCGGTCGATGTGCTAGTGAATAATGCCGGTATATTCGGATCCAAGCCGTTTCTTGAGGTCGAGGAAAGCGATCTCGATAAATTTCTGAACACGAATCTGAAAGGGACCTATTTCACTACGCAGGCGGCTATCGTGCAGATGCTAAAACAGGGCGGCGGAGCGGTCATCAACATCGGAACCGTTCTTGTGGACCACGCCATCGCCGGCTGGCCGGCGACCGCGGCCGTGATCAGCAAGGGCGGCATACATGCGCTGACAAGGCAGCTCGCGTCGGAGTTTGGCAAGCATAACATTCGCGTGAACACTATCGCTCCCGGAATTATCCGCAGTCCGCAGCAGACCAAATTGGGCGTGACGGACGCGGACGGATTTGCAGGCCTGCACTTGCTGAACCGGATCGGCGAGACGCGCGATATTGCCGAAGCGGCGTACTATCTTGCGACGAGCAATTTTGTTTCGGGCGCGATACTCAATGTGGACGGCGGCCATGTGGCGGGGCACAACTTTGGCTGATCGAACGAACGGCGGCGGCCGGTAATTTTACGAATTACCGGCCGACTTTTTCTAAAAACCCTCTAACGTCAGTTCGCATTTCTTCTGTGATCTCATGTTTGGCTTTGTAATGTTTTGACCGAAAATTGGGCAGCATGGACCTTAACTTTTCATCGAACCCAAAGAACTTTTCCTGCGTGTAAAATTCATCATCATCGCCGTACAAATAAAATGTTTCGGCATCGAACGGCTTGTAAGCCGGGTTCGTTTCGATATCGCCTGGTATTCCGCCGCAGACGCCGATGATGCCACGGAGAATTTCAGGATGCGTGAAAGCAAATCGAAAGTTCAGGGCACACGCCTGTGAAAAGCCGTACATAAAAATTCGTTTTGGGTCGATCCGGTTCTCGTCGGCGAGCTTTCCGATCACGTCGAGCACAAACTTATGATGAAGCCGCACATACTCGTCCGGTTTGTGGTCGGAAAGCCATCCGAAACCGATCCGGTAACCGTCGCTTGTCTGCCGGAAATGGTGATGCGGCCCCTGCAGCGATGCGATCACAAAATTTTCAGGTGCGACCAGCTTCGCCTCGCGCATCATGTAACGCTTGTGTGCTCCGTATCCGTGGACGGCGATCAGCAGCGGCGAACTCTCGCCAGCATCATCCGGCAGGTGCAGATCGTAATAGAGATCGATCTCGGCTTTTACCGACAGATCGATCTGTGCATTTTCGTTTGGCATAAGAAAAATCAATTCAAGCAAATGGCGGGCAATTAGACAAGGCTTTCGACAACGTTCTATCCTTTGGCTTGTCACGCGTACCGTTTATGAACAGATTCCTCGGCTGGCTCGATCTACTTGTCCAGCCGCCCCAAGACAGTTTTGCTGCCAAATGGCTCGAGCGAGTGGCCTTCGTCTTTCTATTCCTGATGTTCGCCGCAGCGCCTAATTCGATCGCCGCCACGCAGATCGCGTGGATGACGGGAATGGTCATCTGGCTGGCTCGGCTGTTATTCAAACCGCGCATCAAATTTCGATTCTCGTGGATCGACTTTGCTCTCATGGGCCTGTTCGTTTGGTCGGTGATCAGCGGAATTTTTTCATACGATCCGCCGACTTCGTTCGACCGCCTTCGCGTCGTCGCACTTTTCCTGATCTTCTATTTTGTTTTCTACAACATTCGAAACCTGCGAGCCGCATATTTTCTCGCATGCATTTTGGTTTTGTCGTGCATGGTCAATGTCGCGTGGACGCCATTCCAGCGATGGATCGGCCGCGGCGTCGAGATACACGGGCTCAAACCCGACGGCCCGCTTGCCAAGGCCGGTTTGATCGACGGCGACACGCTAGACCGAGCGAACGGCAGGATCTTAAAGACGCCGGACGATGCGGTTGCCGAATTTTCAAAGAACGAACTAGCCACACTCGAATTCTATCGCGGCGATTTCGAGACGGATTCCAAGGTGCGGCAGGCGGATCTCGGCGCAGGGACAACCGCCGAGGAGCGGCTGGGATTTGAGTCATGGAAAACCGGTAGGATAATTCGTGCGAGCGGCTTTTTTCGTCATTACGTGACCTATGCCGAGGCTCTCCAACTGATCGCGTCGCTTGTTTTCGGTCTTTTTGTCGCCGCGTTTTCGCGTAAATATTTTAGCGGGAATAGCGAAGCCAACATCTCGATCGCCGGCTCGAAATTCCCCGCCTGGATCGTCTTTCTCGCCGTGTTCGCGTGCATGGGGGCGGTTTTGTTTCTCACGATCACGCGTGCGTCACAGGCTGCGCTTATGATCTCGGCGTTTTCGATTCTGCTTCTAAGCCGCAATCGCAAAATGCTTTTAGCGGCGGCCGCCGTGGCCATCCCGGTTACGATCGGCGGTTTGATCTATCTGCAGCGTCAGCGCCACGTCGGATTTTTTGACATGCAGGACGAATCGACGCTCTACCGCCAGGTGATGTGGGCCGATGGCATCCGGTTGTGGCTCACCAGCCCGCGAAATTTTTTCTTAGGCGTCGGCATGGATTCGATCAAGGCTCACTGGCAGGAGTGGAATATGTTTGACGGCGGCCGCCTGCCAGTCAGCCATTTTCATTCAAACCCGATACAGCTCCTCGTCGAACGCGGTCTGCCCGCACTGCTGCTCTGGTTCGCCGTAATGTTTTTCTATTTCAAAACTCTGGTGCGCGGCGTTCACCGGCAACTGTCCGAGACACTCAATTGGCCCACGCTCGGCATTCTGCTCGGCTGTTTCGGCGGAGCTATCGGGTTTCTTCTAAGCGGATTCGTGCAATACAATCTCGGCGATTCTGTCGTCGCGATGATCTTCTTTCTGCTGATGGGGCTGGGAATGCGAACCGCCGTCCTCGCGATATCTGATGATCAGTCCTCGATTTAGGAAGAACCCAAACTTAACGCTCACCACATTAAACTTTTTGGTTCTTAAACCGTATTAGTTAAACTGTTCACGGAGAAAAACATGAGCCCAAACCCTTCACGCATCATTCTATCTATCCTTTTGCTTCTTTCACTTTTTAATGCCGCTGCGCTGCCTATGTTTGCGCAGACGGCGAGTGCCACCGCCTACATCGTCGATCAGCCAAAGGCGCTGGCGGCGATCGAGGAAAAGCTCGAGGCACGCCGTAAGGAGCTCGGCATTCCCGGCGTTTCGCTCGTGATCGTCAAAGACGACAAGGTGATCTACGCCAAGGGCCTCGGCTACAAGGATTTCGAGAAAAAGGTTCCCGTGACGGCTGACACGCAGTTCGCTATCGGTTCGGCGACCAAGGCTTTTACTGCTTTGACCGTGCTGATGTCGCAGGACGAGGGCAAGCTGTCGATCGACGATAGCCCTAAAAAATATTTGCCTTACTTTCGGATGTATGACCCCGACACCGACAAGAACATCACGATCCGCGATCTCCTGTGTCACGCGTCGGGGCTCAATCGAACGGACCTCGCCATGATCACCGGCAAATTGAACCGAGCCGAGCTGATCGAGGTTGCGGCACAAGCGAAACCCACCGCCAAGCTTCGCGAAAAATTCCAGTATCAGAACATCATGTTCACCGCGGCGGGCGAGATCGCGGCAACCGTGCAGAAACAGCCGTACCAAAAGCTCGTTGCGGATCGCATCTTCAAGCCGCTCGGCATGACAAACAGCACGATCTCGCTGAACGACATGCAGAAAGCGCGCGATTACTCGTTCGGCTACAGCTACAATTTCGACACAAAAGAGACCGAAAAACTGCCCTTCCGCGATATCGACCAGGTCGCTCCTGCCGGTTCGATCAATTCGACGGCGAATGACATGTCGCGCTGGCTGCGTTTTGTTCTCAACGGCGGAACGGTCGGCGATAAGCGCCTCGTTTCCGAGAAAGCTTATGACGAATGGCTCAAGCCGCAGATGAAGATCGCCGGCAAGGCGGCGTACGGTTTCGGCTGGTTTCTCCAGGATTGGCACGGACTCAAGGTCGTGCAGCATGGCGGCAACATCGACGGATTTAATTCGATGGTCGCGATGATACCCGAGAAAAAGATCGGTTTTGTCTTGTTGACCAATGTAACCTCTTCGTCGCTCGGCACCGAAATGATGGACTCCGTCTGGCAAAACCTCCTGGAACCGAAGGCGGACGAGAATATCAAACTGCCCGTCGTAACTATGGAAAAGATGGTCGGCAAGTATCATCTCGATGCGGCGAACATCGACGTCGAGGTCAAGATCGTCGGCGATGATCTCGTCATGTACGTCCCCGGCCAACCGGCTTACAAGCTCGAGCGGACCGCTCCGCGTACCTTCAAACCGGCAGGAGCGCCCGATGGTTTCGGCGTTAAATTTACGCCTGCGACCGGCAATGCCACTGAGCTAATTCTGACCCAACCCGACAGGACCAGCACATTAAAACGTGTTGGCATGGATATTACCGTGACCACGCCGCCCGTGGGCGCGTCGGCGGCCGCAAAGGAACTGGTCGGTAGATACACCGGCCCGGGCGGCGGCGCGATCGAGATCAAGGAATCCGATAGCAAGGTAACATTCAACATCCCCGGACAGCCGCCGTTTGAGCTTTCCAGTAAGGGGAAAGACACGTTTGCTATGGCCCCGCTGCCCGAATCCTACTGGCTCACCGCAAAACGGGATGCTGGCGGCAAGGTTACCAGCGTCGTCGTGACCCAGCCGGAAGGCGAGTTCGAATTCAAGACCGCGGCGGCGGTCGAAATGCCGAAGATCACCGTCGACGAGATCATGCAGAAAAACACCGATGCCGTCGGCGGCGAGGCCGCTTGGCGCAAGATCACGACGCGCACCGTCGAATCCGACATCGATCTCGAGAACCAAGGCGTAAAAGGAACGTCCATCTCATACTCAAAAGCGCCCAACAAAGGCGCTTCCGAAACCGTGCTCACCGCTCTCGGCAAGACTATCGCAAAAGGTTGGGAGTTTTTCGACGGCACCGGCGGCCAGGAATCTTACACGTTTGCTCCCGCGGAAAAATATGCCGGCAAGCGGCTCGAAGATGCGCGTATCAGCGCGGATTTCTACTCGCAGCTCGATTGGAAGACCAATTTCAAAAAAGCCGAATTCGAGGGAATGGGAAAAGTCGCGGGCGAGGATGCATACATCGTCGCCTTCGAACCCGAAAAGGGCACGGCGTTCAAGGAATATTATTCCACCACTACCTTCCTGCTCCTCAAACGCGATGGCTTTATCTCGTCCAGCACCAGCTCGCAGCAGCAGCCGTACACGATCACGTTCTCAGACTACCGCGAGGTCGACGGCATCAAGCTAGCCTATAAAACCGTCAACTACTCCATCTCCAACGGCAACATAGTCACCGTAGTTCGCTCGGTCAAACACAACGTGCCCTTAGACGACAAACTCTTCGCCCCGAGAAAAGTGCAGTAAGTGAGTAATAGACTCAGACACAATGCAGCAAGCGTAAAAAAATTTCGTTCCTATACCCGCATAGCGGGTTACAGAATGTAGCCCCGGGTTTCAACCCGGGGAAAGTCGTCCCCACAAAAATAAAAAGCCCGCTTAGCGGGCGACGGATCTGTCGAGATTTCTCTATTTCCGAGAATGTGCGGGTCTTACTTGTCGTGCGAAACGGCCCAGGTGTATTCACTCCATTCATCGTTGCCTGTTCCACTCATCAAATGGCCATCCGACAGTTCGCCCGTATCTTCGCCGAGCGACCAGTCCTCGTATTCGCCGAGAGCAAGAACTTTGGTCTCGTGGATCGTTACCTTGCGGGTCTTTTGATCTAGCGTTCCGGTCAGAGCGATCTCGGCGCCGCCCTCTTTCAGCGTGCCGTAAAAATTTTGGCCTTTCACGCGGGTTATTTCGATCGTGCACTCATCTGAGTCTTCGCCCCAATAGCCCGTCCATTTACCCAAAAGCTTCTCCATTTTCACGGGTGTCACGGTCGGCGAGCCTGCGGATGGCACCTCCGAAGGAGCCTGCACCACAGCTACTTCCCGAACCGAGTCCGCGAAAAACACCGCCGCGACCCCGATCGCCAACGCCATAAAAAACGAGAATACTGCCGCGACTTTTGTTAACTGCATAATTGGCCCCTTATTAAGCTTAAGATTCCAGCCCTTACGAAAAGGTGTGCCGAGCACTACAAAATATACAACCGACCACCGACCCAAGACAAGATTTTCTAACGACCGCATCCCTGGCTGACCCACGCCGATTAACCATCAAATTCGAGTTTGTAGTTTGAACCAGCACCGAAAAGACCGCCGCTCCCACGTCCGCCGCGACATTGCGATCTCACCCTTGCGGTTCATCGTCACATATATCCCCGCCCACTGCGGCGCTATATCACCCCGCGGCACCTCTTTCCAATTCACCTTCATAAAACATTCATTCCTCCCTGTCCAATGGTTATAGCATACCTGACACAACGTTGCAAGAGTGAAATAGATGGTGACTGCTCTTTTGCCGCGAAGAAACAATATAATTCTTCATGATCTGTTTTGAAGTCTTTCGTAATGGTGAAAAACTCTGCCGTGCCGGAAAGAGGGAATTGCTCGTATTAGGCTCGAACATAAGTTTCGTCTCAGGGAGAGACGGCCGCGAGGATGAGTTAAACATTCATGTCGGCGGCCTCTACGACGACGAAGTGCGCGGTCAGGTTCATCCTCGCTGGATCGAGCGGCAGATGCTCGATGTCGGCGACGAGATTATCATCCGGATTATCGAATCCGAAACCGCTGACGAACCTGTCGGCGAGCAAGTCGATTCAAAAGAATTTGCCGAAACCCAGGAACGAAAATACTACGAACGCCTAAAAGCCAAATTCGAGAACGACAATTCGTAAAGCGCCTTTACCGCCGCCGTCTCAGCCGCAGTCTTGCCAACACCCATAGCCCGAACGCGACGGCATCGAGCGCTGCAACGATGTAGATGATCGCGCTAGTCGACACAACAAACCCGAATCCGGGAAACTCGAGATTCTGGCGACCGACCACTCGAGCAACAACTAATATGAACAGGGCCGCAGACAACAAGCCCACCGACATCGAAGTAAACATGGCCAACAAAGCCCAGAAAATGCGCATGCGAAAATTATACTCGTTCTCACGAAGCTAGATCTTTCGGATAAAATACTCTCCATTTCTCTGAATACGAGGCGTCTTTCATCCGATAGTCGAGGTAAAAATCAAATTCTTTATTTATCTTTTCGAAAGCCTCGATGTCTTTGGTCGAGAATGCTTTGGATGTTTCTAGATAAAATCCTACAGACTGATGAAACGGATAAACAAAGTTCATTTCTTTCAGCGTTTTATGTAGCTCATTTATCGAAACGATTCCAGCAGCCTTCTTATATGCTTTGAGAACTTCTTTTGAACCGCCTGCATATACAGGTCGGACGGTTATGTCGATCAACGTTCGCTCAATATTGGTAACGTGAAGAGATTCTCCCATTTGCCCGTTTTGGATTTCGACACCGAGCTGATCGGTCCTTTGTCCGTGCGTTATACAAACCTGTGTGTCATTTGCTTCAGCGATTTCATTAGAAACTCGCGCCTTGTTTTTGAAGGCCTTATCTATTCCATCTTGGGTAAGGGTGTTGGTGTTTCTTTTGTGGTGTTGCGACTGCTCGACATTAATGTGGATAGTTTGTGGGGAGTCGTCACACAGGCCGTTTAGGAACATTGCGGTCCGGTGAGCTAAGTAGGCATTTGGTTTGAGGGACTGCGCCAACTCAAAGTTGGTTATGTTGCCGAATAAATAGCGTGTTTCTCTTCTCGATGGAAATTAGAATATGACTTCCTTTAGTTTTTCTTTCTCCCATAAATATTTTAATATTTGCCCCTTTATTAAAGCCCGTTGATTTACTCCCACGTCGGGCAAATTTTGAATAGCAATCTCCTGCAGGTCGCTTTTTGTAAATATTGCTCGGCGACGTTTGTCTAAATTCCTTTCGACGATTCGTATTACCTCTGCCGTCTCTTTTTTCATGTTTTCCCTCGGAAACTCATTCGGCAATTTGTGTAATATATATATTACACAAATTGCCGAATGACGATGTGGTTTTGTAATAAGGACTCGCAGGTCCCTATTTTTTTGAGGATAAAAAGACATACCAGAGACATATAGTATTTGTAAGAAAAACATAGTATATTTTCTTACAAGAGTAGCTCTTGAATATGACCCTAAGCATTGAACAAAGAATGGTTTACAGAATTAGGGCCAAAGGGAGAGGTTGGGTCTTTTCTGCTAGGCACTTCCTTGATTTTGGAAGCCGTAAAGCGGTAGATTTGGCTCTATTTCGTCTCGCAAATCGGGGGGACATTCGACGGTTGGGTCGAGGGATTTACGATTACCCTAAAACTAGCCTGACCCTGGGCCTACTCAGTCCCTCAATTGACGCGGTCGCGAAGGAGATCGCAGGGAAAAATAACAGCAAACTCAAAATAACAGGGGCACAGGCAGCAAACGCCTTGGGCCTATCAACTCAAGTTCCTGCGAGGATAGTTTACCTGACCGATGGACCTTCCCGACAAATGAAGATAGGGAGGCAAACGATAATACTAAAACACACTTCTCCAAAAACAATGTCCACCGCCGGCAAGGGAAGTGGAGCGGTAATAGAGGCGCTTCAATATCTAGAGAAGGAAAATATCAATGCGGAAATAATCGCTAAAATTAAGACGACTCTATCCGAACCGGACAAGAAAGAGCTAAGCAAAGACATTAGCGGCGCACCCGACTGGCTGCGTCCAATTATTAACGAAATCGCTACATAGCATATGGACCAAATCGCTCGACAATCAGATGCCGAACAAACAGAGTTATTTCGTGAGGCAGCAAATTCCAAAGGGGTCCATTTCCAAATAATTGAAAAGGATTTCTGGGTCTGTTGGACGTTGAAGCGCTTGTTCAGTTTGCCAGAGATCGGGCCCCAATTTATCTTCAAGGGTGGCACGTCTCTCTCCAAGGCATACCACATAATAGAGCGTTTCTCAGAGGACATTGATGTCGCGATAGAGAGGTCTTTTTTAGGTTTCGGTGATGAAGTGGAATTCCAGTCAATGTCGAAGAACAAACAGCGGCCGAAAGCGATAAAAGAACTGGACGATAAGTGTAAAGAGTTTGTTCAAACACGGGTTCTGGAATCATTACGAACTAGCTTTCAAACTGAACTTAGGAATGAGTTTGGTATTGAGTGGGGTCTAGATATTGCGGAAGATGATCGCTACGGACAAACAATCTTATTCACATACCCGCGCGACCAACGGAACTCTTTAGGAAATGAACTCGACTACATTAAACCTTATGTAAGGATCGAGATGGGGGCTAGGCCGACCAATGAGCCGGTTCAATTAGAGGGTATTCAAAGTTATGCGTCCGAGGAATTTCCGGACGCCTTTGCTGACCCAACGTTCAAATTAAATGTCTTATCCGCAGAAAGAACTTTTTGGGAAAAGGCGACTATCCTCCATGAACAATATCATCGTGCTGACGATTACAAATCGGCAGAACGAATGTCACGGCACTATTATGATCTGTTCAAATTGGCGCATAGCCAATTTGCTGACAAGGCAATCGCTAATAGAGATCTTCTAAGACAGGTCGTAGATAACAAAAAGCTGTTCTTTTCACGCGGGCCAGCGAACTACGATGAGGCACTTGTCGGCGAGCTACATCTTGTTCCACGTGAACCTCGAGTTGAGACGTTCAAACAAGATTATAGAAAAATGGATATCATGTTCTTTGACGAGCCGCCAAAATTCGATGAAATTATCACGTCATTAAGTGCTCTTGAGGAGCAAATCAATGCAGAAGCCTGATGAAAGAAATTTATAAACTCTGAATAGGTCAATCCCGGTTAATGAAATAGTAAATAACAAAGCCTCGCCGATTTATGGCGAGGGTTTGTCATCATCTTAAGTCCAACTACAACTTCGTCCCCTAAGCGATCCGGCACAAGTCACAAGATTTAATGGACGATTTATCTGATTTTGATCTGATCATCGGAAAGCAGGACCGCCTGCTTTCGGAATTTCCGCGCTTGGACCGGGAAGAGTTGCGCGAGGTTAGATATGTCTGGGTGGATGCCTCGTCAATATTATTCTTGCCTTTGATAAAGGTTCGGTTGTTTTCGAAGCTCTTCCGAACTATGACACGATCGATATTAGATACATCCGCAGCGAAGAGTCTGGAGCCGACCGCGGAACGTCAGCGGTAGATCTGGAAGTTTGGGCCGGATTTATCGGCAAACCATTCGGTTGGGGTTGGATCACAATAAACCAGGAAAACTACGTCGACGGTGCCCTGCTTAGTTTTGATGGATCAAGCCGGATGTGTGCCTCAATGTGATGGCGTCATCGTTCGAAGTAAGATTGATCCGCTAAGGCCATGTATCGATCGGCAGTTATTTGATCGGGGCGACGACTGGCTTGAACTTGGTCGTGGTGTCCCAGGACTCCGTTTGTACGCGGGTAATGATCTTAGGATCGAGTGTTCCTTCGGTCGTAGTGAGGTCGATCAGGAATCCGCCGGAATCGATCGTCGAAACCTTCTCCTGATATTCCTTTTTGCCATTTGGTTTCGAGGGAGCAAAAACGGAATACCGGCGGTAAACCTTGACCTCTTTTCCCTCCAGAGACTTCTGTTCGACGCTGTATTCAGCGTTCCCCGAAGTTCTCTCGCTATAGAGGTTCAAAATTTTATCCGGGCCCGGACACCAATGCCGTGAGAGTGGTTTCCAGGACACACCGTCGTCGCTGCAATAGAAATTTCCCAGACCGGCCGTGATCTGGAATACATCTGTTTTCTTTCCATTGATGATGAACACCTTCTTGATCCGCTCGTTCCCTTCGGACTCGCGCTCGTCTACTTTCGATTCGGAACGCACGAGCTTGCCGTTCTCAAAGGACTCGGTTTTTACTGTGAAAATGAAAGGGAACGCAGCGTTGGTTGCGTAGACGGCACCATTAAAATTCCCTTTGTATTCGTCTGCCGTGATCGAACGCACCTGAGCTTGAGAGGCCGCAACAAATAACAAGCTAACGACGAGAGAAAACGCGCTTTTCATTAAAAATTGCATCGAAATATTATCGTGCCGAAAAGCAAACGCCGCAAGCCGCGCTGGTGCTTACCGGGGTGGTACCACGCCGCCTAATTTAGGAGGGATCTTTAGGGGTTTTACTCCTCGTTCAATTCAAGCACGATCGCCGAGCCGGGTTTAAGGTCGGCAATAGATTCGAGGATCTTTGGGCCAAACGGGGCGAGATCTTGATATCGATTGGACAAAGCTTTGAGGACAATAACAGCTATTTCGTATAGCGGAAGATTTTGTTGGAAAGAGATATTGCGATCGACAGTGACGAAAACATCAAACTCGGCTTGGGCCAGTTCCATCAACTCACCATTCTTTATCCCGGCCCAACCTTTTTGAGGAACTGTTTGTACTTCGTGATCCGCCAATTCGCGAGCAAAACGGCGGTCGATACATTCGTCAAGCAAGATACTCACGCCGCGACCCGCTCCATTTCGAGCTCGGCCTGTTTAAGGTATTCGATTACTTGCTTTCGGCTGACGGTGGGAAAGCCGTCGATAAAATCATCTATGGTCTCACCAGCGTTCAGAAAATCGATGAGAGTTTGGATCGGAACGCGCGTTCCTGCGAAGACCGGAGTGCCGCCCATTACGTCCGTTGAGATCGATACAACGTAGTCTGTCATGACTTGATTCTAAGACATAGATTCATCAAATCAAAGATTTTAATTCTTGGAAATGAGTTACAGGTCGCACACCAAAACAGGCTTTGCTTCTGAGATCAGAAAGCATCGCATTGCTAGCCTCCGAACACGAGATAGAAAGCGGTGTCATCGAGGCAGTTATAGGCGGGATGATCGGCGGTGTTAGGCTGGGTACTTTGAGGGTCCCGACGATGCCGTGATCGATGCGATCAGAGGTCTTAGCCATGTCTCAAAATCCACCCAAAATGGATCCCTTTCGACTGGTTTCGACTCGATTTTAATCCTTTTTGAGGGCTGCGGGGGCTCGCATTTTAGCCGTGAAGAACGGCTGTTCCCCGTTAGCAATATGCTAAGCCTAATTGTTTCTATTATTTAGCGAGAGGCTTCAGAAAAGTCTGGTTTTCTAGAAATGACGTGGTTTTCTCGATATGCCAACCCACCCCGTAAATGCCTGTAATAAAGATGTTAGTCTCGATTTATCTCGATACCGGCGGCTGACATCAGGTTGGGGACGAACTTGGCCTCGCTGTGGTCAAAGATCTCGTCGAGCTCCTTTTCCACACTGCCGTGGCCCGGCGGGATCCGCTTTACGATGGGCTCGAACTTGCGGAAATCGTAGAGTTCGTTGTCCAGCAGATGCGAACCGGTCACATTCGTAAGTGCTGACATCATTGAGCTTCGAATCGCGGGAAACTCCTTTTCCAGCTCGTTGACGATCTTTTTGACGCGGGCCCGCTTCATATTCGGCTGCGAGCCGCACAAATTGCAGGGAATTATCGGGAACTTCTTTTCCTGTGCGTATTTAGCGATGTCCGTCTCCTGGCAGTAAGCCAGCGGCCGGATGATCGTATTCCGCCCGTCATCGCTGCGAAGGATCGGCGGCATCGCCTTTAACTGCCCTACAAAGAACAAGTTAAGCAAAAATGTGGCGATGATATCGTCCGCGTGATGCCCGAGAGCTATTTTCGTACAGCCTTCTTCGACCGCGACGTTATACAGGATGCCCCGCCGGAGCCGCGAGCACAGCGAACAATACGTATCTCCTTCAGGAATATGGGCTTTAACGATCGAGTAGGTGTCCTCTTCCACGATCCGGTACCGAACTCCCGCCTCTTTCAGGTAGTTCGGCAACACTTCTTCAGGAAAATCGGGCTGCTTTTGATCCAGATTTACCGCCAGGATCTCGAATTTTACTGGCGCCCGACGCTGAACGTCTACCAGCAGATCGAGCATCGTGTAGCTGTCTTTTCCGCCCGACAGGCACACCATCACCCGGTCGCCGTCCGCGACCATGGAGAAATCGGCGATCGCCTTCCCCATTTTTTTCAGCAGTTTAGTTTTTGTCTTCGACTCTACAAACAAGCGGGCCGGCCACCTCCGAAACATGAAATTCTGACACGCTTGGCCGATTTTCACAAATCCCCGAAACCTCTTGACGCCATGCACGACATAGCGAATAATATCTCTGCCCAGATCCGCACACCCATTTTAACGAGGATTTTGCATTATGTTTCGCTCCCTGAGCCTCACCCTGTTTGTCAGCCTTTTCGTGCTGTCTTTTGTTAATGTTTTTGGCCAGGGCGACAAAAAAGTCCTGGGCGAAGTAACCGTTTACGCCGAAGACCCGATCTATAAGAATCTGCGCTCGCTCTCGTCCGCTAACGATGCTTTTGGCGGCGAATATGCCAAGGTGAACAACCTTGTTCTGCGCAAAGATGCCGCCGTATTCACGCTCAAAATGGGCGAGATCTACTTTATCCGGTCGGTCGAGGGCAAAACTACCGGAGCCGTATTTATCGGCAGCGGCGATTTTTTTCTAACGCCTCCGGTCGAGGTCGAAAAGAAAAGCCTCGCGATATTTACCGATTCGCCTGAGGTAAAGGAAGGCTTCGACATGCTGACGATCTTCTTCACGGATGACACGTTCAAGGAGATCAGCGCCTCGCCGGCCGTGACCATGGGAAAAGGCGGCCCGCAGGCGGACAAGGCCCGTGCGGCCTATCGCGATAAAGAAGAGCGACTGCGACGCGATTTTCATTACAACATCACTTCGCGGACACTGGCTGACATTTACGCGCCGGACCGTAAAGGCATTTTCACGGCCTTCATTGACGGAAAGAACTTCGGCAAGCTTGTATTTCAGATCGA
>JBDTZW010000189.1:0-22658 GCA_040004905.1 Acidobacteriota bacterium
ATGTCGAGCGACGCGACCGGATCAAGGGCCTTATCGATTTTCTTCGCTATCTCGGCCAGAAGGAATCGCTTTATGTCGCCGCAGGAAGCGACAGTACGACCGTTCCGGTGAAACTCTTGGGCAATCGTCCGGTGATTCAGCTCAAGGTAAACGATGATCAGGTGCCTTTGAATTTTGTCCTGGACACGGGTTCCGGCATCTCGGTTATTTCGAACAAGACCGCCAAGATGTTGAAAATTAAACCGGTTGCCAAGGGTGGCCTCGCTAAGGGAATCGGCGGCGACGGGAAATTCAATATTGTTTACGGGTTTTTGCGGCAAGTGACGATCGGCGAGGTAAAGGTCAGAAGCATTCCCGTGTATATTCGCGAGTTTCACAATACCAACGAAGATATCGACGGCTACATCGGACTCTCGCTGATCTCGAAATTCCTCACCACGCTCGATTACGGCAACCAGACGTTCGCCCTGCAGCGTAGGGACACGCAATCGGACCCAAGCATGGCCGGAGTGGTCTCGCTGCCCCTGCGGTTGACGTCAAGCGGCTTCCTGAGCGGCGAGGTGCATCTGCAGGGAATTGATAGTCCGCTGAATTTTATCGTTGACACTGGTGCCAGCGTTTCGGTCATCTCCGACCAGATCGCCGGACTTGAGAACGTGAGCCAGTACATCCGGCAGGAAAAGCTTACGGTTATCGGTTCGGCCGGAATTACCGAGGATGTTCCGACTTTTTTGTTGCCTCGCGTCACGTTCGGCGAGCATTCGCGAAACAGTATCACGGCTATCGCACTCGACCTTGACCTGATCAACGAGGCGTCCGGCTTTCAGCAGTCGGGCATACTGGGCGGCAATTTCCTCCGCAACTACCGTTTGACGTTCGACTTCAAAAATAGCAAGGTTACATTTATACCGATCGCTCAAGAAAAATGAGTGCCCGGCGATGAATGAAACTTAGCCTCTATCTTGAAACATCGGTGGTCGGAGCCTATCTCGACAATGGCGAACCGTTTCGCCGCGACCTCACCATCCGCTGGTGGGAACACGAACTAAAGGAATACGAAGTTTTCAGCTCGCTCCTCGTCCGCCGCGAACTCGAACGCGTCGCCGAACCTCACCGCACGGGCTATCTCAAATTAGTAAACCCCCTCACCGAACTGGAGCTGTCCGACGAGGTCGCCATCCTTGCCGAAGGTTACGTGTCACGCGGCATCTTTCACCGCAAATACCTCGCCGATGCCATGCACGTCGCTCTCGCCTCGTTTCACAAGATCGACTACCTCGTCACCTGGAACTTTGGCCACATCGCCAACGTCCGTAAACAGGCTCGTATAAGACTCTTCAACACCGCCGCCGGCTTCTTCTCCCCAGTAATAGTAACCCCCGAATTCCTTGTACACAGCTAAACTCATCAAGTTGCCGACGATGAGCAGAAGTGGCAGACCGATTTCAACTAGCTGTTCGCCGGGCGGAAATGCTCTTCCTTTTCCTGTGCGAAGCCTCTTCCGCTCGGCCAGAAGTTCGCATAATTTTCGGTGGGCTATTTCTCCTGACGCCGAGCATCATGACACGGCTTGCGCGAAAAGTGTTATAAGCATTTTCCCGAAAATGACCAACTTTCTCACTTTGACGCGCCTTTCTCGAAACGACATGGTTTTCCAGCTACCTGGAAACCATGTCTGAAAATGCATATCGGACACGACCGGAGATCTCCAGACCGCAATCCCGATCATCGCCGGACAAACACCGGGTCCCGGCGCAGGTCCGGTAATGTCGGTTGCGTCGGCTTGGGATCAGCTGACGGAACGATGAGCCGGCTTCGGTTACGGCCTCAAGGTACGCGACGGCACTGATCCAGCCGGTGAGCCGTCACCATTATGTGCATGTCACCGCTCCAGCCGGTAAGTCATTGACTTTGCTATTTCTTGAGCCAGCCGAAGAGGGCGTTGACGGTTACATCGCGGTTGGTTTCGTAGATGGCTTTGGTGAGCGGGACGGACATCGGGCAGACCTTGACGCAGTTCTGTGCGTCGCCGCAGTTGGCGATGCCATCATCGCCGAGCAAGCCGTTGAGGCGTTCGTCGGTCGTGATCTTGCCGGTCGGGTGCATATTGAAAAGGCGTGCCTGGGCGATCGCCTGCGGGCCGATGTAATTGTCACCGCCGTACTGCGGACAAGCCTCGAGACAGCAGCCGCAGGTCATGCAGCGTGAAAGCGCATAACGATCCTGTGCCGTCTCGTTCGGAATGTGCGGGCCAGGGCCGAGGTCGTAGGTGCCGTCGAGCTCGATCCAGGCATTCACCTGCTTGAGATGATCGAACATCTTCGAGCGGTCGACCTTAAGGTCACGGACGTTAGGGAATTTCGACATCGGAGCCAGCGTCACCGTATCACCACCCGAAGCAAGCAGCAGATCATCGACAAGAGCCGAACACGACTGACGCACACGCCCGTCGATCACCATCGTGCAGATGCCGCAAACCTGTTCGAGACACGACATGTCCCAAACCGGCGGAGTAGTCGCTTTGCCCTCGATCGTGACCGGGTTTTTGCGGATCTCCATCAACCCCGAAATGACGTTAAGATTGCGCCGATAGGGGATCTCAAACGTCTCCCAATGCGCCTCGGCCCCTTCCTTCTCACGCCGCTGGATCTTGAACCTGATCGTCCTAGGCGGAGCGGTCAATCGCTTCTTTTCCGGATGTGCTGCTATGGTCATACTAATGGGCCTTCGCCTTGCTGGAATAATCTCTCTTTCTCGGCTCGACGATCGAGACATCCACGGGTTCGTAGCTCAGCACCGGAGCTTCTGCCGAATACTCGGCTATGGTCGACCTCATGAAATTCTCGTCATCGCGTTCGGGGAAATCCGGTTTGTAATGAGCTCCCCGCGACTCATTTCGATTCAAGGCTCCAAGCGTGATCACGCGGGCAAGTTGAAGCATATTCCAAAACTGTCGGGCATGCGGAACAGCTTGGGTCGCCCAGAGATTCGAATCGTTGATCGAGATATGTTTGAAACGGTCCTGCAGTTCGAGGAGTTTGTCGTCGGTAGCTTTGAGGCGATCATTGTAACGGACAACCGTCACGTTGTCGGTCATCACCTTGCCCATTTCTTCGTGGAGCTTGTATTGGTTTTCTGAGCCTTCGTTCCTGACGATCTGATCATTGATGTCCTGCTGACGCTTCAATTCGGCGTCGTGAACGCCATTCGTTTCCGTAGATCCACGTTCGACATTCTTCGCATACTCGATCGCAGAAGGAGCCGCAGTGAATCCGCCGTAAACACACGACACGAGCGAATTCGCACCAAGACGATTGGCACCGTGTATCGAGTAATCACATTCACCGGCCGCAAACAGCCCCGGAATGTTTGTCCGCTGTTCAAAATCAACCCAAAGTCCGCCCATCGAATAATGGACACCTGGAAATATCCGCATCGGAACGTATCGTGGATCGTCGCCGACAAACATCTCGTAGATCTCGAGGATCGCTCCAAGGCGTTCGGTCAAAACCTCCGCCGGGATGTGGGTAAGATCGAGATAAACCTGATTCTCACCGCCGACACCGTGGCCTTCGAGGCAGACCTGAAAGATCTCGCGAGTTGCGATGTCGCGGGGAACCAGGTTGCCGTAGGCGGGATACTTCTCTTCGAGGAAATACCAGCGTTCGTCCTCCGGAATGTCTTTCGGGCTGCGAGCGTCACCCGTGTTCTTCGGAACCCAGACACGACCACCTTCGCCGCGAGCTGATTCGCTCATCAGACGAAGCTTATCTTCCCCGGGGATCGAGGTCGGATGAACCTGAATGAATTCACCATTAGCGTAGCGGGCACCTTGTTGGTAGCACGCGGAAACGGCACTTCCGGTGCAGGTCATCGAGTTGGTAGATTTGCCGAAGATAAGGCCCGGACCGCCCGTCGCCATGATGACAGCATCCACCGCAAAGGTTTTGAGCTCAAGCGTTTGCAGATTCATCGCTACAAGACCACGGCAGACTTGGTGATCATCCATCACGAGCGAAAGCATCTCCCAGCCTTCGTACTTGTTGACCTTGCCCTGAACTTCCCACCTGCGAACCTGTTCGTCGAGAGCGTAGAGAAGCTGCTGCCCAGTCGAGGCTCCTGCAAAAGCGGTTCGATGATGCAGAGTTCCACCAAAACGCCGAAAATCGAGAAGGCCTTCCTGTGTTCGAGAGAACGGAACACCCATGCGATCAAAAAGGTAAATGATTTGCGGAGCCATGTCGCACATCCGTTTGACAGGCGGCTGGTTGGCAAGAAAATCTCCACCGTAAACGGTATCGTCGAGATGCTTGGCAGGAGAATCACCTTCGCCCTTGGTGTTGACCGCACCGTTGATGCCGCCCTGCGCACAGACCGAGTGCGAACGCTTTACCGGAACTACCGAGATAAGATCGACTTCGTGTCCAGCTTCGGCGATCTTCATCGCGGCGGCCAATCCGGCCAGTCCGCCGCCAACGATCGCTATTTTCAATCCATTCGATGCCATAATTCTATTCGCCGAAAACTAGAAACGCTTGGGTCCAACGGGTTCCACTGTCTTGACCGAATCCTCGCAAACGGCCTTCGGAAGCAAACCGCATTTCCAGACAAAAGCTGCGGCTGCATTGATGCCCACAGCAGCAAGAAAAACTGCGAATCCAAGCGAGGCATACAGGGCTATCTTCTGTGCTTTTTCACCGATGACGATTCCCCAGTCGACTGCAAAAAGCCAAACGCCGTATGCGAGATGCCAAGCCGTTGCAAGGACCCCAAGAATGTAAAGGGCCAGGATCCAACCATTCTGAAATTCACGCGAAACGATCGAATATCCTTCGGAAATATGGTCGGCGACAGCCTGATCGTTGAGGCCGGGAATAAGCCCAAAACGAAAATTCAAAACGTGAAAGAAAATAAAAAAGAAGAGGAAAATGCCCGTGGCCCGCTGAAGTATGTAGAACCAATTTCGAGCGTAGCCGTAGTCGACAGCGTTCGGCTTCGCCTCGGACGAGATGATCACGCCGTAGACCGAGTGAAAGATAAGCGGAACGAATATACCGAAGATCTCGATGAGGATCAGATACGGCATATCGTGAATGTCCTGTACGTGTTTGTTAAATACGCCAGCGCCATTAACGGCTGTCGAATTGGTATATATATGCACGAGGAAAAACAGTCCCAGGGGAACTATTCCAGTGATCTGGTGGAGCTTTCGCAATAGGAAGGTTTTGCTAAATTTAATAGCCATTATTCAGTCAGTCCAAACTTCGCCTCTACCGTTACCGCCGGAATGAGGAAATTCTAAAGCGAAACCTATCTTTCGGCAATGTAACCACTTGAATTTTATTTTACCCGAAATCTTTTATAAGATAAAATTACTAATAAACTTCGTATTAGTGAGAAGAAGTAATATTTAATTAAGGTGTTTCATGCAAATCGAGACGTTAAAAGTTTTTTGTGATCTGGTCGATCTACAAAGTTTTTCCCTAGCAGCGGAGCGGAATTTCATAACTCAGTCGGCGGTCAGCCAGCAGATCCGGGCATTGGAGGATAAATTTAAGCGGCGGCTGCTTGAGCGTGTCCGCGGCCGGCGCGAAGTAAAACTAACGCCTGCGGGCGAGGTCTTTTATCGCGAGGCCAGAAACGTTCTTTCGGCTTATGACCAGCTTCAAGAGAACCTGCGCGGACTGGTCGGCAAGATCGGAGGAACGGTAAAAGTCGCGACGATCTATAGCGTTGGCCTTCACGAGCTTCCGGCCAAGATCCGCGAATTTATGACAAAATTTCCCTCGGCAAAGATCGATCTTGAGTATTCGCGAACCACGCGCGTAGTGAGGGACGTTATGAACGGAACCGTCGAACTCGGCATCGTCGCATTTCCCGAGGCGCGCCGTGGATTGACGATCACGCCGATGCCCGAAAATAGACTGGTGCTGGTTTGCCCGATCGGTAATAAATTCGCGAGCCGTGCTCAAGTAAAAACCAAAGACCTGAATGGCCAGGATTTCGTGCTGTTTGAACGTGATGTGCCGACGAGAAAGGCAACCGACCGAATATTGAAGATGCATGGAGCTGAAGTGCGAAAGGTTGCCGAGTTCGACAACATCGAAACGATAAAGCGGGCGGTCGAGGCAGGACTCGGGCTTGCCATATTGCCGCTTCCGGCGGTGGTGGAAGCCGAACGGAAAGGGCAGTTGGCGATCGTAAAATTGTTTGAAAAAGAATGGCTGCGGCCGATCGGGATCGTCCACAGGAGTGACCGCGATCTTTCGGTTGCCGCAAAGAAATTTGTTCAGTTGCTTGAAACACCCGCAAAGGCTGCATAGAGAAAGGGAGGAAGACCCAGTGAAAATATTTGATGAAGACGTCGTACGCGGCCTGCTGGAAATGAAGGACCTGATCCCGGCAATGGCGGCGGCCCTCGCCGACCTTTCAGGCGGCAAAGCAGTGCAGCCCGTTCGAACGGTAATACCAGTCGACGAGCACCAAGGCTTTTTCGGCGTGATGCCAGCTTACAACGGAGCCCTTGGTGCCAAACTCGTCACCTTTTATCCTCAAAACCAGGGCGTTCACACCCATCATGGAGTGGTCCTTCTCTTTCGCCCGGAAACCGGCGAACCGATCGCGATCATGGACGGCCGTCTCATTACCGAGATGCGGACTGCGGCGGTTTCGGCCGTTGCAACAAACCTGTTGGCAAGGCCTGATGCATCTGTGCTCGCGATCCTTGGCGCGGGCGTGCAGGCGGGAAGCCACCTCGAGGCACTCAGGCTCGTGCGAAATTTCAAGGAGGTTCGCGTTTGGAGCCCTACAAATTCCAAAGTGTTCGCGGAGAAGCACGGCATCGTTGCGGCGAATTCCGCCGAAGAAGCTATTCGCGGAGCCGATGTGATAGCGGCTGTCACTTCTTCAAAAGATCCGGTCATTTTCGGAGATTGGGTTTCGCCTGGTGCCCACATAAATGCGGTCGGAGCGAATCGGCCAACTTGGCGGGAGCTTGATGACGCCATTTTATTGGCGTCGCGGATCTTTGTTGAATCGAGAGCGGCGGCTATGGTCGAATCCGGCGACATTCTTGCCGGAGGCGAGATATTTGCAGAGATCGGCGAAGTCGTGGCTGGTACAAAGCCCGGGCGTCAGGCCGACGACGAGATCACCCTATTCAAATCGCTTGGTTCGGCCGTCGAAGATATTTCGGCTGCGGACCTCGTCTATCGCAAGGCTCTCGAAACATAGTACACAAGGCCGATTCGGATCATTTTTTCGTTATTCGCATTGCAAACCCGCCGCCGGCTGCGAGGTCGATGTCTAACTTATCTCCTTTGCGGACAGTTGACAAGACTTTTTGAAGGTCGGCCGCCATTCTGTCGGCGTTAGGGCCGTCTTTGAATATCTGGGCGGAATACTGGCCGTCGTCGAGAAACGAAAGATCGACCTCCAACTGGCGGGGCGTCCAGTTGGTCATCCCTCCTACATACCATTCGCCGTTTAGCGATCTTCGGGCAATTACGACATAGTCGCCGATCTTTCCGTCGAGAGCGAGCGTTTCATCCCAAACGGTAGGAACGGCGGAAAGAAATTCCATCGATTCCGGTTCCCGAAGATAGTTCGACGGACTGTCCGCCAGCATTTGAAGGGGGCTTTCATAGACGACATACATTGCCAATTGATGGCCTCGCGTGCCTTGGCTCATGGGCCGATCGGCATCTGCCGAGAAGGTTTTCCGAGTGCTGTTAAGCATTGCCCCCGGCGTGTAATCCAGCGGACCGGCCGCCATTCTTATGAACGGAAACGTAACATCGTGCTGAGGAGTGACCGTAGCGTCAAATTTGCTGTGCTCGAGGCCCCTGACTCCCTCGTAAGACAACACGTTGGGATATTTTCGACTCAATCCGGTCGGTTTGTAGGAGCCATGAAAGTCAACGGTCAATTTTCTTTTTGCCGCCTCGCGAGCCGCTCGTTCATAAAAATTTACGGCTTTTTGATCGTCACGCTGCATAAAGTCGATCTTTACCCCGCTAACGCCCCATTGCTGAAAGCGATCGAGTATCGCCTCCATATTGCGGTTAAGGGGAATCCAAGAAACCCACAAAATAACCTTTACTTTCTTGGACTTCGAGTAGTCTAGGAGCTCGGGTAATTTAACGTCTGGATTTACGGATAGCGGGTCTTCCGGCTTTGACCAGCCGAGATCCATGATGATGTAATCCAAACCGTATTTTGATGCGAAGTCTACGAAATATTTATAGGAGTCAAAGTTAATTCCTGATTTGAAGTCGACGCCGTACAAAGTCAAGGCGTTCCACCAGTCCCACGATACTTTACCGGGTTGAACCCAAGAAAAATCTTCCTTTGTTCCTTCGGAGAGCAGGTAAACAAGATCATTGTCCAACAGCTGTCTATCTTGCTCGGCCAAACCAAATACCCTCCACGGGAACTGTCGTTTGCCGGCGGTTTGGGCAATGTAGTCAGCTCGTTCGGCAACCTTGAGATCTGTCGCGCTTGTTTCGCTCTCCTTCGACGGGTAATTGGGGAATACGGCCTTAAGGCCCTTACCGTTGTTTCCCTGCACCCACATTCCGGCGTAATCGAAGAGGTCGGCCTCGGACACCCATAGCTTGAGACCGGACGGATTCGAGATGAGAAGCGGCAAGCTGCCAAGTTTCGTTTTCAACTCTTTTGGCGTGTAGTTGAAATAAAGAGCCTCGTTATGCGAGAAAAAGTCCGTCTCTTCGGGATATGTTAATACGTCATTTGGATCCAAATTAATATCTACTCGTTCATTGGAGACTGTGATCTGTCCGGGAAGATCCGTCGTCCAGCGATACGCAACACCACGGTCGTAAACACGCCAGACGATTCCGTAATTTCCTTGGAAGCCGATCTCCAGCTCGTTGCAAGAATTGCGAAGGTTCCGACGTTTTCCCGGGACCGGAACGGTGACCACCTCTTCGATCTTTCGCTCGTTCTTGTTGAGAATCTTCAGATTCGTTCCGATATCTGCGTGTCCTTTTATGGTCAAAGCGACCGCGGAATCCGGGACAACAGAACTACCATTGTAATAGATCGAATACGAAACTGTTTTGCCGATCCGTATACGCGCCTCAACCTTTCCGTTCGGCGAGCGAACACTGAGATCCTGCGCGATCGCGAAAATCGGAGACAGAAATACGACAAGTAACAGAAAGCGGAGATCAGTTTTTGAGGGTTCCATGAACCTTAGGATATATCAATCCAGGCTCATAACGGTGTAGGAGTTTAATGGTTTGATATCGTTTAAGGCTTGCTGAAGTTTTGAGGTGATACCCGCACTCTCCATATACTCACGCCCGAGCAGCTTGCGAAACTTTCTATCCGCAGATTGTCCAGTCAGCTCCTTGAACATGCCGCTAAGAAATGCCCTCGCGATCTCCGGGCCAAATTGCTTCCCGCAGTTTCGTTGCAGATCATCGATAACTTCATCTGCCGGCCGGCGTCGTTTATACGGCCTGTCGGTCGTCATTGCGTCGAAGGAATCGGCCAGATTTACGATCTTGGCGATATAGGGTATTTCACGATCGTATAAGCCATCGGGGTAGCCGCGGCCATCGATCCGCTCATGATGATACTTGGCCGCAAGCGGAACGTCCGTATAGGGATGATGGATCGGCTGAAGTATCTCGAACCCGACACCCGGATGGCGATTCAGTTCTGCCGACTCCTTTGCGTTTATTCGGTAGGGAGCATTTATTATCCTGCGGTCAACCGTCAGTTTCCCAATGTCGTGTAGATAACCGGCAACCGCTGCTCCCTCGATCTCGTCGACACCCCAATCCAATTCCGTTGCGATGATCTCAGCGTATTTTCCGACGCGGACCGAATGGCCCTCTGTATATTTATCCTTTCGGTCGATCGCTGCGGCGAAGGCTTTGACGGTATCCTTATAGGTCGTCCGAAGATCGTCATACAGCTTTCGATTTTCGGCGGCGCGGCGTTCCAGTTCCTTCAGCATATTCCGCTGAGAAATGGCGACGCCGATGTGGCGGCCCATAGAGCAGATGATCTCCTTGTCGTAGCTTGAATAACTTTCGCCATTCGCCTTTTCCCCGAGAAGGAGAGCTCCGACCAATTCCTCGTGGATAATAAGAGGGACGACTAGCCGGATCTTTTTCTGTTCGAAGCTGCGGACATAAACTTGAAAAAACGGGAGGCATCGGGCCTGTTCAACCTCGATCGGAAAAAATCCGTTGATCAGAAATTGACGTTCGTCTTCGTCGCAAAGAGAAAGACCCAAAGGAAAATCGTCGCCTAATCCCCGTATCGCGATCAGGTTGAACTCATGCGAAAACCGCGAGTATCGCGCGACACCGCCGCGCATAATGCCCATTGCGCCGGAGATCAAATGAAGAGAGGTGCGGATGGTTTCCTGAAAATTATTACGATCGGTCACTGCTTGGCCTAACTCCGCCAGAGCACCAAAGGTGTGGATCAGTTTGTTTTTGTTATCTAACATCTTTGCCTAAATTCAGGCGAGCGTAACGTGATTAGTGAGGCCCAACATTTCGAACAACTCGACGGTGTCATTTTTCACTTTCGAAAAAACAACCTTTGCGCCGGAAGTCGCGGCTGAATCGATGACGCCAAGCAGAATAGAAATGCCTATGCTGTTAACGATATCGGTTTGTGAAAAATCGACAACGAGTTTAGTGCAGCCTTCGTCGAGACGCCGGCGGCATTCGCGTTCGATCTGTTCACCCGTAATTTTGTTGAGATAGTCACCGGCGAGCACAACGGCACTTTTCTCGTCGAACGACCCGGAAATATCCAGTTCTCTTTCAGCGATCACTTAAGCTTTTTCCTTAATTTATGATTCGAACGCAACAGTGGGATGAACTACTTGAGCAAGGTTTTATCATAATAAAACGGATAAAACAACAAAATTCTCATTTCATACTTTCCCTAATTCTCCTGCGCCTTTAAAAATTTCCGCATTCGTATGCGAGTTCCATCATCAACGTGCTCGATCCGCACTTCGTCCATCAAGCCCTTCATGAGGCTTAGTCCCCACCCACGGCGACCACCTGAAGGTGTGTTTTCGGCACGAGCAACATCGGCGAGACGAATGCCGCGGTTTGAAACCGTAATATCGATCTTGTTGTTGTCGACCGCAAATTTCTGATAGATCTTGCGGTCGGGGCTCAAGCTATGTTCGACCGCGTTAATACACGCCTCGACGAGCGCGGTCTTGATCTGGTTGATCGCCTTTTGCGGGAAATGATGACGCCGTGCAACCTCTTCAACCGCGTGAGCGGCGATCAACTCCGTATCGTCACCCATCGGAACGACGATCTCATATTCGTCTGACGGCGACGGCAGATCGTCGCTCTGAGTCGGATCGAGAAAACGGTTCAAAAGTATCGCCTGTTGGCGGCTGGAACCGAAAGCTTGCCGCTGTGCGAGAAGGTCGAGGGCTTCTGGTGTAAATCCTTCCGGGGCGATGAGCCAGATCTGCCAGCGAGCGAAACCGGAACTTTCAGCGGCCATCTCCAGGCGGGAGCACCATTCGTGCACTAGTTCTGGATCGGCCTCAAGCTTAGAATCGATCTCGGCGACTAGCCAGGCGATCTGATCGTCGTCGGTATATCTGCTCTCGCCGAATCCCGTGCCCACAACGGCGCGCTCACCCTCGATCGCGTCAGCAATCGGTGCATAAAACAAAGATGCATCGTCAACAAAAACGATCTCGGGCAGGGTTTTGCGAGCAACGTCGTCGGCCAAAGCAGTCACTATTTCCTTATGGTCACGTCCTTTGTAAGTGTCGCGAAATGTCCCGTAGTCAAAAAGAGCGAAAGGCACACTTTGACAATTGAATTGGGCCAAAACCTGCTTCAAACCGAGTGATGACGATCGCCGATAGGCACGAGCCATCAGGCGGGGCGCCCGTTTGAGTGACTCGGTCACCAATTCGGCCTCGACCGCTGCGGCGGAGCGGGATTCAGCGGTGAGCAAGTAGCGTGTTTTAATCCAATCGCAGTAAGCCAAATTCGCGGGATCTACACTTATTGTGTTTGCAGTAAGTTGAATTAATTCCTCGACATCGAGGATCTCGATCAAATGTGTGAATCGCTCGTCGGTCAGACCAAACATTTTCTTCCAGACGTCCGTTGGCGTTTTCGTGGGGGCTGAGATCAGTGAGGCGTGCAGGAATTCAACAGTTCGGGTGCGGACCGTCGGGTCGGGCGAGGCCGAATGGAGAGCTAGGTCGAACTTGGATCCGGTGCTCCCGGCAAGAATGTCGTTAGCATAAACCGAGCTGACCTGGCGAAAGCTGTTCAAAGAACTATTTTTCCCGGCAGCGGCTTCGAAGACGGAGACGATCCTGGCCGGGTTCCCCTGAAGCTGAACGGCCAGAAGATCGCGCGTTTGTTCGTTCGTTTCGATGCCGAGTTTCGCTGACAGGGCTACCGCAATATCACGCGATTCGTTTAGGGGAAAAGGTTCCAACTCGATAGCTCTTCGCTTATGAGCTCCAACAAAACGTCGGTGAAACGCAAATACGGTGGTAACGGAACTCGCAGAAAGGCCTTCGTCAAGATCCTTCAGCAAGCCCTCGCCGCCGTCGAGATAGAGTGTCTTCTCGAGGGCGTCTAGCAGTACCACTACCTGCGTTCCAGCGGCCAAAGCACGAGCCGGTCCGCTAAAACATGAGCGAAGGGATGACTGAATGTTTCCGCATAACTCCGCGACCGGGAGCATCCAGTGAACATCTGAGGGCGATGCCAGATCAAAAAGCTCCGTAGCTTCCAACGGGGAAGCAATTAGCGACGCATCGTGTCGTCGGAAAGCCACGGTCTGTGCGAAAAAGGCTCGGGCAAATCGTTGGGCTGCCTGTGCGGCCGTACGGTCTGACTGTCGAAACTCAAAATAGACGGGAATGACGCTTGAGGCTTCGAGAAACAGCCGGTCATAGACCTGCCGCAGAAATTCCGTCGCGCCGAGCCCGGGCGAAGAAATGACATTCATCGTTCGGGAATGCGGCGTATGGACATGCTCCATTATCGCTTCGAGTTCACGGGTGCGGCCTACGAACTCGTCCGCCGATAATTCGGCAAGTATTCTTTTGTGACGATGGACCGTCATCTATTGTATGTTCTCGATAAAGCCTTCTATATTTCCGTAGCTTTGAACGTTATTTCTGCCGCTGCGTTTTGCCTGATACAATGCCTTGTCCGAAGCCGAGATCAGCGCCCTCATCGAATTTATCGACAGTGAGATGCTCGCGATGCCGATGCTCACCGTGACCCGGCGTGCGGGGAAAACCGTTCCTTCGATCGTCTGACGGATGCGTTCCGCAATAGCCTCGGCCTCCTCAGCCGTTGTCTGCGGCAGCAGGATGGCAAACTCCTCGCCGCCGTAGCGTGACGCAACGTCAGCACCGCGGACAGTATCTTTGATCACCTGGCCAACAAGTTTTAGTGCTTCATCGCCTTCGGGGTGCCCGAATTGGTCGTTGTAGGCCTTAAAGTCATCGACATCGAGCATCATAAAACTCATCGGAAAACCGTGACGGTTCGATCGCCGGATCTCTTCAGAAAGTCGCGTTTCGATGTAACGGCGATTCATTAAGCCGGTTAACGAGTCGGTAACAGATAACTGAGCATACGCACCCGCCTGTTCCTTTAACGCAGTCCTGTCGATCGCGACCGCGATCTGAGGCATGATCGCTCTTAGAACGTCTAAGTCATGCTCGCTGAATGCTGCTCCGTCAGCTTTATCCGTCAAATTAAGAACCGCTACGCCACGCTCACCGATCGCTATCGGGTAGCTGATAAACGAAGGTGTTCGATATTTGCGGTCCGGTGACGAAGTCTTAAGCTTTACCTTGTTGACATCTTTTACGAGCAAAGGCTTGCCGTTTTCCAATGTGTGACGGGCGACGCGGGCGCCGATATTTACGGCCCGCGTAAGGTCTGTCCTAACACCGATCGACGCGATGGGGAGAAGAGCTTCGGACGCATCTTTGCGGATCAGCAACGACGCCCGCTCAGCGTGGAGGAGTTCGGCGGACGCCTGTGTGAGATGGAGCCAGAAATCGGCGCCATCGATCTTCCGCAAATTCTCATTGAATCGCTTAACGGCGTCGGCCAGCGAATCGCGGCGAGCAACCTCACCGCGCAGCCTGAGTATCTCGACCTGGGAGGCAACCGTCCGGCAAAATCTGCTTATCTGCTGTATCCTCTCCCGATCAGCGATCTTACCCGTGACCGCGAGGACACCGCGGATATCAGCACCGACGGTCACAGGAAATATGCTGATGACTCGAGGCTTTTCCAGCGAACCTTGAGACCGCGATTCGGATAGTTCGAGCGCCGTTCCTTCATGGGCCGCCGCCAGCAGCCGCGGTTCGTTTGTGGGTATCGCGATCTTGATGGCTCGCTCGTCCAACTCGCCGAAACCCGCGACGTATTCAAGCACCGTGTCGCGCCGCTCCAGCCAGAGCAGCGATGCGATCTCGTAACGGTTCGCAAGAAATTCGAGTATCGATGCACAGGCCCTTGTGTAGTCGAGTTCTAGCAAAGAACCGAAGAGCGATCGCCATGCCGTGATTTCGTCCTGCGTACTTTCGATTAGCCTTTCATCGATCCGCGGCTCGATCTCGAGAATTTCCTCCAAAGTTTCCTCGTCGACCGCCGAGGTTTCCCGGGAGGCATCGTCGATTTCAAGAATATTTTCGTCTGTCGCGGCAACATTGACGTCATTCCGCGCCGAAACCGCGGTATCGAAGATCGCGTCTACTTCGTCGGTCGAAAGATTTGACAGTCTTTCGAAGAGATTTTTTAGATTCGCGTCCGAGCCGCTCAGGAGAATATTTTCGAAAAGTTTGTCTGGGGAGAATTGCTGCCAGTCGCCGTTGACCGCTCGGTCGGTCGCGTTCCGGTAGTTATCCGCTTTGGTAAACGTTCGTCCGACTATCGCGACAAGTCTCTCGTTGCCCTTATTTAATGCGACCGCTCTGCAGTCTAGCCCGGCATAGCATCTATACTCTATAGGTCCTTGCTCGCCGCGAGAAACCTTCAAAGCCTTTCCGCAAAACTCGGCGCACTTAGAAGCGAATCCTTCTGTCGAATAAAGCAATGAACAGATCGAATTGTTGTTCGCCGCCAAAACCTCACTGCCAGACTCATTCAAAACGACGACAGCAAGCCCGCTCTCTTCGGCGATCTGTTCGAGAAGATCCTTTGCTTTGTTTTCCACCTTTGATTGTCTCGGTCAATACAGCTAGACCAGCCGACCAGGCCGGATTTCCTTGAATTTTAGAGCTTTGTGCTTAATCATTTCTTAAATATATCGAATTGGATGCATATTTCAATAATTTCATGCGGATCCATTTTTTGCAGGCATTCGATACAAGATTATGTCCTGAAACGTGGCATCGAGCCTGGAGGTGTTGTTGTAAGTATGTACAAAATAAGAAATTTGAGCCGTGGCATGACGTTTGTTATCTGTCTCATCAGATCGGACAAAGATTTATTTTTTGATGGAGGCCAATCACTATGATCAATGACTACGAAGCGACAATTCCTATGACCACTGATGCGGAAGTTACTCACGCTGAGACATTGAGCAACGACGAGGTTATCTCGGTCCTTAACTCATTAATTCAAACGTGCAAAGACGGGCAGGAAGGTTTTCAGACAGCGGCAGACGGGGCGGACCGGTCAGACCTAAAGACGCTGCTATATGAGTATTCACAGCAACGCTCGCAGTTTGCGGGTGAACTACAAACGCTGGTCCAATCGATCGGCGGCGATCCCGAGAAATCAGGGAGCATCGCGGGCGCATTGCACCGCGGATGGATCGACATCAAGAAAGCCGTTGTAGGAAACGACGAAGAGGCGATCCTCAACGAATGTGAGCGAGGCGAAGATTCGGCAAAGGGAGCGTATAAAAGTGCGGCAGAGCACGATCTTCCCGCGTATATCCACGACGTTGTAACCGAACAATCAAGGGCCGTTATACAGTCGCACGACCGGATCAAAGCCTTGCGCGATGCTGCAAAAAATGCCCAGTCATCTAGTGCGTCCGCCCACAGATAATTACTTCATATGTCGGTCCGTAGAGAGGTCCGAATACGGGCCTCTTTTTTATTGGGTCAGAGATCCGAGGCCGTCTTTTGCGTTGGCTTCGATATTCGGATGATCAGCGTCAATGCGGATACATGCGACGAAGTGCGAGGGTGTGATCTTCGCAAGCTGGGGAACCTGGGTCTCACACGGGCCTATTGCGTAAGGGCAGCGAGTGCGGAAGTGGCAGCCGCTCGGAGGATCGATCGGCGAGGGAACGTCTCCCCTTAAAATGATCCGTTGACGGGTGGCTTCGATCTCGGGATCGGGAACGGGTACAGCTGAAATAAGAGCCTTTGTATAAGGCATGAGGGGATTGCGATAGATCTCCTTGGCATCAGCACGTTCAACTATCCGTCCGAGGTACATTACTGCTACGCGATCGGATAAATGCCGGACAGCCCTCAGATCGTGCGAAATGAATAGATATGTTAAATTCTTATCGGCCTGCAGGCGTTCCATCAAATTCATGATCTGGGCCTGAATCGAAACGTCGAGTGCTGATATAGGCTCATCCGCGACAATAAACTTGGGATCAACGGCCAGGGCACGCGCAATACCTATGCGTTGACGCTGACCTCCGGAAAATTCGTGTGGGTAGCGTTTAATAAAGCGGGGGCTCAGGCCCACGATCTCCATTAATTCCTGAACACGTTCTTCGACGGCTCTTCCGCCAGCCAAAGAGAATGTGCGAATTGGCTCTCCGATAATGCTGCCGATCGTCATTCGCGGATTTAGCGATGCATAGGGGTCCTGAAAGATCATTTGAAGATCCTTCCGCTGCTCGCGCATATCGGACGGCGAGAGATGTGCAAGGTCTGTATTATTGTAAAAAACCTTTCCACCCGTGGGCTCAGTCAGGCGAAGAATGGCTTTGCCCAGCGTAGATTTACCGCAGCCTGATTCACCGACGAGGCCGAGAGTTTCCCCTTTTTTTATGTCAAGCCAAACGCCATCAACCGCTCTCACGAGCTTCGCGGATGAGAACACGCTCCCGCCAGTTCGGTAGTGAACTTCAACGTCTTGCAGCGAAATCAGATTGTCTTCTTCTTTCTGCATTTACCGACTAGCCCGAAACTTCTACCGATGCCTCTTTTTGTGAGCGTTCATATACCTCGAGAGCAAAGTGACAGAGCGAATGATGTTCAGTATTTATCTGAACGAACGGCGGGAAATCGCGGCGGCAAATGTCTTCAGCACGTTCGCACCTCTCGGCAAATGGGCAACCGGGAGGCATGTGAGCCACGTCAGGAGGCAGTCCGGGGATCTGATAAAGCTCGGTGCCGTCTTCATGGGCAGGGTCCGGAACGCTGCGCAGCAGGCCTATTGTGTAAGGATTTGCCGGCATCGCAAAAAGTTCGCCGGTCGGTGCCTGCTCAAAGACCTTCCCCGCATACATGACAATAATTTTGTCGGTCATGCCGGCAACAACCCCGAGGTCGTGCGTTATCAGAACGACGCTCGTTCCCATTCGGGCTCGCAAATCCTTTATCAACTCAAGGATCTGGGCTTGAATGGTTACATCGAGAGCGGTCGTAGGCTCGTCGGCGATCAGCAGTTCCGGGTCGCAACTCAAGGCCATCGCGATCATCACCCGCTGACGCATACCGCCGGAGAACTCATGTGGATAATTGTTGATCCGTTGTTCGGCATCTGAAATACCAACCATCTTTAGCATGCGAACGGCATGCTCATACGCCTGCCGCTTCGTATGGCCGAGATGCAGTCGCGTCACTTCCATTAACTGAGTCGAGATCTTTAGGAATGGGTTAAGCGAAGTCATCGGGTCCTGGAAGATCATCGCAATACGTTTTCCGCGGATCTTGCGAACGTCGTCCAAGGGAAGTTTGAGAATGTCGATACCATCGAACTCGATCTGGCCGTCAACGATCTTTCCCGGCGGCTCCTGAATGAGGCGCATCACCGAGAGATTTGTTACCGATTTCCCGCTTCCCGACTCTCCAACGATCCCAAGTGTCTCGCCCTTTTTAAGATCGAACGAAATGCCATCAACCGCCCTTACCAAACCGTCCTCCGTCTGGAAGTAGGTTTTAAGGTTTCTAACCGAAAGAATTGCGTCGTTATTCGCCGTCATCGACTAGAATTTACGCGTTTGCGGATCGAGGGCATCGCGGATACCGTCGCCCAGAAAGTTCAGGGAGAATAGCGTCAGCGCCATTGTCACGCCTGGAAAAATTAGCTGCCAAGGGAAGATCGCGAGATTTTTTACGCCGTCAAACGACAGGCTTCCCCAAGACGCATAGGGAGCCTGAACCCCAAGCCCGAGATATGATAGGAAGGCTTCTGTAAGCATGACGGCGGGCACGGTCAGGGTGGCATAGACGATCACCGGCCCCAGGGCATTCGGGATCAAATGTCTGAAAATGATCATAAACGGCGAAACGCCAGTCGCTTTGGCCGCAATTACGAATTCTTGGTTTTTCAGAGAAAGTATCTGCCCGCGGACGACACGCGCCATGGTCAGCCATGAAACCAAGCCGAGGGCGAAAAATAAAAGAAATATTTGGCTGACCCCTTGACTAAGATTGGTGCCGTACCAATCGGCCAACGAAGGGCCTAAACTGGTTGAACCGATTGCTAAGGAACTTAAATAAATAATTCCTAAAAGCGCAGATGCCAAAATCACGATCAAGAGACCTTTCACAGGATATTGGGTAGCCAAGCCGGCTGTTGAGCTAAATCCTGCTAACATCCTTCTATAGATCAGAACCGCAAGAAGAATGCCTAGAATAAAGATCAGGCTACCGGCAACGATCTGTGGTATCCACGTGACAAGGGCCTTGGTATTGGGACCACCGAAAACAGCCAGGAGCACGATAACGATAAGCATGTATGGGATCGCATAAATAATATCGACGATACGCATCATCAAATTATCCATTTTGCCGCCGACATAGCCTGCGATCGCACCATAAGAAACGCCGACCACCAGGGAAACGAATGTTGAAATGATGCCAACCATCAAAGAGATGCGCCCGCCCTGCAGCACACGAGCCAGCAGATCACGGCCAAGATCGTCGGTGCCGAATGGGTGACTAATCGAGGGCGGCATCGCCTTGACCAGTTCATGCTGCGCCGGCACAAGATCGTAAGTATATCCGGTGGTCCACTCAATAATGGACGGGCCGACGATCACGGCCAGTATCATCACAATAAGAACGATGAGCCCGAAAACAGCGAGACTATTCTTGAGCAGCCGCTTCCAGGCATCGCTCCAAGGGGACGCACCTTTGATGTCTTCTAGAGCCTGGTCCATAGCTATTCGAAACGAATCCTGGGATCGATGAAACCGTATGAAATATCCACGAGCAAATTGAACACGAGGATCATGATCGAAATGAACGCAACGATCCCTAAGATCAGGGGTTCATCTCTGTTCTGAACCGCCTGAATAAAAATATTTCCAAGTCCGGGAATCGCGAAAACTCTTTCAACCACCACCGTTCCCGCAAGCAGGCCGGCTAAAGCAGGACCGGTGAACGAAACCACGGGCACTATCCCGCCGCGGAATGCATGGCGGAACAGCACGGTACGCTCATCCAGGCCTTTTGCCCGGGCTGTACGGATATAATCCGACCGCAGTACTTCGAGCATTCCGGCACGCGTTAGGCGAGCGATGTAGGCCGCATAAATCGCGCCCAAGGTTATTACGGGGAGCACTAGCGCCGAAATTCCGCCCCATCTTGCGGGCGGCAAGACATAGACCCAAAAAGCAAAAATAAGGATAAGAATAGGCCCGAGAACGAAGTTTGGAACTGAAAGTCCCAGCATTGCGATCGACATCGAACCGTAATCGAATAGGGAATTTTGCTTAAGCGCGGCAATCGTTCCGGCCGCCAGCCCGACCAGGAGAGCGAGAAGATACGCGAGTACGCCAATGGTTGCCGAATAGGGCAGATGTCGGATGATTATCTCGTTTACCGATTGCCCTTGATACTTTAAGGAATCCCCGAAATCCCCGCGAATAACGTTCGACATCATCATGCCGTATTGCTTGTACCAAGGCTGGTCAAGTCCGTATTTCTTTCGAATGTTAGCTTCGATCGCGGCTGGTATTTTCTTCTCACCCGAATAGAAATTTCCTGGAGCAATGCGTATCAAGACCCAGGTAACCGTCACAACGAGAAGTGCCATCGGAATGACGATAAGGAGTCTGCGGATGATGAAGGTCAGCATTCGTTGGAAATTATTTTGTTGCTACAGGCTGCGTCGATTTTAGATCTTGAAGCTGTCTTTCGACTACAGGGTCCGTATTTACAAGTATGTTCTCAACATCCTTGTCCCACTTTTCCGGATCCTGCTCGATATATACGAACTTCCATGGAAGGAGTGTGCCGGGGCTGGGGTAGAGCCCCTTGACGTAGGGCTTTTTCATCCAATTCGTGGCTCCGATCGTCAATGGGATCGCGGGCAGCTGGTCCATTAGATAAGCTTCGGCACGAGCGAGCAGCTCGTAACGTTTCGTGGAATCCAATTCATAATTGGCGTCGTCGAGCATCTTGTCGTACTTTGGATCATAATATCCGGAACCACCTTGGTTCTCCTTTCCCGCTTCTAGTGTCAGAAACGTGTACGGGTCCATGAAGTCGCCGGACCATAGCAAAACGGCAAAACCTTCGTATTGGAGAGACCTAAAATAGGGAGAATACGTCTTGAACTCCATCGTTTTCAGCGGGATCGTGATGCCCAGGTTTTGCTTCCACTGGGCCTGTACAAATTCCGCGGTGGCGCGATTACTCTCGTTGCTATTAAAAGTAATCAAAATATTTTCGAGAGGGAAGCTCGGACACGAATAGCTGTCACCGTCCTTTAGAACCGGAAATCCTGCTTCGTTCAAGACCTTGCGGGCCTGCTCTGGGTCATAGCGGCTATTTTTTAACCACTCTTCCGATGAGACGCCGCGTTCCTTTCGAATATCTTCGCTGACTTTCGCGCGCGCGACATCGTACTCGGGAATTATAAAAGAAGGCGCGAGACTGTAAAGCGGCTTGGTGACCTTACGGAAGGCCGTTAGTCCGTCATTGTCAACACTGAGATTGAACGCCTTTCGAACCCTAACATCGTTGAACGGCGGCTTCGTGATATTCATCGCGTAATACGCCGTTGAGTTCTCTGGAAAATTCAGATACTCGTCCTTGTATTGGCGAATCTCATCGACCCAGGGGGATGGGACAACGTGGTTTTGAAACGCATCGATATCGCCCGCCTTATATAGATTCATTATGGTCGTAAGCTCTTCAACCGCCAAGAATTCGAGGCCGTCAAGGTGGACGTTTGCGGCATCCCAATAATTCGGATCTTTTTCGAGAACAAGAGCGTCGTAAGGACGATAGCTCTTAATGCGAAATGCTCCGCATGTGACGATGTGCTCGGGCCGAGTCCACTCTTTTTTATATTTTTCGATCGCTTTTTCCGGGACCAGTCGAAAGAACTGGTGCGGCAGCATGCTCAGGAAGTAGGGTGCGCTTTGACGTAGTGTGATCCGCAAGGTGAAATCATCGACAGCTTCGACACCGATATCGTCGGCCATTACAGGGACGAACTCCGCGCCTTCCACGGCGGCTTTGAGCTTCGCATCGGAAGAGATCTCCGCTGCTCGCTTCTTTTCATCTCCGTCAAGCGCCAGACGGTCATCGGACGCAATGAATGTATGGAACGTTGTCTCCGGGCCGAGTGGCGTACGGGATCCATTGTCCGAGCCGCCAAAATCCTTGGCAAGTAAGAAAGACTCACCCTTTTTGACGAAGACCTTTCCCCCGTTGAATTCTTCCGCGTACTTGATAATGTAGCCAAGGTAGGAAGTTCGCGAAATAGTTTCCGGCCGCAGGCCGCGACGCAGACTATAAACAAAGTCTCTTGCCGTGATCGGTGCGCCGTCGCTCCATTTTGCACCGTCTCGAAGGTGGAACAAAAACTCATCCACCTTAGGACTGATCTCCCAGCTCTTGGCAATCGCCGGAATTGGCTGCATATCCTTCGGTCCGTATTCGACCAGACCGTCGTAGAGGGCCATGTAAATGCGAGCTTCGGGCTGTCCGTCTGGTAACTGAGGATCTAGGGATTCGGGCTCCGGGCCAGTAACGTAACGCAAAACGTTATCCTTCGGCGCGAAAGTCTTACCGAAATAACGATTCGATCCAGTGTTCGAGCAACCTGCTAAAAACGACGACGCAACTGCGACCGAGACCAGGATCGACAGAGTTCGAATTTTTGAAACTCCGAGAATGTTCATATAAGACTTCTAAACAAGTTCGGCGATTTCGATGTCATCCGAGCGACGAGAAAAAGGCGTGAAGTGGAAATCGTTCCCGCCATTGAAGTTACCATGTAACAAGTTTTCAGGGCAAGGAGTTTTACGCGTTCAACGGCTTACTTAGCAAGACGGGTTCACGGTTCGGCCACCGGTAGGCTTGGCCGCCAGCCGCTGTCGATCTGCACGTTCTTGAGTGCGGGTGAATCCAGCCCGTTTATGTCAAATCCACGGACGTACGGTTTGACCAGGCCGTATGACATCGGAAAATAAAGAGGTATCAAACG
>JBDTZW010000324.1:0-6776 GCA_040004905.1 Acidobacteriota bacterium
CGGGTTTGTCATTCTCCATCGCTGCGGTGCGGATTTTTACTTTTTGCTCGTCAGCTCGTGGAAAAACGGCAACGAGCTGTGGGAATCGGTCTACGCGAAAACAAGCTCTGACGATCGTGACTTTTCGGCATTTCCACTCGGCAGCCCGCATCACGCCACGTTCTGCGTCTGGGAACTTGCCGCCGTCTGGCACGAACAACAAGCGTGGAAACGATTTATTTTGTCACAAGGAACAGAGAGCGACCGTGAAAGCTATCTAAAGGATCAGTATCGTGGTGTTGCTTGATATCCGTTCCTCTCGGCTAGCTGAACTTGAGTTTCGCTCGCCTTTGAAGTTGGCGATAATCAGGTGAACGCGAAATAGATTCATGAAAGAACTCTTAACTTGATCTGAGCATTTTCCATGGCGAAACTATTCGACGAATTTGTAGGGATCGTAAACACGCTCAACGAACGAGGGCTTGAATATGCCGTATGCGGAGGTTGGGCCATGGCTATTCACGGTTTCCTCAGAGCGACAACCGACATTGACCTGCTGATACTCACCGAAGATCTCGAATCAGTGCGTCAGGCAGCCATTGACCTCGGTTTTGACGTCGATGGGTTACCTTTGAATTTCGGAGGCGGAAAAACAAAGATAAGGCGAATTTCCAAGATCGACAAGGAATCACAAACCCTTATCACCTTCGATATGCTACTGGTTACCGAGATTTTCCAGGACGCATGGAACGATCGGAGGAAAGTGAAATGGAACGAGGGCGAGTATTGGGTGGTTTCCATAGATGGGATGATAACGATGAAGGAGAACGCCGGCCGTCTAAAAGATCTGATCGATCTCGAATACCTGAGAGGAAATGAAAATGCAAGTTGATATGTCACCGGAAGCGGTCACCGGCCGGATGAAGATGCTTGACCAGCTTTGGGAACTGGCCGTGGCTCTGCAAAGTTCCGAGATCGAAGACCGAGACCGAACGACATCGACCCTCGCCACGGCTCCATCTCGCATTTCCGGTGACGACCCACGGCCTGAGCCCGAAAATGACCAAGATTTGATTCAGTAAAAAGTGGAGATCGGAACTATTTTCTTATCAGGGTATCTAATAGAAGAATGATAGACGCACGGATCGGACAATTGACACTGCTGTTTACCGGTTTTCTGTCGGTCACTTCTTATTGCCAATCAGAATTTCCAGATCCTAAGCTTCCGGATTGCACGGTATCGAGAACAAAACCTAACTCGAGCCATTCGAAGATCGTCTCTGTTGGTGTCATAAATGGCCGTGCCTTACGGCTTGTTAAGCCCGAATATCCACCTTCGGCTCGGGCGGTTAACGTTCACGGCAAAGTGCAAATAAGCGTCTTGATCGATGAAGCGGGCTGTATAGGCGAAGCAAAAATGACCTCGGGTCACCCACTTTTGGCTTCGGCATCGCTTCGGGCAGCGAAAGCCTCTATCTTCGAGCCGGTCCTGCTCAGTGGCAACCCAGTTCGGGTTTACGGGATAATTATTTATAACTATTTGCCAAATGCGATGAATTGGCTGGAGCTAGGATTTTATAGCGAATCCTATGAAACGCTCTCTGAATTCCTGCCGACCGGTTTCGAAGTCGAAGCTAAACTGTTTCGACAATCCAAAGAATCGGAATGGAGCGAGAAGCAACGGGTACTGGCGACGGTCAGGGAGAGTTTGGAGACTGATCTCGCTGCCAGCCCTAAAGATCAATGGCTGTTTTTGCTTGGGATATGGTTGCGATCGACTTCAAACGGCTCATGGGGTGATGTCGCACGTGAAAAGGCTCTTTCCGAACTCCGCGGGCGACTTGAAACTGCACCCGACGATGTTTCGCCTCGCCTAATACATATGCTAAAAGAGCTCCCGGCTATTACGGACAGCGTGGCTCTGCTTGAAGCCCTTCGCAATATCGAAGTTCGGCTTTTCGATCTGGGAGATTAACGTGGAGTTAGGCAATCTGTTCCGCCTGAGGCCTGGAACACCCCGGAACAAACCTGTATCTGTGCCGGAACGGAACGCTGTTACGCAGCAAATAACAAATGACACCTATCGTTCGCATTCGTATATTGATCACGGGTCTTATATTTATCTTTTCTTTTATGACTATCATCGAGGCACAGAGCGAATCGAAAAACGTTCCTAAAGACTGGCAGACGCTGGCCGAGCAGACGGACTATCACAAGACTTGGAGCTACGCGGACACGATAGTTTTTTCGCAAAAGCTGGATAAGGCGTCGGACAAGATCGTTTATCGGTCGATCGGTAAGAGCAATCAGGGACGCGATATTCCGCTGCTGATCGCTGCGGACGGCGGAACGTTCACGCCGGAAGCCGCACGCAAGGCGGGCAAGGCCGTGATCTTTATCCAGGCGGGGATTCACCCGGGCGAGATCGATGGAAAAGACGCAGGCCTCGCATTGCTTCGTGACGCAGTTATAACAAAAACACTGCCGAATTTGCTTAAAGACGTTGTGATCTTGTACGTGCCGATCTACAGCGTGGACGGCCACGAGAATTCCAATCCGTACATGCGGATAAATCAGAATGGGCCGGACGAGATGGGCTTTCGCGGCAACGCAAATTACCTCAATCTCAACCGCGATTACATGAAGGCCGACGCACCGGAAACGCGTGCGTGGCTTGGGCTGTGGAATGAGTGGAAGCCCGATTTTTTCATCGACTGTCACGTTACTGACGGTGCGGATTTTCAATACAACGTCACCTACGAATACGCCCATTTTCAGGAAATATCGCCTGTATTAAAAAGTTGGATGGACGACCATTTCGACGGAAAGGTAGTTCCTAAGATCGAGGCCGAAGGAAATATTCTTACCCACTATGTTGAGTTTGCTGGCCGCGAGGTGACCGGCGGCATTGAGACGTTTATAGCCACTCCGCGTTTTGCGACGGGTTATACGCCGCTTCGAAATCGCAATGGATTATTGATCGAGACGCATTCGCTCAAACCGTACAGATCACGTGTTCGCGGAACCTACGACACGCTGCGTTATACGATCGAGGAGATCGCCGCCGCGAAAGCGACTCTGTTCGAAGCTAACAAAAAAGCTGACGATGAAACGATCGAACGAGGGCGAACTTACGATCCAACCCGGCAGTATCCGTTGACGCTAGCTGTCACCGATAGATCGACGCCGCTTGCTTTCAAAGGCGTCGAATACAAGATCGAAGATTCGCCGATCTCAGGCGGCAAGATGATCGCCTACGGCACGGCTCCGCTGAACATCACGATCCCCCGTTTCGACGAAGGCAAAGTTGTAACATCGATCGATCCGCCGCTTGCCTACATCGTTCCTGCCGAATGGGTGGATGTGATCGACGTACTGAAGCTGCACGGAGTCAAATTCGATACGTTAAAGAAACCGCAGACGATCGAGGTCGAAAGCTATAAGCTAACCCAACCAAAATGGGCGACCTCGTCGTTCGAAAGCCGTATAAATCTCACCTGCAAGCAGGAACGTATCAAAGAAACACGCACGTTTTCGGCAGGCTCGATCGTCATCCCGATGGCACAAGAGGCCGCAAACGTCGCAATCCATTTGCTCGAACCGAACGGGCCGGATTCGTTCGTCACCTGGGGATTTTTTAACGCCATCTTCGAACAAAAGGAATACGGCGAGGGCTATGTCATCGAAAAACTCGCCCGCGAAATGCTTGCGAAAGATCCGAATCTGCAAAAGGAATTCGACGAGAAGCTAAAAGATCCGGCGTTCGCCAAAAATCCGCGGGCACGCTTGAATTTCTTCTACGAACATTCACCGTACTACCTCAATCAGAAGGTCGGGATCTATCCGGTCGGGCGAATTCTGAAACCGCTGCCCTAACGTCGATGAAAGCGTCGATGAAACACTCCAAGCTCGGCATCGCTTCATGCATCATCGCCATCGCAATGTTCGTGCTGATGTCATTGCTCGTCGGAGCGTCGTATTTCGTCAGCAGTGTTACAAATGATAATCAGCAGATCGGAGCGGTCTGGATCATTGCGGATACCTCGGCTCTCCTGCTGCCGATACCAGTCCATATCATCGGGCTGACCGTCGGTGTGACCGGCGTGTTTATGCCGAATCGAAAAAAGCTTTTCCCGATCATCGGCACGCTCCTGAATCTTGTCCTGGGAATCGGCAGCGTCTGGCCGTGGCTATATCTCGCATGGCACGCATTGGGCCGCGTGCAGTAAAATGATCTTTTAGAATTTATGACTACGATCCCGACTACAAAACGCACCACCGTCAAACGCCTTCCGAAACGCGGAAATTATGACCGTGAAACTATCAACGCCATCCTCGACGAGGCATTTATCTGTCACGTCGGGTTTGTTATCGACGGTCAGCCATATGTGATACCTACCGGTTACGCACGGGTCGGCGAAGACCTTTACATTCACGGCTCGTCAGCCAGCCGTATGCTCCGGTCGATCGCGGACGGCATCGATGTGTGCGTGACTGTAACGTTGATCGACGGCCTCGTGCTTGCACGGTCGGCGTTTCACCATTCGATGAATTACCGCTCGGTAGTGATCCTGGGAAAAGCTTCGCTGGTCGAGGAGGATGCAGAGAAAACTAGGGCACTCGAAGCATTCACCGAGCAGGTCGTGCCCGGCCGATGGACGGATGTGCGATGGCCGACCGAACTCGAATTAAAAGCCACGACCGTTCTGAAACTGCCGATCGAAGAAGCCTCGGCCAAGATCCGCACCGGCAGTCCGGTCGATGATGAAGAAGATTATGCAATGAATGTTTGGGCAGGAGTTCTGCCGCTAGGCGTTATGCCTTCGGCACCGATCAAGGACGAAAGATCGGCGGATGATGTGCCTGTTCCGGATTATGTTCTAAGCTACTCGCGAACGCGAGAGAAATAGCGGCTTGGGCTTTATTTACGCGAGGATCTGGATCGGCGAATCAATATATTCCGGAATGTTCGACAGCTCCGGTATTTCGAGAATGTTGTTTTCGTCGAAGTCGAAGGTCGATCGAGACCCATCTCTTCCGAAGATCCGCTTCATCATTTTTGTCACGATCGAAAACATATTCGCACCGTATCCTCTGCCGAGGTCTTCATGAAGTTGACCCCGCCATTGATTCGCTTTCGGTAATTAAAGGTCGAAATGCCGGTAAAGTTCAGATTTATTTCTGCTCGCAAGAGATCGACTCTTTCAGGACAAAGAAAAAGGACTTTCAATCGATGAAAGCCCCGTAGATATTGGTGGAGATGAGGAGGGTCGAACTCCTGGCCTCTGCATTGCGAACGCAGCGCTCTGCCAACTGAGCTACATCCCCGAAACCATAGGTAAAAATTAAAAAAGAAAGTTCAAAAGTGCAAGTTTACTGAACGCCGGCCGGCAGGAGCGAGCCCTTCGGATCCGTCGCGAATGCGTAGCCGTCCTCGATCTTTCCTATGATTCCATGAAACGATATTTCTTCTCCGCCTAGCACGACGACGACATCGCCCGGGCTGTACATCTTCTCGTCTACCGGAAATTTTATGATGGTCGCGTTGCCGTTTTCCTGGGCAACCGCCTCGTATTCGAAGGTTTCAGCGTTAAAGCTGAGTGTCTGGCAAAATGCTACTTCCATATTCTTATGATTAAAAAATTAGTGATTGATCCAAATAATTACTTTCTTGTCGGGCCCAAACTCATCGGCGTAATTGAGAAAATCGGCCCGAGCGATCGATAGTTCAGTCTTCGTGTCAAAATCGTGGATGTCCGAACGTCCTGACGTCGCCTCGGTCCGGCTCGGATTGTAATAAACACGCCCGCCTTCGATCCGTGTGACCTTGTCCGAATAGAACCAGCTCTTACCGTCCTTCTGAAACCGATACGTCAGAACGTCGCCAGCCTGCACCGCCTCTAGTTGTGCACGCGTCACCGAATTGATACCGCAGGCAAAAACGAACGTAACGACGGCAAAAATGAAAAAACTCTGAATAATTCTTAAAGACATAGTTCTTTGATTTCTCTAAATGTTACTTTACGCGGAGCGAAAGTCCAAACTTTGGGTTGCGGGCTACCGAGAAAAGCTGCCGATGCGGAAGTCCAGGGCGATCGCGTCATGATCAGAGAGCGGAGTGCCGTCGGCATCGGTCAAATTTCCGATTGTTTCGGGTTTTGCACCTGGAGCGATCTCGATTCCCTTGCCCGCGAACCAGTCGAGCCGTCCCGAAACGCTGCCGCCGACACGGCCGGCTGCCCAAAAAATGAAAGGGAAACACCATTCCGGGACCCAATCGCGAAGATTGGTATTCTTTTCGATGCTCTCTATGTGGTAGTGCAGCGTTCCGGCACCGATCTCGTTTAGGTCCTTATAGTTGTAACCTCGAGCCTCAACATCTCCGAACAAACGCCGCTCGAAATAGCGTTCGGGATGCGGAAGGTGATTCTTGGCGACGTTTTTCGGCCCCATCGCAACCCGACGCC
This sequence comes from Acidobacteriota bacterium, assembly GCA_040004905.1. GTDB lineage: Bacteria > Acidobacteriota > Blastocatellia > Pyrinomonadales > Pyrinomonadaceae > OLB17. The sequence goes on from JBDTZW010000324.1 coordinate 6,447, forward strand.
AGTAACCCAAGATGGCACGTGTCGCACTTTGCGAATTGAACGTCGTCGTGTTCCAATCGCCCCCGATCAGCGTCGGCAGAGGCGGCAGCGTGTCGAGATGATCAAGTATTATCTTGATCTGCATTCGCCGATGGGCACGCGAACAGTGAGCATCGAGATGAATGGTTACAGCTCTAAACATACCCGCCGGATGTTCTATATCGGCTATCAACGCCCGCAAATACCCAAGCCGTTTTTCCTTGCCCCACATCTTGTCCTTGCCGTTCGGCAACGGGATCGCGTGGATGTTGGTCATGGGATATAGCGAAAACATCGCCAACCCATGGATCG
>JBDTZW010000325.1:0-2030 GCA_040004905.1 Acidobacteriota bacterium
CCTACGATTTTGACATTCCGGTCGAACAGGACGGCGATGTGTGGGCAAGATTCAAAGTGCGAATGCGCGAATGCAATGAATCGTACAAGATCGTCCGTCAGGCACTGGATCGGCTAAAACCCGGGCCGATCAAAGCGGACGCACCGAAGATCGTTCTTCCCGATCGCGACGATATGCGAAAGCACATGGATTCACTGATTCACCACTTCCTGATCGTCGCGGAAGGGTTTAATGTCCCCGCGGGCGAAGTTTATATGCCGATCGAGGCCTCAAAAGGCGAACTCGGCGTTTATATGAAATCGAACGGCGGCCCTAAGCCGGAACGCGTCCATTTCCGCGGCCCGAGCTTTGTAAATCTGTCGGCACTCCCTGTCATGGCTGAAGGCGAAATGGTCGCGGATGTCGTGGCGATCATAGGGAGCCTGGATATTGTGCTGGGAGAGATAGACCGTTAATCTTTGAAATGGCAGCAGCAGTTCCTACAAGTTATACGGATAGGGTTATCGTTTCTGACGAGGTCGCTGAGTTTTCCTCTGAGATCATCGACGAGATGAGAGAGCACGTTGCGAAGTATCCGTCTGATCGTACACGCTCGGCGTTGATACCGCTCTTGATGCTTGTGCAGCGTGAGCGTGGATGGATCGATAATCCGGGCGTTAATTTTCTGGCAAAGTTTTTGAGTTTAGAGGTGACGGACGTCTGGGAAACGGCGACGTTCTACTCGATGTTCAACCTTCGCCCCGTCGGCCGCCATCACCTCCAGATCTGCAAGACTCTGTCGTGCAAGATCATGGGCGAGCCGGAGATCACTGACCACATTTGTTCGAAACTCGGCATTCATCCCGGCGAGACGACGGGGGACGGAAAGTTCACTGTCTCACTTGTCGAATGCCTCGGAAGTTGCGGCACGGCACCGATGATGCAGATAGGATTTGATTACCATGAAGATCTGACGACAGCCAGGGTGGATAAGATATTAGCGGATTGTGAGTAGCATGCATTGCAAAGTAGCTCTACAACATTCGGAAGAAGGCTATAGCTTTTGTTGTCCGGCTCTACCGGGTTGCTGGTCGCAACGCGAAACAAACGACGAAGCTCTGAAGAATATTAAGATCGCGATAGAAGAGTATTTAGCGGTGGCAAGAAGTTTTGCGCGATGATCCGTTGGCTCGTAATAGCTGTTCCCCTTTTTCTAGGCTCCTGTGGGATAGGCGCTCACTACGTACAAGCGACTAACTCAATGACGCCGACAATCGGGATCGGCGATCATTTGGGGAGTTATGAGGTCAAGAGTAATGACCTCAACCCGATAAAGCGGTTTGACATTGTCGTTTACAAGTCACAGGCATTGAACTTTAAGTGGACGGGTGGTGATTCCGCAACCTGGTTCATACATCGAGTTATTGGCATGCCTGGGGAGCGGATAGCGATACGCAAAGGCACGGTTTACATCAACGGACAGGTCCTTGAAGAACCGTTTGAGCACTCCCCTGGCGGTCGCGACTTGCCGGAGACCCAGATACCGGAAAACGAGTATTTTTTGCTCGGTGACAATCGTCCGAACAGCATGGACGGCAGGTTTTGGATGAAGCCAACCATCTCACGGGAGGATATTCTGGGCGTGATCACGAAGATCATTAAGAAAGAAGACTACGATAACGGAAAACGCTGGTAATTATGGAAATCAAGGCCATCGGCTGCGAGCCCCTACAACTTAAGTTGATGCACGTTGAGAACGGGCACACGCTGAAGGTGTATCGCGATATGGGCGGCTACAAATCGCTCGAGAAGGCGCTAAAGATGGCTCCGGCGGATGTGATAGACGAGGTAAAAAAATCGGCTCTGCGTGGGCGCGGCGGTGCGGGTTTCCCGACCGGTATGAAATGGTCCTTCGTACCCAAAGATTCGCCGAAGACCAAATACGTTGTTTGCAATGCCGACGAATCCGAGCCCGGCACCTTCAAAGATCGTTATCTGATGGAACGCGATCCGCACGCCTTGATCGAGGGGATGATCATCGCGGCATGGGC
>JBDTZW010000013.1:0-22475 GCA_040004905.1 Acidobacteriota bacterium
GCGACCGGCGAGCTTCGCGAGGTCTACTTCTACCCATCGCAGCTCAAAGATCACAGGGAAGGGACTTATCGGCCGGGAATGTAAAAAATGATCGGTGTTCTTCAGATAGTTCAAATCATTCTGCTTACGCTTTTCGTCGCCGTTTCCACTCTCGCGCAGGCAGACACTTTTGACGTCGGCGGCAGGACGATCGCCATCCCTCCGCCGGAAGGGTTTGTCGACGGCCTCAAATTTGAAAGATATGCGGCGGTTATTGCCGCAGCCGAGTCGGCATCGCTCTACACGCTCGTGTCTCATGTCGAGATCGCCATCGCAAAGCGGATCGAAAAGGGCGGTTCAAAGCCGCTAGATCTCTACACCAAAGTTTCGATAGCAAAGGATTCGAAGCAGATCGACCAGACACCCGAGATCTTTTCCGCCACCGTCGCAACGCTCGAGAAAAATTTCGATACGTACATCGACCCGGATGGTTCGACAATAAGGTCGATCGTAAAGGAAGTGGACCGGGGCCTTACCAACGAATACGGCAAACAGGCAAATGTGAGCATATCTCAACCGAGAAGACTGGGCTTTTTCGAAAAGAACGAGCAGGTGTTCAGTGCGATCATGATCAATCAAGTCAAGGCATTTGACCGGCAAAAAACGATGCTTGTGTCCATATCGCTGATCAGGGTAGGAAGGCGCCTTCTTTATGCGTATGTCTATAAGGCCTATCGTTCCGAGTCGGACGTACAGCTAGTTACCGAAACGACTAAGAAATGGACGCAAGCGATAGTTGCGGCAAACAAATGACCGCTTGCCGACGGACATATTGCCCACACCGAAACAAAGGTCTAGAATAGTGCGTAAATAAGGCCAGACCTCTTTCTATAAGAAAATCAAAAGCAGGAGCCGTGAAAGCGATATGAAGCAGTTGATGTCCATCGCCGCACTTTTTATAGTCATCGTTATTGGGCACACCGTGATCGTTGCCCAGCCGTCCAAGAATTCGAGCGAACCTATGAAACCCCCGACCGCCAAGAAAGTGCCGAAGGTCTTAAAGATCCACGGCTACGAGATCACCGATAACTACGCGTGGCTTCGCGACCGCAATGCAACCAAAGACCCTGAGATCGTCAAGTATCTCGAGGACAACAATAAATACACCGAGACCTTCATGGGCAAGCACCAGGCCTTCGTCGATAACCTTTACAAGGAAATGCTCGGACGCATCAAGCAGGACGATACAAGCGTTCCGTACAAACTCGGTGACTACTGGTATTTCAACAAATCGGAAGAGGGCAAGCAGTACCCGATCTATTTCCGCAGCAAATCGCAGGACAGAGCAAACCCGCAAATGCTCCTCGATCAAAACGAGATGGCGAAGGGATTCAAGTTTTTCGCGATCGGTGCTTTCGACGTGTCCGACGACGGCAATATGCTGGCGTATTCGACCGACACTACGGGCTATCGCCAATACACCCTTCATATCAAAGACCTGAAAACCGGAAAGACTCTTGACGACACGGTGCCGCGGGTGACCTCGACCGCCTGGTCCAATGACGGTAAGTATCTGTTCGTCGGCCAGGAAGATGATGTCTCGAAGCGCTCGGACAAGATCTGGCGACACACCGTCGGCAGCGATAAGAGCGATCTTATTTACGAGGAGAAGGACAACCTTTTTAACACTGGCGTGGGCAAGTCGCGTGACAGCAAAATGTTGTTCATCAGCTCGGCTGCCAAGACGATGGACGAGTACCGGTACCTATCTGCGGACAACCCGACCGGCGACTGGAAACTGATCGCCCCGAAACGCGAAGGCCTCGAATATTTCGCCGATTACGACAGCGGCGAATTTTACATCAGGACGAATAAGGATGCTGAAAATTTCAAGGTGATGCGGGCATCCGCCAGCGATCCGAGCGAAAAGAATTGGACGGATTTTATTCCGTCGAACCCAGAAGTCAAGGTGGACGATATAGGCTTCTTTAAGGATTACGCCGTCGTCTCTGAGCTTCAGAACGGCCTCGAATATATCCGCGTGATGGACCGAAAGACGCGTCGTGCCGACATACGGATCCCGACTCCGGAAAGCGTATACACGATGAGTGTGGGAAACAATCCGGAATACAACACACCGTCCATCCGCTACAGCTACTCCTCAATGATCACGCCGAATTCGACTTATGAATTCGACCTCAAAACGCGTGACAGCAAACTGCTCAAGCAGCAGGAAATACCTAGCGGTTACGACAAGTCTCAGTACGAGACCAAGCGTGTCTGGGCCATCGCCCGCGACGGCGTTAAGGTCCCGGTTTCGATCGTCTGGAAAAAGGGAACTAAGATGGATGGCTCGGCCCCCATGCTGCTTTATGCATATGGCTCATATGGCTATTCGACTGATCCCGGATTCTCGACCGCCCGGCTTAGCCTGCTCGACCGGGGGATGATCTATGCCATCGCACATATCCGCGGAGGCAGCGAGCTTGGCGAACATTGGCGTCAGGACGGCCGCATGTTCAAAAAGCTGAATACATTTTACGATTTTGTCGATTCGGCAAAATGGCTGATCGCTAACAAATATACGTCGAACGATCGCCTTGTTATCCAGGGCGGCTCGGCGGGCGGTTTGTTGATGGGCGCTGTAACCAACATGTCGCCCGACACTTTTCACGCGGTTATCGCTCAAGTGCCGTTCGTCGATGTGATGAACACAATGCTCGACGAAACTCTGCCGCTTACGACCGATGAGTGGATCGAATGGGGCAATCCGAATAAGAAGCCAGATTGGGATTACATGGTGCAGTATTCGCCGTACGACAACGTCAAACCGCAGAACTACCCCAACATGTTGATCGAGATCTCGCTTAACGACAGCCAAGTGCCATATTGGGAAGGTGCCAAATTCGCCGCCAAGATCCGCGAGATGAACACTGACAACAATCCCATTCTCCTAAAGACGAACATGGGCGCGGGCCACGGCGGATCGTCAGGCCGCTACGACCGCCTGAAAGAGGTCGCGTTCGATTATGCCTACGCTCTCACAGAGGTGGGCATAACCAAGTAGTTCAATTCGATCGATCAGTTCAAAGGCGGTCCCCAAACGGCGGGTCGCCTTTTTTCTTTCACGTTGAACTAGTGGTCACTCAGTCTGACCGATATTGACCCAAAGCTCCACGTCCCAAGTCAATCGTGACACGCGTCACAAATCGTCTTAAGCCCCATGTCTACAATAGGTTGGCAGCCTCGTTAAACATTCGGGCACGCCCATTGCCAAAGAGAACGGTGGAGATACGACCGTTTTTACTGTTTAAGGGGAGCAACCAAATAACTGAAATAATGACTGTTATCAAAAAGATATCATCGGCAGCACTTCTATTCTCGATGACGGTTGTGTCAATGCCCGGATTTGCGCAAACGACCGCAGTGCCATCGCAGGGCTCAAGCCAAACAGTCGCGACACCCAATTCCAGATTCCTTACAAAGGTGGACCCCATCTCGATCGAAGGGGCAAATCCCGACGCTTTGCGGGCCGCACGAAAGGCCGCAAAAGTATTGACCGCCGCGGGCGGCAAGAACGGCGTACTGATAGATGACACGATGGCCGAACGTGAAAGCGTTGTATCCTTCACTGCCGGCGAGGCAGCGGACAGCGTGAATCAGAAGGCAATTTATCGCGTCAATTGGCCGGGCCTGCTCTCCCAAGCGGCTAGCGAGACGGCTTTGAACCGAGCGATCGATGATATTTTGAAGGTTGCTGGTAACCCACGGAACGGCAACATTCTTTATCTCGATGACGCCAGCGGATTCTCCACATCCAATCCGCTTTTCGGCCGTCTCGTCGCCGAACGTCTCTATGACGCGATCGCCAGATCGAAGCTGCGCGTCCTGACGGCTGCTACCAGGGACCAGTTTACCGGCTCGATAACTAACGATGCCGTGCTGCGTTCGATCTTTGAAAAGATCGAGATCGCGTCCGACAACGACGGTTTTATCGGCGACAAGCTCTCGCCCGATCTGCGCGACATCGTAAATAGCAACCCCGACGGCCGCGTTAAGGTGATCCTTCAGGCCGAAGACATCAATAATGGTTCGCTTCAGCGCGTACTTGCTTCGAACGGCGTTCGGATCGAAAGCCGGGCCGAGGGCCTTGACATGATGGTGCTCGATCTGCCGGCCAAGGTTGCACAGTCGGTCGCGGCCGCTCGCGGTGCACAGCACCTATCCCTCGACCGCAAGATGAATGTTCTCGGACACATCGAGACGACTACCGGAACCTCACTCATCCGAACGATCCAACAGGGTTTGAACGTCGGACTATTAGGGATCGGTGTCGTCAACACGAGCACCGAACTAGACGGAACCGGCATCGGGATCGCCGTCGTCGACTCCGGCATCCGCGAAAACCATCGTTCATTCACCAGCATCAACGGAGCGAACCGAGTAGTGCAGCGTGTTAACTTTTCGCCGGCTGCCGACATGAATGTTGACGAATATGGACATGGCACCCACGTCGCCTCGCTCGCAGCAGGCAGCAGCGGTGCCAACCTCAATGTCGGTGACGGCCTCTATATCAGTGGATATGAGGGCGTCGCTTCAGGTGCAAAGATAATCAACGTTCGCGTTCTCGACAACAACGGCATCGGCAGCTCGGCCGCCTTGATCAATGCGTTGAACTGGATCTACACAAATCGGGCCGCGAACAATATCCGCGTTGTTAACTTGAGCGTTGGTGCTCCCGCGATCGAGTCATGGCGGACAGATCCGCTGTGCCGGGCGGCACGCAGACTTTCGGAAGTCGGGATCGTTGTCGTCGCGGCTGCCGGAAATACGGGCAAGACGCCCGCTGGCCAAAAGATCTACGGTGCGATCCATTCGCCTGGTAATGATCCGTCAGTGATCACGGTCGGTGCGGCTAATACGTTCGGCACCGACGCCCGCAATGACGACGGCGTCACGACTTACAGCTCGCGCGGACCAACGCGTTCGTACTACACCGATGGTTCGGGTATTAAGCATTTCGATAATCTGATCAAACCGGATCTCGTCGCCCCCGGCAACCTGATCGTTGGAGCGATGTCGCAGGGAAACGAGATCTCGCAGGAAAATCCTGATCTCGCTGTTCAAAGTTCGGCCGACCCGACGCGTAAGATGATGTACCTAAGCGGAACGTCAATGGCCACACCGATCGTCAGCGGTTCGGTTGCACTGATGCTTCAGACGAATCCGAACTTGACTCCGAACATGGTCAAGATGATCCTTGAGTACACGGCGCAGAAACTCGCCGGCTTCAATACCCTCGAACAGGGAGCAGGAGAGCTGAACGTCGAGGGAGCTATCCGTCTTACGCGTGCCATCAAGACGAACCTGCCTAATCCAACGCCGCAGGGAACCTTAATGCTGACAAGCAATACCTTGCCGGTCCATGCGAGTACGATCGCGGGGACAAGATTCCAATGGTCGGGCGGCATCCTGCCTAGCTATGGAGCTCTTACCGGGACCAACCTGATCACAAAATACCAGCACGTCTATGACAAGGGAATGGTGTTCCCGGACGGATTGTTAATAAGTGATGGTCTGCTGATCAGCGACGGACTGCTGTTCAGTGACGGTTTGCTTATCAGCGACGGACTGCTGATCAGCGACAGCGTTGTGATCGCCGGTAACGGCAATCCAAACGGCAGTCAGACAATGACGTGGGGTCAGCCTATAGGACCTTCAGGCTTGTTGATTTCCGACAACTTTACCCTAGGCGACAACAGCCCGCTGGCCGACGGCCTTCTGATAAGCGATGGCCTCCTGATCAGCGACGGCCTGCTGATCAGCGACTCAGCAATGTCGCAGTCCGGTCGAAGTATTTTCCGGGGAGACAGTACGAACAGAATGCAATAGGAACGTTAATTTGAAGATCACGGGTTGGGAAGGCCGTGATACCTGAATTTCCTTAGATTTCGCGGATGCTTGAAAGAGCATCCGCTTTTTTGATTCTTGCTCTTTTTCACCATCGCCCGGTGAATAACTCATGTAAATACAATATCTTACGTCTCCCTCTCGCCGGCTTGTGAAAAATTTCTTGGAGAATAAACCTGATTTAACATATAATAACAAAGCATCTCCAGCGTTCTTTCGCCGGGGAAAAATCCTCTACAATTCTATTGACCAGCACCTAAGGAATTCTGCAAGCCAATTCGACAGCGATGGATCGCAAAGAGCGGACAACTAATCTTTATCTGTGGATGCTTCTGCCCGCAGGCGTTGGAGCTATGCTCTGGGCAGGTTGGGGAATTCGTTTGGAAAGCTTTAACCGCGGTCTGATCGGCCTTGCTTTCGTAACGATATTCTTAAGCTCATACCTCAGGATCCAGCTTCCGCGAACCAAGATCCATCTCACCATCTCAGACGCTCTGATATTCCTGTCGCTGCTGATGTACGGCGGCCAGGTGGCAGTGATCATCGCCGTGCTCGAAACTTCGTTCGCTTCATGGAATCTCCGTCGCCAGGGCGTTTCAATGCGGCCGAAGACTGTCGTGATCAATATTCTCATCACCGCGATATCTGTCTTTGTCACCTGGGCCGCCGTCTTCCTCACCTTTGGATCAACTGACATCTCTACACTCGCTTCGAACAACAACAGCTTTATTTGGATGCTCGCCGTCATGGCCCTGGCGCAGTTTTGCGTTAATTCGCTGTGCGTGTCCGCATTCGTTGCGATCAAGAGCGAGAGCACACTGTGGCGTGTCTGGAACGAATACTGTTTGAATGCACTCGCGATGTACCTGTGCGGTGCGGTCGTCGCCGGTATTTGCGCAAAAGCGGTCCAGCAGATCAACATGCTGCTCTTTGCCGCGATGATGACGTTCTTTGCGATCGTCTACATCACCTATCGCCGATACGCTCAGGACGTTAAAGAGACCGCGGCCAAGGCCGAAGACGCCGAGCGGCAACGGGCTGAGCAGGCTGAGGCCCACGTTCAGGAATTGCGGCATTATGTAGGAGAATTAGAGCGGAGCGGCGAAGCCCTGCGTGAGAGCCGCGAAAAATTCAAACACGCCGCATATCACGACGCACTGACGGGACTCCCCAATCGCAATTTCTTTGTCGAGACCTTGCGAAAACTAATTAAGAAATCTTCCAACGGAAGCGGAAGCAAATTTGCCGTTTTGTTCCTCGATCTAAACCGATTCAAAACGATCAACGACAGTCTCGGCCATTCGTTTGGCGATGCGGTTATCAAGCAGGTCGCCGACCGTTTGTATGAGCTGATCAGTGCCGACGATCAGGTCGGCCGTTTTAGCGGCGATGAATTCGCAATAATTCTCAACGACGCGAGCAATACCGATATTGTCACTCAATTTGCCGAAAAGGTCGCCAAGCACATCGCTGAGCCTTTTATGATCCAGGACCGCTACATCTTCGTGGGCGTCAGTATCGGGATCGCGTTCGACAATTCGAAATACGCCGAGGTTGAAGAGATACTTCGCGACGCGGATATTGCTATGTACTACGCGAAGGAGAATCAGAAGAACTATGTGATCTTCGACCAGAAGATGCACATGCGGGCGGTTAAGCTGCTCGAACTCGAAACCGACCTTCGCTATGCGATCGAACGCGACGAGCTTGAGCTTTACTATCAGCCGATCGTCAGCCTCGATAGTCTCACGCTCTCTGGTTTCGAAGCGCTCGTCCGATGGAACCATCCGACGCGTGGGCTTGTTCCGCCGGATGAGTTCATAGCATTGAGTGAAGACACTGGGTTGATCGTTCCCATGACGGTCAAGCTTCTAAATCAGGCTTGCCGGACGTTGGCCGAATGGCAAAAGGGGCCGTCCCGGCATGAGCGCCTGACCATGAGCGTAAATATTTCCGGCAAGCATTTTTCAGAGGGTGACCTTGTGGCCCAGATCAAAACGGTCCTCGCCGAGACGGCGATCGATCCGGTCGATCTAAAGCTTGAAGTAACGGAAAGTGCGGTAATGGAAAATGCCGAACAGGCGATCCTTACGCTCAAGCAGATCCGCGAAACCGGCGTTCACATAAGCATCGATGATTTCGGTACGGGATATTCAAGTCTCAGCTATCTTCACCGGTTCCCGATCGATGTTCTGAAGATCGACCGTTCATTCGTGAGCACGATGGAAGACGGTTCGGAGAATGGCGAGATAGTCCGAACGGTGATCGCCCTGGCCAAGACCTTGAATCTCAATGTGGTTGCGGAAGGGATCGAGAGTATTCATCAACTTCATCAGTTGCGGATACTAGGGTGCGAATTCGGGCAAGGCTATTTGTTCTCGCGTCCGCTGCCGGCACAGGAGATACGCCGCCTTCTCGACGATAACAATCGCTGGCAGGGAATCGCTCCCCAGGCATCGCTGGCAGTGTTTCCCCGCGACGGCGATTACACACACCTGCCGTTCGCGCAGTAAATTTTCAGATCATTCAGCAAACACACTCGGCTGCGCACTCAAGGGAAAGGCTGATTCATAGGTGTGCCCGAGATTGAGGAGTGACGCTTCGGTCCAGTAATTCCCGATCAACTGCAGGCCGATAGGCAGGCCGTCCGTCGACAATCCGCACGGCACACTGAGCGCGGGCACGCCGGCAAGATTTGCCGACACGGTGTAGATATCGCTTAGATACATCGCAAGCGGATCGTCGGATCTCTCGCCTATCTTAAAAGCAACGCTCGGCGAGGTCGGGGTGATGATGGCGTCGCACTTCGCGAACGCCTCGGCGTAGTCCCGTCGCAAAAGAGCCCGGACCCGTTGAGCTTTGGAATAATAAGCGTCGTAATAACCGCTCGACAATACATACGTCCCGAGCATGATCCTCCGCTTGACCTCGGCGCCGAATCCTTCTTCGCGCGTCGTCGAATACATCTTTCGGAGTTCGTCCGCGTCTTCCGCCCGAAAGCCGTAGCGGACACCGTCGTAACGGGCCAGATTTGACGAGGCTTCGGCCGTCGCGATGATGTAATAGACCGCGATCCCATATTTGGCATGCGGCAATTCAACGTCGACGATCTCAGCTCCCAGCGAGCGGAAATCCTCGATAGCGCTTTCGACCGACTCACGAACATCGACGTCCAATCCCTCCCCGAACAAAGCCCGCGGTACGCCGATCCTTTTACCCTCAATATCTGAGTTGATCGTTGAGAGATAGTCAGGAACCGGAACGTCCGCCGAAGTTGCGTCGCGTTCGTCACGTCCGGCGATCGCGCCCAAAACGCCCGCGACATCACGGCAGTTTTGGCCGAAAATTCCAATGTTATCGAGCGACGAGGCAAACGCCACCAGCCCGTAACGCGAGATGCGTCCATACGTCGGCTTGAATCCCACGATCCCGCACAGCGACGCCGGCTGCCGCACCGAGCCTCCGGTTTCCGAACCCAACGCCGCGCGAACCACGCCGGAAGCGACCGCTACGGCCGAGCCACCTGAACTCCCGCCGGGAACACGCGTTATGTCCCACGGATTTTTGACCGGCCCGAAAGCCGAGCTCTCATTCGACGATCCCATCGCGAACTCATCCATGTTCGTCTTGCCGACAATTATCGCCCCGGCATCGTTAAGTCGTTTGATAGCGGTCGCGTCGTACTGAGCCTTGTAATCGTGCAGTATCTGCGACCCGCACGAGGTCCGCATGCCCATTGTGCAGATGTTGTCCTTTACCGCAATTGCGACGCCTTTCAGATCGCCGCCGTCGTTGGTCGCCTGAAGCTCGGCCGCGCGTGCAAGCGAAGCATCGCGCTCGATCGACAGAAAGGAATTCAGTGTTTCGTTAAGTCGTTCCGCATTGTCCAGCGTCTTTTCGATGTTCGCTCGGATCGTCATAATTTATTTCGCCGTGACCTTATTCACCAGCCACTTGTCGCCTTGTTTTACCGCCTCGACCTCGATCTCGTTCTGCGTGGTCTTCGTCTCGTCCTTCCAAAAAAGGTGAACGCCGAGTTCGGTCTTGTTCGGATCGGCCATTGTGCACGCTGCAACCCTAAAAGCCTTAGGCGGAGTTTCGGAAAGCGTAAAGTAATCTTTCGCCAGCTTGTCGCCGAGCAGCGTCTGATAGAGCTCAGGCGTCAAATATTTCTCGCGGGCCTTCAAATTATCAGGCGTTGGAGCAATGTCGTTAGCGTAATGAAACGAATAAAACTGCCGCACCGCCTCCCGCGATTCCGAACATTCCGGAGATTCCAAGTTCGGCAAACTGCAGTTCAGTTGGCACAGCACTGTAAGCAGTAAGCAGAAAAGCAAACAAATTCTAATTATTCGGTTCACTCTCAGTTATCCATTCAAGCCAAAACCTTCGGCACTTGAAAATGTCCGGCGACCGCCGAAGGTGCTTGGTCCAAAGCCGCCTCCTGCCCAAGCGACGGCACTATCACGTCTTCGCGGATCGAATACGTCGCCTCGCCCTCGGCCGTCAGGCCGCCCAACGCCGGTTCGATATCGCCCGTGTCCAGCTCGTTGAGTTGCTCGATGTATTTCACGATGTCGGCCATTTGCGGTGTGTACATCGCAACCTCTTCGTCCGAGATCTCGAGATGAGCAAGCTTTGCTACCTGTCGTACGTCCATAAATTTATCTACCGTCCCAAATTCCGCTTCGATCTCGCCAGGCAGCTTCCCGCGGCATTAATAAAAGCGTCACGAAGCCCATCGTCCTCGATCGCCTCTGCCGATTCGCGAACCTCGTCCGCTAACGCCTCTTCCACCTCGGCAGTCTCACTACGCCGCCCGATCGGGTTCGACTGCAGGTCTTCCACCACCGCCGCTCTATTCACGAAAAAATCGAGAAACGTGACCTGCGCGATCGCAAGCCGCGAATTCAGCTTGAACAAAATTTCGCCCGACATGTCCACGAGGTGCCGCCGCCATGTTTCGTTCGAAACGGCGATCTTCAGTCGCGTGTCATCCAACTCTACCGGTGCGGTCTGCTCGTTCATTCCGTCGCCGATGCAACGTCGCCATGCCGCAAAAACAAAAGCCTCCCGAGCTTCGGGGTTGATCTCCAGCTGCTTCAATATCTTCGGAAATGCCGCGACTATTTTTTCCACTTCGGTGCTCGCCTGTTATCATCTATCATTTTAAGCGAGAATTCCGCGAAATGCTAAGCGCTTGAAGTCACGATGATTACACTTCCAAAACTGCTACTTGCATCAGGCAGCCCGCGTCGGGCGGCGATACTTCGATCGGTCGGCTGGGAATTTTCCGTCGTCGTTCCTGACATAGACGAAACGGAGCTCCCCGGCGAAGCCCCCGACGTTTACGTCCAACGCCTCGCCCGTGAAAAGGCCGACGCCGTCGCCCTTAAAGAGCCCGACGCTTCGCTCATCCTCGCTGCCGACACGACCGTCGTCGCCGAAGGTCAGATCCTCGGCAAACCCGTCGATCTTGACGATGCCCGCCGCATGATCCGCATCCTCGCAGGCCGCGATCACGAAGTCCTCACTGGCGTTGCGCTCGTCAAAGACGGTGCAGCTACCATTGGTCTCGAACGTACCACCGTCACCTTCGCCGCGATGACCGAAACGGAGATCGAATTTCTTGCCGTCACAGGCGATCCGCTCGACAAGGCCGGAGCCTACGCCGTTCAGGCCCAGGCCGCTCTCTTCATCACCGGCATACGGGGCGACCACTGGAACATCGTCGGCCTTCCCATCAACCTCGTCTATCGATTAATGACCAACCTCCAGGCCTGAATCCGCGGTCTGTATGAAATCGCACAGATGTTTTCGCCTTTAGCGCGTAAGCTTTGCCTACCCGTGGAATGTGAATTGCCCTTTGACCTCTAAAGAAGTACTAAGTGTATCGAAGCGATGCACAATCGAGCAAAACGGAGGGAACTCAGATGTCGTTAATTTATTGCCCCGAATGTGGGCACGAAATATCAAATACAGCGGTGGCGTGCCCGCAGTGCGGACGCCCGATCCATGCGCAGCCGGTGGTCGAGCGTAAGGTTGTTGTAACCCAGTCGCCGGCTCAACGCGAAACTTTTCCAAGCTGGATCTTTATTCCGCTTGGCTTGCTAGCGTTACTTGTGATCGTCGGCGGATTTTACTTGTTCACGCGGCCTGACGATACATCGAATATGAACGTCCGTGTCGCCTCAAACGGACGGCCCATTGAGGTATCACGCACCAACGTCCCGGCCACCGCACCCAGCAGCGTCCAAACGCAGCCGGTTGAGGTGCATACGACCACGGTTCCCGGCACCGGCACGACCGGGGTCTCTGCGCCGCCGAGCGACAAAGGTGTCGTTTCGATCACTGCCAGCATTAACGCGCCGAGCGGCCCGCCGCACGCCGCCAAAAGCGTCCGATTCTACCTGCTTGATAAGGACCTCGAATCGATCCTGAGCGAGGCCCGCATCGACCCGATCGAGGGAAATACACTTTCGGGCAGCCTCGGGTTGGCGATGACCTATCCCGATCGATTCGCGAGCTTTCGACAAGACGCAATGAAGGCCATCTCGGCCCATACTAAATACTCCGTGACCACCAACGATCGCGGCGTTGCCAATCTGGCAAACATCGATCCCAACCAGTATTACCTGTTCTCGGTAACCCGCGTCGGTAACGGATTCGCTCTCTGGAATTCGCCCGTCTCGGTCGTGCCCGGACAGAATTTGTTAAACCTCAGCCCGCAGGATGTGACGGAAGTACCTGCGGCTTAATTAGACTTTTTTAAGACGAACTAACAGGAGAGAACAAAATGTTATCAATACTTATATGGTTGGTGCTCGGCTTTCTGGCGGGCTATATCGCAAAGATCATCATGCCCGGCCCCGATGGCGGCGGTGTTATCATGACCACGTTTCTGGGAATTCTCGGGGCCGTCGTCGGCGGATTCATCGGCACCTTCGTCGGCTACCCGATGGTTAGCAACTTCGACAACATAGGCCGCTCACTACCCAGCTTCATCTCATCAGTGATCGGGGCCATAGTCATCCTCGCCCTCTATCGCCTAATTTCCAGCCGCCGCCTCTAGTAAGTCCGAGTCAAAAGTCCAAGTCAGAACCCGCGAGCCACAGCGACCGGGTTCTCTTTGCTCCCCTCGCTAGTTTTAGGAGGGGAGCGGCTTCACCCGCCTTCTTCCTTTGCCCCTTTGCGACTTTGCGGGAAACTACCCGCTGCTCACCATTCATCGTTTGACCTTTTCTCGTTTCCGAGTTTGACCGGCTTGCCAAGTTGGTGATCGACAACGGCTATTTGTGGCTTTTTAACAATTACGAAGAGCGTGGCCTCGCGTTAACAGCATTTGGATAAAACTGGCTTCGTTTTTGGGAATGTTGCTACTCGTACCCGTCGTCCTCTGTATAGATCTTATCTTGCTCTATATAGGTGCTAACCTGTTGTATTACCTCGGCGGTAGGCTTTGACGTTTCTCGATTTACGATTTACTATTCTCGCGTCTCTTAACCCATAACGCCCGAGCAACCAAAATGGACGCGCCCTTTTTCAAAAAAATGGACCACCTCGATCCTCAAAGTGAATATTCAATAATGAGGAATGCGTTTCTCAGCCTCGCCTGTTTGTTGATTCTGGCTATGAGTGCGGCCGCCCAGGATGCTGAGGCACGTGTCATTCGATCGCCGCCGTTTGCGTTGTCGGATGTGGCAACAGCAGCGCGGATCGAAGGAAACCTAAAGTTGGACGTGATGGTCGATAAAACGGGCAAAGTGAAGAGCGTGCGGATGTGGTCGCTACCTGCCTGGCCGTGTGACACAAATCCTAAAGAAGAAATACGAGAGGTCTTAGAAGCGGTAAAAAATAATGTTCTCGCGACCAACTTTTCACCGGCGATCAAAAATGGGAAAGCGCACGATTCACTAATGAGAATGACCTTTGTTGTTGGGAAAACGTATCGCAACATTGTTAGGCAAACGGGAGGTCAAAATATAGCCACACTCGAAGGTGCACCCCCTCGATTTATCCAAAACGGATCGCTTAACGGAAGAGCGACCTACTTGCCGAAACCGGAATTTTCCGATGCGACTTGGCGGAATGCAGTTTATCATTCTGTCACGACGCAGGTCCTGATCGACGAGAAAGGAAATGTTATATCTGTCGGAATCCTTTTTGGTGATGGAGCATTATCCACGCCCGTCCGTGTGGCCGCGTGTTCTGCTAAGTTTTCTCCGTTTCTAATACGCGGACACGCCGTACAGGTCTCCGGTATCATCGAGTATACGTTTTCAAACGCTCCGTATGTTCCAAAGATCAACACGAACCCGTAGCTTTCCCCTTGATCACCCGATTGTGCTATTGCCTTTTTTCTCATTTCGGATTTACTATTCTCGCGTCTTGAACCCATAACGCCCGAGCGACAAACGGCCCCCAAACCTCTATGAAGCTATTCACTCACGTAGCCTCGATAACGACATATAAAAGCAGCTTGTTTCTGATATTCGCCGCTATCTTTGCGTCGTCGGTGCTGGCACAGACGGCAAAGCCTACGCCTAAAACCATCATCGGCGGCATCTTGAATGGGAAGGCGATATTGCTGCCAAAGCCCGAATATCCAGCCGA
This sequence comes from Acidobacteriota bacterium, assembly GCA_040004905.1. Taxonomy (GTDB): domain Bacteria; phylum Acidobacteriota; class Blastocatellia; order Pyrinomonadales; family Pyrinomonadaceae; genus OLB17. The sequence continues at coordinate 14,503 of JBDTZW010000013.1, forward strand.
AGCTCGGAAGAATAAGGTGACAGGAACGGTCAAGGTACAGGTCATTATCGATGAGACGGGAAAGGTTGTCTCGGCTCATACTGTCGGCGGCATCGATAATGCCTCGATGCGGGCGGCGGCAGAAATAGCAGCACAGAAAGCCGTTTTCGCACCAACGCTTTTATCGGGCAGTCCGGTAAAGGTAAGCGGTGTGATCAACTACAATTTCGTCGCTGAAACCAGCAATGAGGAAAAACTGAAAATAATGGAGTTGGCGGCAGTGCTTACGTCTGCGAGGCGCCTGGCTGCCAAATACGAGTTGTTCACAAAGGCCTTCGAGGTCGAAGACTTTACCGACGCAACTAACGACTATCCCGAATATGCGGCCGACCTGAAAGAGCTTACATCTCTTAATAAAATGACGGCCGAGAAACGGATCGAAATGCTTGATCGCTCGCTCGCCGGCATCACGAGCAAGTTGAACAGCGACGGCAAATGGCAGTTTGCGGTTGGGAAAGATCTTGGCGAGATTCTGACCTCGCTCATGTTGTTCATCGATGCTCAAGGCGGCGACAACATTGACATGAGTAAAATTGATACGGCAGGGCTCAAGCTAACTCTCAACAACCTGCGCGATCTTGTTTATTCTGCCCCACAGGATTTTCCAAAAGATGTTTTGGACAAGTTGAAGATATTCGCGGATGTTGGTGAAAAAGAAGATTTGAGTAAACGCGAAAGCCTAAAGGATTTTTTCGAAAAAATGATGGCCCTCATCCAAACCGTCTCACCGGACGCTAACTAGCCGGGGCCCATTTTTGCCATTGCAATTTTCCTCGTTCCGATCTACTATTCTCGCGTCTTTCAACCCATAACGCCCGAGCGACAAACGGCCCCAAATCTCTATGAAGCTATTCACTCACGTAGCCTTTCTTATGCTGTTTGCACTACCCTTGTTCGCCTCCGCTCAAAACACACCGCTTTGCATCCTGAAGAGACCAAAGCCCGAGCTTCCTAAAGGTTACGGAATGCTCGACGTCCAAGGCGTCGTTCGGTTAAGGATCGAGTTTCTCGCAAACGGAAAGGTCGGGAAGGTTGTTGTGATTTCCGGGTTAACGAAGGAACTAGGTCAACTTGCCGCCGATGCCGCGAAAAAGATCACCTTTCAACCAAAGATGGAAGATGGGGTTCGAGTCGATACCTTCCGCGTAATTGAGTACTCGTATAGTTGGCGGATTAGTGGCTGGGGACCGACGACGAAGGCAAAGCCAACGCCAAGGCTATAAGTTGGGCGAAGACCGCGAAGCGCCTGACATCATCCGTTATGAGAATTTCAAATTTTTCGCTGGCCGCTATTTTGTTGTCGCTAACGGTTGGCGTAGGAGCTCAACACACCTCCCAGGGTGCCATCGATAGATCAAAGCCGACCATTTACATTGAGTCCATTGGAAAATCGAACGCGCGAACGGATCTTAAAAGCTCGGAGGAAAGTTACTACTGGCTCCGTCTCCATAACAACTCCAGATGGGGAATACGACTTGATATGTCCGGCGGCTATGACGAGAAATTGGGCGATGTCGGCCTCTACTACGATGTTGTTGATAAGAACGAAAATGTGACTAGCAGGTTTCAGTGTCACGTTTGTTCAACCAATATTCTAAAGTCCGGCAAAGCGGTGATCTTCGGTATTCCCAGGGACCAATTGGCGAACGGCTTTTCGATCCGTGTAAACTTCAGTTTTGATTGGGAGAGCGACACAAAAGTCGCGTCTGGGTTGGAGCCTGAGCATTACGTATTCTTTAGTTCAGATGATCTGTCGCTGAAAGATTAAAATTGTGAATGGCATGGTGCGATTTTCAGACGGAGTTGTGTTGGCGCTGGTCTGGGTGTTGGCTTTGGGATGCCTAAGTTGCGCTTCTAAAGTAGAAATCAAAAATGACCGGGCGGCGATCAACAAAATTGAACCTAAGCCGGGAACGTTCTGCCAAAAGCGTCTTTACGAGTCGCGGTCGGATGACCCTCGGTGTTATGCATTGCAGGAGAAATTGCACGACGCCTCGGTGCAAGGAAATTTGTCTGAAATTAAAGAAGCGTTGGGTGATGGCGCAAATGTCGACGGAACATTCTATGATAGCTCCCCGCCATTGATAGTGGCTGCGAGATCCGGACAGGCAGACGCCGTCATGCTGCTGGTAAACAATGGTGCCGATGTTAATCAGGTCCTAACCTTTGGAAACACTCCGCTAAAGTCTGCGGTGTATTCAAAAAGTGAACCGACTGTAAGATTTCTGATCGAACACGGTGCAAACGTTTGTGAAAACACTCCGGACGAGGATACGGCGCTGGAAATTGCAAGGAAGAGTGATTCTAAAGGTATATTGGAAATCCTAAATAAGGCGGGAGCGGAAAGGTGTGAACGATCCACGATTCCTAAGAAGGATAGGTAAAGGCCGCGGAGCGATCGTGGTACCGAATTGGTTTTGACTGGTCATGGAGGGCTTGGAGAGGAAATGTCGTTAGAGGTTGCTGCGCTCTATGAAAGAGCGAAGGTGGGAGCAATGAACATAGCCACGTTTTTCGAAGAGCTACAAAAACTTGGTATTGAAGGCTTTGTGCAGGCTATGCATGCCGCCAATGCCTTTGAGATTACGCTAAACGAAGCAAAGGAGCATTACATCGAATGCCAGGATGGCGGTGTCGATGCGTGGGCTTCCCAATTTGACGAAGTGGACTTCAACTTCGATCCTGATCCAAAGGCGTTTAAATAAATCTCAGTCTAATATCGCCAAACCGTCAGCCAAGAATCGTAATCTCTTAGAGCTGACGCTGTTTATATGATCCGTGGTTACACATGCCATAGCTGCCAGGAGTTTCATGAGGAATTGCCGTTTAGTTACGGAGCGCCGGCTCCCAGCCTCTATTATCGAATACCGGACGACGAACGCGAGAAACGGGTCGATCTGACGTCGGACCAATGCGTGATCGATGAAACGCATTTCTTTGTTTTGGGAAGGATCGAGATCGAGGTTTTAGATGCGGATGAGATCTTCGCGTGGCTCGCGTGGGTATCCTTGAGCGAAAAGAATTTTCTTCGAATGTCCGAACTCTGGGAAACCGTAGGCCGCGAAAGTGAACCTCCTTATTTCGGCTGGCTGCAAACGTCGCTTCCGTGTTACGACCCACTCACGGAAAGTATGGCGACCAGCGTTCACACTCGACCGATCGGCCAACGGCCTTTTATCGAACTCGAACCGACCGATCACCCTCTCGCCATCGAACAGCGAAACGGCATCACGCTCGCCCGCGTCCAACAGATTGCCGAGGAGTGTTTACATCGGTAGCTACTATTGAACGGCTTTTCGCTAAATGTGTTCGATGCTATAACTATTGGAGCATACCTGGTTCCCAAATGTTTGAGATATATGAAGAATCCTGCCCTCATCACCACTTGCGCCTTGCTGGTCCTTTGTTCGGCGTCTATCTCGTGCGACGTGAAACCGCGAGTCGATATCGCAACAAAACCTCCCGCGTCGAACTCGAAAACTGTTCAGCACTTAAGAATCGATGATAGCGTAATTGACAGCAAAGACTCGTTTACCGTGATCGAGCCAGTTTGGTATTCGGCCGATATTTACGACGGTGAGCAAGCATACGAAAACAGTCTGAAGAAATTCTCCACGGAGCAGAGATATCTGCACGCGGTGATCTGGCATATATCCGAGGTCGACAATGGCGGCCACGATCAGTTTTACTCCAACTCTACCGGTATTGTTTGGCGTGACGCCCTTGCTGGGTACAAGGCGCTCGGCCTGAATGAAGCCGCCGCCATTCTGAAAAAATCTGCCGACCTTATGGGGGGCAACCCAAGCCTTGATCGCGACGAGCGGCAAAAGCAGCTTGAAGAAAAACATCCAGACTTTGAAGAACTCGATACGCAGTTCTTCAAGATTAAGCAGGACGACATCGAAGCGGCCATGAAGAAATACATAAAAGACCATCGCAAGGCATTTTATTTCGAAGGCGACGTACAGGAAAAGTAATTGTTGAAGCTAAATCCTATGGAAAGTATTCCCGGAATTACGGACATTGGAAGTTGGTCTGAGGTCAAGCTTGAGATTGTCCGCGCATACGCCGAAAAATTCTCAGCCGTTCTTTCTAAACAAGAATTTATCAAACACGATTATATTGACGCGTTCGCTGGAGCGGGATTCCATCTTTCGCGCGAGACGAAAGGAATCGTTCCCGGTAGCCCACTCAATGCCCTGTATGTCGACCCGCCTTTTAACGAACTATATTTAATCGATCTCGACGGCAATAAAATCAATATTCTCCGCGAGTTGACGGAGAATCGTAGCAACGTTCATATCTATCAGGGAGATTGTAACGAGGTTCTTCTGGAACAGGTTTTTCCGAAAGTGCGTTATGAGGATTATAGACGAGCGTTGTGTCTTCTCGATCCGTATGGTTTACACCTTAATTGGGAGGTAATTGCGACAGCCGGAAAAATGAAATCGGTAGAAATATTCTTGAATTTTCCGATTATGGATATGAATCGCAACGTTTTGCTGAAGAAGGCTGAGTTAGCTACGGAACGAGAAAGCGAAAGAATGACGGCGTTTTGGGGTGATGAAACTTGGAGAACGGCGGCCTATGCAGAACCGGCACAAGCCAACCTTTTCGGTCTTGCGGAAATAAAGAAAGTGTCGAATGACACGATAGCAGAGGCCTTTCGATCGCGTTTAAAAGACGTCGCGGGATTTAGATTTGTTCCCAAACCAGTTAGAGTTAAAAATTCAATTGGAGCGACTTTGTATTACCTGTTTTTTGCATCCCATAACGAGACAGGAAACAAAATTGCTGAACATATCCTGGAAAATTATCGATAGCACCATTATGGCTTCAAATTCTTCAATCGAATGGACGCAATCAACCTGGAATCCGGTGACCGGCTGCAACAAACTCAGCCCTGGATGCAAGAACTGCTACGCCGAAAGAATGTCGAAGCGGCTGCAGGCGATGGGGCAGAGAAACTACGCCGACGGTTTCAAGCTGACGCTTCAACCTCATATGTTGGAGCTCCCACTCCGATGGAAAAAGCCGCAGACGATCTTTGTAAATTCAATGAGTGATCTATTCCACAAGAATGTTCCGCTTGAATACATACAGCGGGTGTTTGACGTGATGAATCGTGCTCACTGGCACCGCTTTCAGGTCTTGACAAAAAGGGCCGATAGACTTGAGCAACTGTCGAGACATTTGAACTGGACCTCAAATATCTGGATGGGTGTTTCCGTCGAGTCGGAGAAATATGCATCTCGTATCGACCTTCTAAGACAGACAGGTGCGATGACTAAGTTCCTTTCACTCGAACCTCTGCTGGGCCCTCTGCGAAATCTGGATCTCACGGGTATTGATTGGGCGATCGTCGGAGGTGAGAGCGGATTCGGAGCAAGGCCGATGCTAGTGAACTGGGTGACTGACATCCGTGAACAGTGTCAAAGTGCGAAGGTTGCGTTCTTCTTCAAGCAGTGGGGCGGCGTTCAGAAAAAACGCCACGGTCGCATATTGGATGGGAGAACTTGGGATGAGATGCCGCGAGCTATAGCAGCCTAACGATTTAACTCAAAGGTGACGTAGATCTTTTCTCCGACTTTGATCTTGCCGAGGGCGAAGGTGATGGCGTGGTTGTAGGCGGTGGGTTCTTCGAAGGAATCGCGTCGCGTCCGAAGATAGGAGATATCGGATCAGTTTAAGTTTGATCTCAGTCTTTCAACCCCCAAGAAAATTAGGTATGTGATGGTTGAGTAAAATAACGCGTCGAAAAGCAGAAAGCAAATTAGCAGGTACGTAGCCTGAGGTTCAGGCTTAAAGTAGCTAAGAATCGATTCCGGAGTCAGACGCGATACGTAGGCCGGGAAAATCAATGGTATTGCAACGTAACGGCCAAAGGTGGGGTCATAAGGATAGTAAGTCCTCTGGACGAGTTCTAATAACCCGAAGTAGAGAAGTATAAACAAGAATCCGATACACACAGAAAGCCCGATTCGCTTCATAGGTTCAGCCGCCCGTCTTTCACAACTCCGAATATACACCTAACATGCCCGTTTTGAACTTCTAGTAATATTCGTTGCCGTCGGTGTCGATGTAAAAGCTGTGTCCGAAATGATAATCGCCTTCGATGACGGACGCGATGCCGTCGTGAAAGTCGCCGACACTGCGATAGGGAACCTCGCGGATGACCTTGCCGGTTTTGTCGATCAGGAAATTCTTGCCGTCTAACGATTTAACTCAAAAGTGACGTAGATCTTTTCTTCGACTTTGATCTTGCCGAGGGCGAAGGTGATGGCGCGGTTGTAGGCGGTGGGTTCCTCTAGGCGATCTGACTCCAGCGAAGGGCCAACTCCATCGCCATTACCAGAACCTATTCCGCCCGACATGCCAAAGGTAGGAAGGTCTCCCTCTTCTTCTCTGATCACATACGCTTTGCCGATCGTTTGACCAAGCCGTTTGGCGTACGATTCGGCCTTTGCCTGGGCATTTTTTACAGCCATCGCTCGAACTTCTTCCTGATACTTTTGCAGATTGCTGTTCTCGATGCTTATGTCGACGACGCGGTTCACTCCTGCCTCGATCACCTTAGCAACAAAGCTGTCGATCTTATCAACTTCTTTCAGCGTGATAAGAATTCGCTTTGTTACCAAATAGCCGATCAGCACATCCGCCCCTCGCGGATCTTTTTCACCCGTGTACTTCGGGGCAATGGTCAATGTTTCGGTCTGAATGTCGTCGGCAGCCATGTTGAACGCTTTGGCGGCCGCGAGAGTCTTAGAAGATCTCGCATCATTCGCCTGCTTAGCGACGGTCACGTCTTTGTCGGTTGTGATCACTTCGAAAGTGAAAACAACCTGGTCCGGCGATATCTTCATGTCTGCCTCTCCAACCACCGAAACTGACGGTCGGACTTGTGATTGGGCTATTGCGGCCGAGGCGAAGCACACCAATATCAATAGGACGAGAGTAAACCTTCCCATACATGAACACTCCTTATTTTTTAATGTCTCAGGGTCTTCACAATTTGTAGCGGCGAGCGGGTGAAAGGTTGTATTCACTCACGTGAAAGCAACCGGATATTTCTTAGCAGAGAGTTTGATCATCAAACCTCCTTATATTTTCAGACGCCATTTAAAACCCTTTGGCTAAGAGCGGCATCAAAGCGGCGACAGGAAATGAAATCCTATGAAAAGAATTGTGATGCCTTTGGCTATTGCGGCGGCTCTAGTCTTTAACTGCTCATTTAAATCAGCCGGAGAGCCCTCTGCCGAAACTGCTAACCAAAGTCGAACCGTAAAATATTGCACAACCTTCAACTTCCATTATCTGGAAACTGAAAATGTGCTCTATACCTCTATTGTGCGGCATATCGAGATATTCCTCGACGAAAAGGCATTCTCGGAAACCAATCTCAAGAAGCTATTCGAGTATCTTTCCAAACAGAACCCCGATCCTGTGCACCTTACGGTTGTGGTAAAAACCAACTGGGCTCAATTGCCAATGGCGTCCGATTGTCCAGGCTACGGCGTCTCGGAGCAACCGCCTGATCCGCACGAATACGATTATTTGCAGGCTACTTACTATCGTCGGAAAGACCAGGAATATTTTCGATACAGCCCCGCTCCTCATGTGGACCAGGCATATTTCAAAACCGTCGAAATGAAAAAGAAATAAATCGCTCTCGGTTTCGGACAATTGTGGGCCACTAAGGCCGTCGGTTGGTTAGCTTTTGGGTTGTTGGGGCTTTTTGTTGCTCGATGTTTTTCATTAGCGGGTCGAGGAATTGGGTTGTGGGTTCGGTGATGCTGAGAGGCACGTGGGCGAGCGGCGAGGTTTCAAGAGTGAGGGACGGTTTAAGATCGGCTTCGCTTTTTGGCAAGGTCCCGTAAACGAAGGGCTGATAAAAGTTTTGCTGCCAAAATCGAAGGAACGCACCAACCAGAACA